>CAZSTV010000101.1:0-19359 GCA_964609665.1 uncultured Acidimicrobiaceae bacterium
ACCGAAGAACACGTCCGGGGCAATTTCGGCGCAGAGGCCGTCACCAGTGCACAGATCCTGATCGATCCAGACCTTGACGTCTGACATTTCTTGAACTCCTTGCAGTGTCCTGCGGTAATCTCCCGGTCCAGCGATCCGGACCCTTACGAGCAGTTATTGTATCGGCGCCGACGATCCAAACCGTTAGGGGTTCCTGAAACCGCAGATCGCTAAACGTCCCGGTTGCCATCGAGACGTTGGTGGCTGAGTATTGAAACAAGTCGCAAACGAGTCACGCTTTGTTAGCTGGGGCATTAATAGTGCACCAATCAGCTACAAAGCAAGACCTGGAGCTTGAAGGGACACACCACATGGGTCAGCCACTGTCCGACACCGAGTCGTTGCTGTGGTCGCTTGGCCGTGACCCGAACCTGGCGACGACCATGGGATTGGTTGCCATTCTGGACGCCAAACCGGACCCGGAACGGCTTCGAAACGGTGTTGCAGCAACGGTTGCGGCGGTGGAACGGCTGCGGCAGCGGGTGGTGAGCCCCGCGGTGGGAGGGCCCGGCCTGGGGTTCGGGAAGCCGTCGTGGGTCACCGATACGCAATTCGAGCTCGACCATCACTTCCGGGTGACCAGGATCGGCTCCGGCCGGACCGCCACGGACGCCGAGCTGCGGCGGGTTGCCGCCCAGTTCATCAACGACCCGTTCGATCTGGCACGACCCCTGTGGCAGTTTCAGTTGGTCACGGGTCTTGCGAAGGGTCGGGCCGCGCTGCTCGGCAAGGTGCATCATTCAATCTCGGACGGCATTGGCCTGTTGCGCCTGGCCGCGACGCTGCTCGACTTCGAGGAAGGTGCGGCGCCGCCGGACACCGTTGATCTGGAAGAGATCTTCAACACCGATGCTTCAGGCGGCTCGGACACGGCGAATACCGGCCCTGCCGGCGACGAAGACGACAAATCAACCCCGGAGCGCTTGTTCGGCTGGCTCCAGAGCGCGGCCCAGGGCCTACCGGACCCCAAGAAGCTGGTCGAGGCCGGGGCAGAGGCGGTCACGTCGGCCAGAACGGTCGGTGACCAGCTACCAAAGACCGGCGGCTCACCACTGTGGGCAACCCGCTCCCGCAACCGTCGCCTAGAGTTCCACGCCGCCCCGGTGCAGTCCATGCGGGACCGTGCGGAGGCCCTCGGCGTGACAATCAACGACCTGTTCGTGGCCGCCTGTGCGCAGGCTGCGGTCAACTTCCACCACGAAATCGGCGTCGAACTGCCATCGATCACCGCAACCGTCGTGGTCAGCACCCAAACCTCGTCTCCCGAGGATGATGTGGGCGGCGCCGGAGACAACGCCTTCATTCCGGTGGCGATCACCCTCCCCGGCTCGTCGGCAACCGCCGAGGAACGGTTGGAGATTGTCCGAGCCGAAGTGTGGAAACGTCGCAGCGAGCTGCGGGAGAAGGGCGAGGCGCTCAACGTCATCAGCGCAATCGGCGGTCTTGTGCCATCCAGCATCGCCGCGTCGCTGGCAGTTGACCAGGCGGCAAAGGTTGACTTTGCCACCAGCAACATTCCCGGGCCGCCGATGCCGACATGGCTGGCCGGCCAGTCGGTCGAGCGCCTGTACCCCGTCGGCCCGGTGGCTGGCACGGCCTTCAACGTGACACTCATGACTTATGACAACGAAGCACTGTTCGGTATCCACCTCGACCCTGCCGCTGTGACCGACGGAAACCTCCTCAAGCTGAGCTTGGGGCGCGGTCTTTCCGATTTCGGCGTAGCCAGGCGCTGAGGGGAGGCTCAGGATGGCTACGGTTCCTTTAGTGAATCGATCAGATGCGGGGCCAACGCCCACCGGCGGGGCGAAGACGTTTCCAAAGATCTACGCCAAGACCAGGCGATTCTCCGTGGGGCTGCCCCGGAACCTGACCATGGTCTCGGGCGACCAGGTGCTGTTCCTGCGTTCCAAGACCGGTGATGATCCGGTGCTCTGCCTGTGGCGGTTCGACGCCGACAGCCGCACCGAACAGATCCTGGTCGACCCGGCGACGCTTACCACCGCCGGGGACGAACTGCCGGCCGCCGAGTTGGCTCGACGGGAACGGGCAAGGGAGTCCGCGTCCGGCATCGTCTCCTACACCGTGAACCGGGACGGCACCACGGCCTGTTTCAGCCTTGCCGGGTCGCTCTTCGTGGTTGACATCGCAACCGGGGACGTGTCGGCTCCCGATGCTGCAGACGACGTCTTTGACCCTCGGCTCAGTCCGGATGGCTCTCATATCGCCTACGTCTCTGGCAACAATTTGCGGCTGCTCGACCTTGGCGACGGGTCCGATCGTGCCCTCACCTCCTCAACACTGCCCACCGTCAGCTTCGGCCGGGCCGAGTTCATCGCTGCAGAGGAAATGCAGCGCAGCCGTGGTTTCTGGTGGAGTCCGTCGGGAGACCAGCTCATCGTTACCCGAGTGGATGACGCTCCGGTCCCCACCTGGTGGATCGCCGATCCGGCCCACCCCGGCCGGGAGCCAAACGAGATTCGCTACCCGGCGGCTGGCGCGGCAAACGCCCTGGTCGACCTGTTGCTGTTCAACCTCGACGGCACAAGCCGCAACATCACCTGGGATGACGGTGAACGCTTTGAGTACCTGGCAAACGTGGTCTGGCAGACAGGCCATGACCCCCTGGTCGTCCGCCAGACCCGTGACCAGCGCGAGGTGTCCATCGCAGCGGTGGACCCGGAGTCTCTGGCGCTGACGAACAGGCGGACAATCACCGATGACATCTGGGTGGAGCTGATTCCCAGCTCGCCGACGGTGTGCGAGGCCGGTCTGCTCACCATCGAAGACCTCGCCGGCGAAAGCAGGGCCCCCGGGGTGCCCGCCACCGGCGCGGCAAAGCCTGGTCGCCGAGCCCTCATGTTGGATGGCACGCCCATCAGCGACGAGACCATCCATGTGAAGTCCATCGTGGGAGTCGTTGGACGGCGAGCGGTTGTCACCGCCTGGACCGAGCCGACCGAGATCCACCTGTACCTCGTCGACCTGTTCGGCGACCACGCCGCCAAGCGGTTGACCACAAACCCCGGGGTACACACCGCCGTGATCGGCAAGCTGCTGAGCACCGAAGACACAGATGACGCAGATTCTCATGATGCGGGTGCCGACGGCGGCAACACCGACGCTGGCAGCAATGACGATGGCGACGATGACTTCGGCACCTACACCGCAACCCAGGTGGGAGCCCGGGTGCTGATGGGAGTCACGAGCGCCAGGCCGACGACCGACGGCATCGAGGTGGCCATCCGCCCGCTGCTGTTCGGTGCGGGCGATGATGCCCCACCGCAGGGGCTCGGCGCTCCATTGGGCTTCGTCGAAGATTTCTCGGACCGGCCGCCGATCACCGCCAGGCCGCTCTTTTGTCAGCTCGGCGCGGACCGGCTGGAGTCCGCGCTTTTTCTCCCGTCCAACTTCGACGGTGAATCGTCGCTTCCCGTACTGCTCGACCCCTACGGCGGCCCCCACGCTCAGCGGGTTCTCAAAACCCAGACCGCTCACCTTGTCTCGCAGTGGTTTGCCGAACAGGGTTTCGCCGTCCTGGTCACCGACGGTCGGGGAACGCCGGGGCGAGGGCCCGAATGGGAACGTCAGGTATGGGGTGACCTCGCCACGTCCGTCCTCGAAGACCAGGTGGCGGCGCTCGACGCCGCGGCCGACGAGTTCGGCGTGCTCGACCTGACCCGGGTTGCCATCCGGGGTTGGTCGTTCGGTGGCTACCTCGCGGCGCTGGCCGCCCTGCGCCGACCGGACCGCTTCCATGCCGCCGTGGCCGGAGCTCCGGTCACCGACTGGCGGCTGTACGACACTCACTACACCGAGCGTTATCTGGGGCGGCCGGACATGTATCCCCGCCACTACGACACCACCGACCTTACGAACGAGGCAGCAGATCTCGAACGGCCGTTGCTGCTCATTCACGGGTTGGCCGACGACAACGTGGTGGCCGCCCACACCCTGCGGTTCAGCACCGCGCTGCTCGGGGCCGCAGCGGCCCACCAGGTACTCCCGCTGTCCGGCGTGACCCACATGACCCCCCAAGAAGCCGTTGCGGAAAACCTGCTGTGGCTGCAGTTGGAGTTCATCTCCAACTCGTTGAACATCGGTGGCGACGCCCCCACTCCCCTCCCTTCCAGAACGAGCTGATCTCCCATGATTGACGACCTCGCTCAACTGACTCCAAACCTCGATGCGCTCGGGTGGGATGATGAGCTTGAGCAATGGTCGGCAGAACACCTACCGGAAGACGGCGAACCAACCCGCGGTCGGATTGCCAGAGTCAGCCGCGGTTTCAGCCTGGTGTTCACCGGTGGCGATGCCGTCCTGGCAGCCTCCGGCTCGACCAGGATGGACAGCGATCTGGTGCCCGCGACCGGTGACTATGTCATCGTCGCCGAGGATCCCGAGGACGGACCGAGCCTGGTGGCAATCGCCCCTCGCCGCTCCGCGCTAACTCGACGGGCGGCAGGCCGCATCCCCGAGCCACAGGTTTTGGCGTCAAACGTTGACGACGTCTTTGTCATGCAGGGATTGGACCTGGACATCAACCTGCGGCGGATCGAACGCCAGCTCGTCGTGTCCTGGGAGAGCGGGGCCGAGCCCATCGTCGTGCTGACGAAGGCAGACCAGGTTGACGACCCGTCCGAGGCCATCGCTGAGGTCTCCGCCATCGCCCCGGGCGTCGCGGTGATCGCGGTGTCCACCGTTGATGGCCAGGGCATCGACACCATCGCCGAGCGGGTCAGCGGCAACCGCACCGTCGCTCTCATGGGATTGAGCGGCATCGGCAAATCCACCCTCGTCAACGAGTTGACCGACGGCGTCGTGCAGCGGACCGGCGAGGTCCGGGCCGCCGACCGCCGTGGCCGCCATACCACCGTCACCAGGGATCTCATCCCCATTCCAAATGGCGGGTTCATCATCGACACCCCCGGCATCCGTGAGATCGGCCTCTGGCAGGCGTACGAGGGCATGGCAAAGACCTTTCCGGAGATAAGCGGTGCGGTGCCCCACTGCCGCTTTGCCGACTGTGAGCACGTCAACGAGCCGGGTTGCGCGGTGCAGGCCGCCGCCGCCGAGGGTCTCATTCCCGAACGGCGGTTGGAGCACTGGCGGGACCTGATGGCCGAGTTGGACCTTCAGGAAACCCAACTGGAGGAGTACGCCAGGCGCTCGGAGTCCCGAGACCGGGCCGATGCCGAGCGGCGTCGAGATGCCGAACGGCCGAACAGCCGGAGCAGGAAGAAGCCGCAAAAGCGACGGAAGCGGAAGCGTTGAGCCTCCCCCTTTGTTGCTGTTTCGTGGGCCATACTCATGGAGGAACGCGGAGGTACCAATGCGGTTGACCAAGTGGTCGACAACCCAGGAGTCCGGTCGGTCGAGCCGACCGGGGCCACGATTGCCAGCAAGGCTGCCAGGTCGATTGCAAGGTCGATTGACAGGTCGCCCGTTGCTGTCTGGTGCATTCGGCGCGCTGGCGCTGTCACTCGCCCTCGTCGGCTGTGGCCGGTCTGCCCCGGAGAGCATTGGCGAAGTGCTCCCGGCCGAGGGTGAACCCGAAGCTGCGGGGGTGCAAGTTGTCAGCCAGGAAGCGGTCGTAGTACCACCGCCGACCACCGCCACCGTTCCGACCACCGTTGCCGAGACCATTCCTCCGGCCGCAACCGGCACCACCTACGTAGTGCAGGCCGGTGACACGCTGTCGGTCATCGCCGAGCAGTTCAGCGTCACCACCGACGCTATTTCTCAGGCCAATGGCATTACCGACGTCAATTCCATTCAGCCCGGCCAGGAACTGATCATCCCCGCCCCAGGCTGACCACGTCAGCCCGGTCAGTCGAGCGAGTCGTAGACCTCACGCACAACGTCGAAGGCAAGCTTGCGCTCGCCTTCCTCTGAGACCAGGCCCTTGCGGTTGTAGCCGTCCTGGATGCCGGGCAGGACCCGAACCGGGGTCCGGAAGTCCTTGAGAATCCACGGCGACAGCCCAACGCAATCCGGCTGCTTGCTCACCATGTCCAACTGCGCTCGGTAGACGGCGGCCTGAAACTCTTCGGTCCAGATCTCGTCCTCGTCACCGTGTTTGCCGAACTTTGCGCCGGCCCCGAGTTCGCTGAAGATGATCGGCTTGCCGTAGGGCGTTGAGAACCGGGCGTTCGGAATGTCTTCTCTATCGCCGTAGTACCAGCCGAGGTACTGGTTGATCGCCACCACGTCGATGGCCTCGCCAAGCGGATCGTCAACGTCGAACTCGAGTTCTCCGGTCGGAAGCGTGATCAGCGCGGCGGTGGTCAGCCGTGAGTGGTCGAGTGAGCGCACCCGGTCCACCAGCGACGTCAGAAACTCGATACGGCCGTCGCCGGGCAGGGTCTCGTTGGCAACCGACCACAGACCGATCGAGACGCGGCTTCGGTCACGAACGACCAACTCATCAGCCTGGGCCAGGGCGTTGGCCAGCACGTCCTCATTCTCGTAGGCAATGGCCCAGTAGACCGGAAGCTCGACCCACGCCAGCAGTCCTCGTCGGTCTGCCTCTCTCACCATGTGTTCGTCGTGCTGGTAGTGACCGAGTCGAACGAAGTTGGCGCCGAGGTCGGCCGCCCATTCAAGTAGCGTTTCGGCGTCGGCGGGGCCGTGGGCTCGGCGGCCGCCGCTTGGGCCTTCGCCGTGAATGGCGATGCCTTTGAGGAAGGTCTCCTCGCCGTTGACGAAGATGCGGTTGCCCTCGGTGGTGATCGTTCGGAAGCCGACATCATCGATGATCTCGTCGGCCCCGCACCGCCACCGCACCTTGTGCAGCACCGGCCGACCGGGAGCCCAACGCTCAACATCAGCCTCGAAACCAACCGTGTAGCGCACCGGAGCTGTCTCGTCGTCGACCGGGCCCTCGTCAACCGGGTCCATCGCTACAGAGATGTTCTGGTCGACAAGCTCGACAGTCAGCGATGGCGACTCGGCTGCGCCCGGTCCGTCGACGGTGGCCCCACCGATCAATCGACCATCGGGGCCCATCGTCAACCACGCGTCCCGCAGGAAGGTGTCCGGCACGGAGATCAGATCAACGCTGCGGGTGATGCCACCGAAGTTCCACCAGTCCGAACGCATGGCGGGAATCCGGGTTGCCTCCCGCCGATTGTTCACCTGCACCACCAGCGAGTGCTCGCCTGGCCCCACCAGTCCTGTCACCTCGGTGGCAAACTGCCCGTACCCGCCGACATGGGTGCACAGCTCCCGGCCGTCCAGAAAGACCCGTGTCGTGTGGCACGCCGCCCCGAAGTTCAGGAAGGTCCGACCGTCCTCGTCGGCGTCCACGTTGAAGATGGTGCGGTACCAGACCGTGCCTTCGTAGTAGAGCAGGCTCGGGTCCTGGGTGTTCCAGTCTCCCGGAACCGCCAACTCCATCGAGGTGTCGAAGTCATATTCGACTCGGTCGGAGGGTGACCTCGGGGTGAAGTCTCGCTGGAAGCCCCGGGAGTTGCGGTTGTTGAGAATGTCGACGTACCCCCAGTCATAGGGGTCGATGATCGCCCGCCAGGTCCCGTCAAGGCTGCGTCTGGTGCGGGAGAGCACGTTGGTGAGCAACACCGTGCCGGTCGATGCGGAGGGGCAAAGTAGGTCCTGGTCGATCACCGGGCCAGTGTGGTTCCGGTGCTCTGCGGTGGCAAGTCGTTGCCGCTTGAGCAGCGTGCAGGCGAGCTACAGGTCTGCGGGCGATGTCGTCGTCGCCAGTTGCCACACGGTCCGCCACCCGGCGGGGTCAAGCCCGCTGCCTGCCATCTGCTGCTCGGCAACGTCAACCTCGCCAAAGCCACACATGGCCGCCACCAGGTCCAGTAGCAGCCTGCTGGTCTGGTCGTCGGTCTCTTCAAGCTCGGCTCGTGCCGCTGACAGCGCTTCCTCGCAGCCGATGTCGTCACCGCGCCGGCGTCGACCTGCCGCCCTGGCCGTCAGCGCCAGCGTGCGGTCAAGGTAGGTGGAGGTGCCGGTAAGCACGCTTTGCACCCGCCGCTCAACATCTTCCGGCCGACCTTGGATCACAGCGATCAGCGCGGCCACGGCCTGCTCGTAGTGGCCACCTCGGTTGCCGGTGCCGGAGTCGGCCCAGCTGAGCTGGCTTTCGGCTTCATCGACAGCGCCGCGCTGCAGCATTGCGAGTGCGAGCGAAACGGTGAGGTCCGCCTCGCCAACGCTCGTTGGATCATCGTGGATGCCGTCGAAGCGGGCCGCCCACCGGATCGCCCGCTCCGGCTCGCCGAGCCTCGCAGCCGACGCACAGTTCGAGATGATGGCGGTCCGGCGTGAATCACGGTCGCCGAGACGGTCTGCGGTGACGAAGGCTCGTTCGAGTAGTTCGGTGCCGTCCGCTATCCGGCCGAGCGAGACCAGCGCACGGCCTTCGAGTGCCATCGATTGCACGACAACGCCGTTGTCATCGGTGCGTTCCCCGACGACCTGTGCCCGTTTGGCCATTTCCTGGGCCTCTCGGGCCCGACCCGACCACAGCGACAACGAGGCGCCGAGGTTCAACATGATCGACTCGGCAAAGGGGTCGCCCTGGCGACGAGCTTCCGGTAGCACCGCTGCCACCAGCTCTCGGGCGGTATCCCACTCGCCTTTGTGGAACGCAACCCAGGCTTGCACGCCTCGGGCCCACGCAAGTCCGGAACGGTCTCCGAGCTCTGCGAAAATTTCGATCGCCTGGCCGACCAGGCCGCTGGCCGAACCGACCTGACCCCGCACGAACGCATGCCACGCCAAGCTCTGCAGAGCCCAGGCTTCACTTCGGCGGTCACCGGTCTTTGCCGCAACGGTCCGAGACGACAGCAGAGCCTGAGTGGCGAGCGAGTCGTCGGACCGATCCATCTCGGTGAGGCCGAGCAACCGCAGCGCCAGCGCTTGATCGGCGGGAACGCCGAGCACGGCCAGCCGGTCGGCGGCCTCGCGTAGTTCTCCGGCCGCCCGGTCGAGGTCGCCGGCCTTTCGGTCAACATCACCGCGCACCACGAGCGCTCTGGCCGCCATGACCTGGTCTTGAACGACGAGCGGCTCAAGTCGGTCGAGGTCGGCGCGAGAACCAACGACGTCTCTGATTTCGCAGCGGGCCTTTGCACGGCCGAATAGGAAGCCGGCCAGGGCCTCGTTGTCTTCGGCAAGGTCAACGCCGTAGTCGAACCAACGCTCGGCCTGGACCGATTCTCCGACCGCCAGAGCGCGGTAGCCAGCCTGGTCGAGCCAGCCCAGTGCTTTGGTCAACAGCTCGGACCGGTCGACGTTGGGGACGAGTGATACCTCGGACGCCAGCTGGGCGGCCGCCCGATAGTTCTCAGCGATTGCCACGACCACAGAGTTCCTGATCCGACCGGTCTGGGCCTCTTCGAGAAACCGGGCGATGCCGGCATGGCGTTGGGCTCGGACGGTTTTGGTCAGGGTGCCGTAGGCGACGTCTCGGACCAGGTCGGACTGAAACTCATAGCGTGAGCCGTTGACCGACAGCAGGTCTTGGGCCACCAGGCTGGCCAGCGCTCCGTCGATGCTTTCGGCCCCTCGCACCTCACGCGCCAGCGATGCCAGCCCGTTCACCGAGCCGCTGCGGCCCAACACCGAAGCATCCTCGATCAGGGCCCGCTGGTTCGGCTCAAGCGCATCGAGCCGGGCCGCGACGATGCCCCGAAGCGTGTCCGGCAACTCGTCGAGATCGGCACCGGTCTCGGTTGCCGACCGACCGGAAACGGTGAGCGACGGCCCGGCGCCGGAAGCCACGAAACCGGCGAGCTCCTCCAGGAAATACGGGTTGCCGCCGCTGCGCACGACCAGCTCCGCCGCATCCTCGTCGGACAGTTCTGAGCCGACCTCTTGCAGAAGACGTTTTGAGTCCTCGGTCTGCAGCGGGCCAAGGCGAACCATCGAGACGCCGTGGCGCCCTGCGAAGATCTCGCTCTCGTCGACCGACTGGGTTGAGATCATCAGGAACAGCGGCATCCTGGCCAGCTCGGTGAGCAGATGGTCGAGCAGCACCCAGACCGCCCCGGCGGCCCAGTGCATGTCGGTCAGCACCATGATGACCGCTCGCTGCCGCAGCTCGAACTCCATGACCTGGGTGACGGCAAGCATCACCTCGGACCGGTTCCGGTTCCGCTCCCCACCGCGCAGCGCGGTGTCATAGCCCAGCGTGTGCATGAGCGCGGTGAGCATCCTGGCGTTCTCGGGGTTGCCCTGGCCGAAGCGCTCGTTCAGTGCGGAACGAACAATCGTCTCCGCTTCGAGCTTTGCCATGTCCGGCTGCAGGCCGTACAGCTGGCGGAGCACCTCGCCGATCGGCCACCACACGTTGGCCTCGCCGTAGGCAACGCAACGTCCTTCCAGGATGGACACGTCAATCCTGGCGGAGAGCCTGTCTGACACTTCCTGGATGAGCCGGGTCTTGCCCATGCCGGCCTCGCCGAGGACGATGCTGAGCTGCGCGGTGTCGAGGTCGGTGGCCATGGAGGCCTGGGCCTGAAGGAACGCGAGCTCCGGTTCACGACCGACAAATACTTCCGCTTTGCGGCGCCGAAGGCCCGGGGGCCGCGTGGTTTCAACGGCAACCCAGGCATCGAGCGGATCTTCACGACCGCGGGCAGGCAAGCGACCGGCCGCTTTGTACTTGATGGCGTCACCGGTCGCAGCCATGGTCGTTTCGCCGACGAGCACCTGGCCGGCGTCGGCCAGTTCCTGTAGCCGAGAGGCCGAGTTCATCACGTCGCCCATGGCGGTGTAGTCGCCACCGGCTGTCGTGCTGCCGACCAGCACCTCGCCGGTGTTGATGCCAACCCGGATGGCTACCGCGGGCCCGAAGTCCTGAAGGAGCTGCTGCATGGTTGCCTGCATACGGAGCCCGGCTCGGACCGCACGCTCCGCATCATCGGAATGAGCGACCGGTGCGCCGAACAGCGCCACAATTTCGTCGCCGACGATCTTGTCGACCACGCCGCCGAAGTCGGTCACGTTTTCCGCCAGAAGGGCGAAAGCCCGGTCGACGAGGTGCTTCACCTCTTCCGGGTCACGATGTTCTGCCAGCGCGGTGAACCCGACGATGTCTGCGAACAGGGCGGTGACGATCCGGCGCTCTTCTTCGGCGCTCGCCTGAGAGGCCCCACAGTTGGAGCAGAACCGTGCGTTGGCAGCCAACGATGTCCCGCAGGACCGACAGTTCATTTCTTTCGGAGTCGGAGCATTTGGAGTCAGAGCGCTTAAAGTCATAGCGCTTGGAGTCCCTTATGGCCAAGCGGCCGGTAGTTTCCGCAGCGGTCGGCTGCGATCCTGCCTCCCTAGTCGGCAGATTGTGGTCTCAGCTTACCCAACCCGCACGACAGCAGGCGATGAGACCCGCAATTGACACCGCCCCAAAACGCAGTTCGGTCATCGCAGCCCACCCCCCGGGGGGGGTGTACCCGTTTAACCGCCGGCCCCCGTTTGGGGGTGGTGGGGGGTCACCGCCCCCCCCCGGGGGGCGGCGATGACCGGATTACCGGACTGACCCGGTTTGCGTCTCGATGGGGAGATAGCCCTTCTGCCCATCTTTGCGTGGGTCAAGTAACTCATAGCGGCTCGGCGGCGACAATAGGGTCCGGACCCTACACGGCACCTCCAGCGGGCCTGTGACCCGCCAAATTTGGCGGCTCTGGCCACCGGTACGCCTTCAGGATTGGTCGGGCGACGCAGAAATTACGCCGCTGTCATTTGGGTCCTGCTGGCAGCGATCACACCAGTAGGTGCTCCGGGCGTGTTCCCCGTGAGTGGCTCGCCGGACCGTGTCGCCGCACACAACGCACGGCAGCCCCTTGCGGCCGTAGACGGCGAGACCCTTCTTGCCGTCCACAACAACGGTGGAGCGGGGCCCACTCTCAAGATTCTGCCGCAGCATGGTGTGGGCGGTCGTGACCAGATCCCGCCGCGCTGTCACATCGATGGCGCCAACCGGGGTCAGCGGGTGCAGCCTGCAGGCGAACATCACCTCACTCTTGTACACGTTGCCAACGCCACAGCAGATCCGCTGGTCGAGCAGCGCCACCGCCAATGGCGTTGCAGCATCGGTCAGCGTGAACCGCTCGACAGCCGCCGCGAGGTCTGGCGTTGGGGAACACAGGTCGGGGCCGAGGTGGTCCGGGCCCGACCACGAGGCCACCAGCGTCACATGGGGAGCGGAAAAGCAGACCGCCACCCACCCCTCCTCGGTCTCGATGACGGCTCGAGCCGCCGACGCGGAACGTCGCCACCGTTCCCCGACCCTGTACAGATGCCAGCTGCCGGACATCTTCATGTGTGTCTCCAGCGTCGTACCATCGCCGAAGTGCACAAGGAGGTACTTGCCCTTGGCCTCGACCCCGTCGATGACCGTGCCGGATGCGGGGCCGGACTGCACCAACCGTGCGCCGGTGAACGAAGCGACGGTCTTGCCCTCCAGAGCCGGGCGTAAGCGAGCGGCGGTTCGGTGGATGGTGTCGCCCTCTGGCACCTGACCAGTGTGCCATCTCGACTCACCAACCTGGACGGCGACCGATAGCGTTTCTAGCAATGACTGCTACACACCAAAACGGTTCCAAGAACACCTCAACCACCCCACCGTGGTGGCGTCGAGGCGTCGTTTATCAGGTCTACGTCCGTTCCTTTGCCGACGGCAACGGTGACGGCACCGGTGACATCAAAGGCCTGCGGTCACGGTTGCCGTACCTGCAGAAGCTTGGCGTTGACGCCATCTGGATCAACCCGTGGTACCAGTCGCCGCTAGCCGATGGCGGCTACGACGTTTCCGACTACCGCCAGATCGAACCTCGCTACGGATCGCTGCAAGATGCGGAGGCCCTCATCGCCGAAGCGCACCAGCATGACATCAAGGTCATTGCGGACCTCGTCCCCAACCACACCTCGGAGCAGCACGTTTGGTTCCAGGAGGCCATCGCCGCTGCCCCCGGCGACCCGTCCCGCAGTCGGTATCACATCATGGACGGCACCGGCCCCGACGGCGCCGAACCGCCAAACGACTGGGCCAGTGTTTTTGGTGGACCGGCATGGTCCCGGCTGGCCGACGGCCAGTGGTACCTCCACCTGTTCGCCCCGGAACAACCCGACCTCAACTGGGAGAACCCCGAGGTTCGAGCAGAGTTCGAGGACATCCTGCGGTTCTGGCTCGATCGGGGCATCGACGGATTCCGGATCGACGTGGCCCACGGCCTCGTCAAGGACCCGGCGTTCCCCAATGTCGGCACCAAGACGTCGGCCATTCTGGAGTCGTCCAAGGTTGCCGACCATCCGTTCTGGGACCGCGACGGCATCCACGAAATCGTCCGTGACTGGCGAGCGGTGCTCAACTCCTACGACGGCGATCGAATGATGGTGGCCGAAGCCTGGGTGGACCCTGACCGCCTGCCGCTGTATCTGCGACCGGATGAATATCACCAGTCGTTCAACTTTGACTTCCTCCAGGCCAGCTGGGAGGCCAAGCCGTTCGCAGACGTCATCGTCGCAGCGTCGCAGGCCGCGGCCGCGGTCGGCTCAACGTCGACATGGGTGCTTTCGAACCACGACGTGATGCGAGAAGCCACTCGCTACGGGTTGCCGAACGACGCCAACTGGCGGATATGGCCGGCAACCGGTCCCGCCGATCTGCTCGACGTGGAGCTCGGAGCGAAGCGGGCCCGGGCCGCGGCGATGTTGCTGCTCGGCCTTCCCGGTTCCGCCTACATCTATCAGGGAGAGGAGCTGGGTCTGCCAGAGGTCTGGGATCTCCCAGAAGAGGTGCTGGACGATCCGGTCTGGGAGCGATCGGGCCACACCTTCAAGGGCCGCGACGGCTGCCGGGTACCACTGCCGTGGACGCCCGATGGCCAGTCGTACGGCTTCGGTGACGGTCCGTCATGGCTACCTCAGCCGCCGGAGTGGTCACGGCTCTCCGCTGCCGCGCAGGCCGAAGATCCCACCTCTAGCCTGCAGCTCTACACCGACGCCCTGGCCCTGCGCCGCACGCTCGGGTCAAACGACGAAACGGTTGAGCTCCTCGACATGGGCCCCGATGTGGTGGCCTACCGACGGGGCAGCGGCATGACCTGTGTCGTCAACTTCGGTGCAGAGCCGGTGTCGTTGCCGGACGACGCAACGGTGGTGCTGCGCAGCGGCGCAGACGACGGACTCAGCGTCGCTCCGGACGACGCCGTCTGGTTCACATAGCCGCTGCGGCTCCAGATCTGGTACTTCTTCCAGCTCCGTCCCGGGAACTTTGGTCAAACGACCGCCGTTAGTCCTGGCAACGGCCGTTCAGCGATAGCTAATGTGAACGCAGTGCGTAGGCAACCTGGTTGATCTCAGGGTTGTCCTCGGGGAATACCCCGAGACGACAATCAGGGGAAGGCCCCATTTCGCCGTCGCGCGTTTTGAACAATCGTTGAGGGCAACAATCCAGCAGCAAGGCCGCGCCTTCGCAGCACGGCCAGATGGCGCGGCGCATGCCGTGACCGGGAAGGGCAATCCCAATGACCAACGCTCCAGCTCCACTTGCGGTCGAGGCCGCCGCGCACTCGATCGGTGCGCAGAAGGTCTATGGCTCCGGTGACACTGAGGTACACGCACTTCGCGACGTCACCGTGCAGTTCCCCAAGGGCAAGTTCACCTCAATCATGGGACCGTCCGGGTCCGGAAAGTCAACGCTGATGCAGTGCATGGCTGGCCTGGATCGCCTCACCGGCGGCGAAGCCTACGTTGGCGACGCTGCGCTCTCGTCGCTGTCGGACAAGCAACTAACGCAGCTTCGTCGAGACAAGATCGGATTCATCTTCCAGGCCTACAACCTCATTCCCACGTTGAACGCCGAAGAAAACATCACCCTCCCGATGAGCCTCGCCGGCTCAAAGCCTGACCAGGAGTGGCTCCAACAGGTGGTCACCGCAACCGGTTTGGCCGACCGCATGGGGCACCGCCCGAACGAGCTGTCCGGTGGCCAGCAACAGCGTGTTGCCGTCGCCAGGGCGCTGGCGAGCAGGCCGGACATCATCTTTGGGGACGAGCCGACCGGCAACCTTGACTCAAAGACCGGTGCCGAGATCCTGGACTTCATGCGTACCGCGGTCGACTCGCTTGGACAGACCATTGTGATGGTCACTCACGATCCGGTATCGGCTTCGTACTCGGACAAGGTCCTCTTCCTTGCCGACGGTCAAATCGTTGACGAGATGGCAAACCCGACAACCGACGCGGTGTACGACAAGATCCGCTCGTTGGGTGACTGATCGTGACCGTCATCAAACTCGCCCTGCGGGGCATTCGGGCCAGCATCGGTCGACTAATTCTGACCACCATCGCCATCCTGGCCGGCGTCGGTTTTGTGTCCGGAGCGTTCATCCTGGCCGACAGTCTCGAGTCCACCTTCGGCTCCATCTTCGAAGAGGCGTCCGCCTCGGTCGATGCCAGGGTTGGTGTCGCCGAGCTTGAATTCGGCGAAGACGTCCGCACCATCCCCGACACCCTCGTCGACGAGCTTCTAGCGCTACCCGAGGTTGGTGAAGCCCGACCCGACATCACCATCGAGGAAAGCTTCACGCCGTTCGTTGCGCTCGATGAGAACGGCGAAGAGGTGGTACCTCAGGGCCCGCCAATCATCACGTTCTCATGGGACGGCGGCGACGGTGGCGGCCTGACCCTCATCGAAGGTTCGCCATCGATGGGACTCGAACAGACCGTGATCGACAGCGGTTACGCCACAGCGCTCGGCGCATCTGCGGGCGACGTCTTCACCTTCAACACCCCGGACGGGCAGCGAGACTTTGAAATTGCGGGCATCGTCGAGTTTGAGGTGACGGGCGGGGCGTACTTCGTCCTGTTCGACTTCGAATCGGCCCAGACCCTCTACGACAAAGAGGGTGTCGTCGATGGGATCTCGCTCAGCCGAGCTTCCGGTGTGACCACCGAGGACATGATCGCAGCGGTCGCCGAGGCCATCCCGGAGGATGCCGAGGTGATCGACCAGGCGGCGCTCATCGAAGAACAGACCGCCCAGTTCGAGCAGGTGATCAGCATCCTGAGGAACGTACTGTTGGTGTTTGCTGCCATCGCCGTGTTCGTCAGCCTGTTCATCATCTACAACACGTTTGCCATCCTCGTCGCCCAGCGGCTGCAGCAGATCGGCATGCTCCGAGCCATCGGCGCCACACGACGCCAGGTCCGAATCTGGGTATTGGTTGAGGCCGTCCTGGTTGGCGTTATCGGGTCGATCCTCGGCATCTTCGCCGGCGGTGGCGTAGCGTTTTTGATAAAGCAGGCCTTCCAGGCGTCCGGCGGATTCCCCGAGACCGACACCGTGCTTTTGGCGCGGACCATTTACGTGGCCGTGGCGGTTGGCGTGATTGCCACCATCGTGTCCGCACTCATCCCAGCGATTCGCGCTTCACGAGTATCGCCAATGTCGGCCATCCGACCGGAGCGGAAGTCGGTCTCAATCGCCAGCGGCCGAGTCATCGTCGGTGCGGTCATGTTGGCAGCCGGAGCGGTGCTTATGGGGTTGGGTCTTGCTGGAAAGACCGGGGCAACCACAATCGCGGGAGTCGACCTGTCAACCGGTGTCGTCATCGGTCTGGAGTTCGGGCTTGGCGCGGTCTTGATGTTCATTGGTGTGTTCCTGTTCAGCGTGCTGTTCGCCGGACCGGTCGTCGATGTCATCGGGAAGCCACAGGTACTTGGCGGCGCCATGCTTGCCCTCGGGCTCGCCATGATCACCATCATCTTCACCGTGGGTGACGGGTTCCCGGATTCGCTGTTTCAAACCGACATCGAAGAGGGTGTCGAGGTGTCCAACTTCTCGATCGGGGCGCTGTTCGGTTGGTTCGGTTTCGTCCTGAAGATGGGCGTTGCCCTGCTGTCCGCAATCGTCGGCGCATCGATACTCACCTCAAAGCTCAGGGGCGGCAGCCGCTCCGGCATCGGCGGTGGCGCCGGAAGCGTCGAGGGTCACCTTGCACGGCGAAACGCCGCCCGTTCACCGGTCAGGACTGCGGCAACCGCAACGGTGCTGACCATCGGCATCGCGCTGGTGTCAACGGTGAGCGTTGTCGGCGAATCGTTAAAAGCATCGTTCGCCAGCACCCTTGACCGTTCCATTCAGGCCGACCTGTTCATCTACGACGAGGCTGGCGGCGAATTCAGCAGTGACCTGGCAAACCAGATGGAGTCGGTTGACGGCCTTTCGTCGATCAGTCGCTTCCGTTTCAACGAGATCCGGCTTGGCGAGGACGACGTCCAAGACATCGCGGCGTTCAACGCCGAGACCGGCACCGAACTGATTGACTTCGGCATCACCGACGGTTCGGTGGACGGTGTGGCCGCCGGCAACGGGGTGCTCGTGTTCCAGGACGAGGCGACAGAACGGGGATTGAGCGTTGGCGACACCGTCTCGGTCGAGTTCCCCGATTTAGAATCCGAAGACTTGGTGGTCTCAGGCATCTTCGAAGACAACTCGGTCCTGAACTCACCATGGGTCATCGACCTTGCGGTCTATGAACGTCACATCGAGTTCACCGACGATGCATTCGTCGGCGCATCGATTGCCGACGGGGCGGACCCGGCGGCAGTCAAGGCCGACGTGCTGGCCATCACCGACACGTTCGCCTCGGTCACCACCCAGGACAACCAGGAATTCATCGACTCTCAGGAAGGCCAGGTCGACTCGTTGATCAGCTTGATCAACTACCTGCTCGGCTTTGCGTTGTTCGTTGCGTTCATCGGCGTGATCAACACCATCGTGTTGTCGGTGGTGGAACGGACCCAGGAGATCGGTCTCCTCCGGGCCGTCGGCACCACCCAGCAACAGATCCGTGGCATGGTCCGCTGGGAAGCGGTGATCATCTGCCTCTTCGGAGCGTTGCTCGGCATCGCTCTCGGGGTACTGTTCGGCTGGGCCGCTGTTTCCGCCATCCCCGATGACGTGATCAGCGACATCGCCATCCCCTATGAATCGGTGATCTTCACCATCCTGGTCGCCGCTCTTGCCGGTGTGGCTGCGGCGGTCATCCCGGCCTACATCGCCGCGAAGCGAAACGTCTTGGAGGCCATCGCCACCGCTTCGTAGCACACCGTTAACTCCGCGGGTCGGGCGAAGCGCCCGGCCCGCGGCCGTCTAGGCTCAGACCCATGTCTACGCCGATAAGCCAAACCCCGCAGTGGCAGGCTCTCTCCGATCACGCCGCCAAAATGCAGTCAGTCACCCTCCGTCAACTGTTCGATGAGGACCCCGGCCGGACGGCCGAGCTGTCAACCGAGGCAGCGGGACTCTACGTCGACTTCTCCAAGAACCGCATCACCGCCGAGACCAGGGAACTGCTGGTAGCAGTGGCCGAGGCGGCGGGCGTTGCCGGGCACCGCGACGCAATGTTCAGCGGCGAGAGAATCAACGCAACCGAGGACCGATCGGTGCTGCACACCGCGCTCCGCCGGCCTCGTTCGGACCAGCTCGAGGTTGATGGCCAAGACGTGGTTGGTGACGTGCATCAGGTGCTCAACAAAATGGCTGGATTTGCCAACGAGGTGCGGAACGGCGGATGGGTCGGCGCCACCGGCAAGCCGATCACAGCGGTGGTCAATATCGGCATTGGCGGTTCGGACCTGGGCCCGGCGATGGCCTACCAGGCGCTGCGCCCGTACTCCGACCGAGCCAAGACCTTTACCTTCGTCTCCAACATCGACCCCACCGATCTTCACGAGGCGCTGATTGGACTGGAACCGGAGACCACGCTGTTCGTCATCGTGTCAAAGACCTTTGGCACCATCGAAACGTTGACCAACGCTCGCTCTGCTCGAACCTGGTTGACCGATGCGCTGGGCGCCGATGCAGTTGCCAGACACTTCGTAGCGGTGTCCACAAATGCGGAGCGAGTGTCCGAGTTTGGGATTGACACGGCGAACATGTTCGAGTTCTGGGACTGGGTCGGTGGACGCTACTCGGTGCCATCGGCCGTCGGGCTCTCGCTGATGTTGGCCATTGGGCCCGAGCAGTTCGGTGAGTTCCTGGCGGGCATGCATGAGATGGATCGCCACTTCCAGGCCGCTCCCCCGGCCGAGAACCTGCCGATGATGATGGGGCTGCTCGGGATGTGGTACACCAACTTCTTCGGCGCTCAGTCCACCGCGGTACTCCCCTACGCCGACCATCTGTCGCGCTTCGCCGCCTACCTGCAGCAGCTGGACATGGAGAGCAACGGCAAGGGTGTTGACCAGCAGGGCCGCACCCTCGACGTTGACTCCGGACCGATCGTCTGGGGCGAGCCGGGGACAAACGGGCAGCACGCCTTCTACCAACTGATCCAC
>CAZSTV010000102.1:0-13168 GCA_964609665.1 uncultured Acidimicrobiaceae bacterium
GGCAGAGGTGGTTTGCCAGCGTCGCCGGTCGCCATACCGCGGTAACCGTTATGGATACTTCCCCGTCTGGCGTGGCTGTCACGATGAAGGACTCTTCGCCGTCGACCGCGTGGTGAGGCAAGGTTGCGTAGGTGAAGCCAAACCGGTCGTCCTCATCCACCACGTCGACGATCCTGCAGGTCGCGCTGACGGCCAGCGGACCGACCGGAATGGTCAGCGCCAGCGTCTGGCCTTCCACGATTGCCGGCTGCTCAGGAGCTATTGCGATGCCGGCGGCAGCATGGCCCCGCCAGCGGCGAACAGCCTTGGCAGCGAGCGCAACGTCTCCGTGATCTATCCGTCGTTCCCAGACCTTCCGCTGGAACCCTGGTGGTAGCGGTCGGTCAATCAGCCCGCCCGGGTTGGTGGTGGCGTCGTTCTCGGCGTCAACGGCAAGACGATGCAAGGCCTCGGGCCGCGGCCGACCAAGGTGAAGGTTTGTCCCCCGGCGGTTGACCGTTGGTTCGGTCGTGACCACCATGTTCAGGAGGCCAAAGCCCAGCGCGTTGAGCGAACCGTGGGTTGCCGCCATTTGGTCAAGGCCAAGAAAGTCCCAGCTGAAGCGCACCGACCATGCCCAGCCGATGGCGAGGCCCATTCCCATGAGTAGTGCAGCGCTGGCCGCGGTGATGAGCCACCTCGTTGTGCCACGGTGCTGCTCGCCAACTCGGAGAAGCGCAACGGCCGTCGCCATGCCCGCCAGAGCCATCGCCGTTGCTGCAATCCACTCCAGCCAACCGCCGACGGTGATACCGATGGCGGTGAGCGGTACGCCGACGATGACCGCTGCGGGGACCAGCGCGTTGCGACACAACCGGCTGGCGGTGAACCCTGCAACGATCGGCAGGGCGAAGCCCGCGTAGTGAAAGTGCACCGCCGTCAGTTGCACGATGGCGTCGTCGAAGCCGAGTGGGTTCCAGCCGCCCCGACTAATCGTCAACCAACTCCCGCCAACGGCGATGAATATCAGCCCGGCATCGGCGCTGATGCCAGGTTCGAGAAGCGATTCACGGGAGAGCAACCGGCCAGCCCCGACCAGTGCAACCACCAAGGTAAAGCTGAGCCACGGTAGCGAGAGCGCGGCTGCTGTCGTGCCCGGATTGGGGATGAAGCTGGCGGCCGCGGTGGCGGCCAGGGGGAGGGCTGCACCGCTTAGCGTCTGTAGCGCTGGCGTCTGCGGGCCCGTTTCGACGCTGGCCGCAAGGCGAAGACCGAGCGGCACCAGCACAAAGGGCGATAGGAGCAGCAGCACCGCGGTCCAACCGGGGTTGACCATGACAGCCCAGGCGGTGAGAAGTGCTGCGCCTAGAACCGGTGACGCAGCCCAGTGAACCGGCGTCTTGGCGTGACGGATCTCTCTGGTTTGGGGTGTGCGGGTTGGGGCTGTCATCACTTCCGCCGGTTCGTTCATGATGATAATGTATACTACGTTAGTAAATACTAGCAAGATAAAGATTCACGATGTACCGAGTTCGAACGTAAACAGTAGGGAAGTGGACGGTGGCATGATGAGAACCATGGCTCAGAGCAAGAACCCGACCGGCACGGACCTGACGGTCGATCAACTGGCCCAGGAGGCGGATATCCCCGTCTCAACGGTGCGGATGTACCAGAACAAGGGGCTGCTGCCCCCTCCCGAGCGGCGGGGGCGGGTGGGTTACTACAACGTCGGGCACCGAGATCGACTGCGGCTGATTGCCACGCTGCAAGAGCGCGGGTTCTCGCTTGCCGCCATAAAGGATGCGCTTGATTCGTGGACGGCGGGCCATTCGCTAGACCATCTACTTGGCGTCAGCGATGTTGCGCCGTCGCTGGAGCGGGAGCCGGTCACGCTTTCCGCTCCGGAATTTGCGGCGCTCTTTGAAGGGGTCGATCTGGCGCAGGAGGACATACAGCGAGCGGTGGCGATGGGGCTCGTGTCGCTCGATGGGACCGACTTTGTCGTTTCGAACAAGGCGTTCATCGACATCGGCCCGGCGGTAGCGAGGCTCGGTATTCCGATGTCGGAGATCTTGGACGAGTACCATGCGCTCAGCGAAGCGGTCGGCGAGATCGCTGACCGCTTCCGGTCGGTGTTTGAACGCCACCTGTGGGAGCCGTTCGCTGAGCGGGGAATGCCTGCTGATGATGTGCCGGGGCTCGCCACTGACGTTGGCCAGCTCACCGAGTTGGCAACCAGCGTGGTCACCACCGAACTTCAAGAACGCTTCGCCGCCTTCGCCGCCGACTACCTTGCACAGGCGGGCGCCGGTTAGGCCCCCGGGTTCAACCGAAGTAGCGAGAAGCCGAGCGCAGTTGCAACACTGCACCACACAATGGTGGGGGCGATGAGCGCCCCGGCAATTGCTGAGACCCGCCAAGCAGTGACGGTGGCTGCGACCACCAGCACCAGGACGCACAGCAACCACCAGGCCGCCAGGCCGAGTCGTCCCGGTCCGAAGACCACGGCTTGCCACGCCACCGCGGTGACGAACTGGGCGACGAGCAACCCGACTGCCAGGTTCCGCCCCGGGCGATCGTTGGCCACCAGAATGACGAGCGCTGCCGCCTGAAGTGCCCACAGCGTGAACCAGGCCACCGGGAAGGCCCAGTCTGGCGGAATCCAATCGGGCTTGGTCAACGACTCGAAGAAGGTCACGGAGCCACAAGTGTGCCAGTCCCCAGACGTGGGCGTGGGTCCGGCTGCCCGGTTGGCCGCAAGGCACCGGCTTCTGGCAGCGACTCGCTGTGTGTTCTGGCAGCGACTCGCTGCGTCGTGGCAAGGTTGATACATGGCTCTTGCACTCACCAGCGCCCAGGTCGAGCACTACCAGACCGAGGGATGGTTGTCACCGATCGACGTGCTCACCGACGCCGAGGTGGCGACCGCCAGGGATGGCATCGCTTCGTTTGAGGAAACGCACGGCCCGTTGAACGATCGGCCGGAACGGTCCAGGGCGTATCTGCCGTTCGCCTGGGCGGATGCGATCATGCGCAACGAGCGCCTGGTCGACATGGTGGAAGATCTCATCGGGCCGAACATCTTGTGCTGGAACGGCTTCTTCTGGATCAAGGAGCCTGGCGCCGGCAGCTTTGTTGGCTGGCACCAAGACTCGACCTACTGGGGTCTCGACAATCGTGAACTGGTGTCGGTGTGGGTGGCGCTTTCCGATGCCAGCGAGGAGGCCGGTTGTATGAGCGTGCTACCTGGCTCGCATCAAGACACCCTGAACCACGACGACACCTACGACGCCGACAACCTGCTGACCCGAGGTCAACACATCGCAGACATCAACCCTGAGGACACCGTGCCGATGCCATTGCGGCCGGGGCAAGTGTCGTTCCACAACATCGGCACCGCCCACGGATCGGGGCCCAACCAATCAGATCATCGCCGCATCGGTCTGTCGCTGCACTACATGCCAACCCACACTCGCCAAACCCTTGCCGACTGGGACAGCGCCGCCCTCATCAGGGGCGAGGACACCTACCGTCACTTCCACCATGCGCCGCGCCCAACCCGAGACCTCGACCCTGCGGTGATGGCGTATCACACCAAGGCGGCAACAGCGCTACGGGAAATCTTGTACCAGGGCGCCGATGCGTCCAATCCGACGCTGTAGGGCGGTCAGCCCTTGGCGGCCTGTTTACGGGCGACGATCTCGTCGAACTGCTCCCAGCTCAGCTCGCCCCTGAGCAACGAGGCGACAGCGCGGCCGATCGGGCTGCGGGGCCAACGTGGATCGTCGACAACGTGCATATCGCTCGTGACACTCCCGTCCGACAAAAAGTCGTACGTGCGATAGCCGGGCGGCAGCAGCGTGTTTGCCTCAAGGTCGAAGTTGTTCTTCAGCGATGGGCTGACAAAGACCGGTCGTCCCTCGAAGTGGTACTCCGCCGGCACATGGGTGTGTCCGGCCCCCATCCCTCGGACCGACGGCAGGTCCGCCATGAGCGCGTGCCACTCCGTGGTGTACGCAAGGTCTTTGGCAAGACCCACCGTGACACCGGGTGGATGGTGGAGCCAGATGAAGACGTGCTCCGCGTCTGTGGTGCCACACATGTCTCGGACCCAGGACGCCTCACGCTCGCCGAGCGACCCGTTGCCGTGGAGCCGCTTCTCGTAGTCGTCGGGGTCGACGTGGCGACCCGAACCGTCGTCGACCATGACACCGGCGTTGGAATCGACAAAGAGAAAGCACCACCCTCCGGCCTCGATGACCCGCGAGGTGCCGACGGTCGGTCGCCCGAGCCCGGCGGCGAACTCGGCATCCTGGTCGTGGTTGCCGGGGCACACGTTCACGGGCGTGTCGAACCGAGCGAATGCCTCGGCCGCCCGCCGGTACTGGGCGGGACGCCCGTGATCCGCGATGTCTCCGGTGACGACGACGAGATCGCACGGGTTGTTGTCGACTAGATGGTCGTGGACGGCGTCAAACGCTTCCGCCGTGTCATAGGCGAAGCCGCCTTCGGCCTCGGCATCGTCTTCCAGGAAGTGGGTGTCAGAGAGCTGGGCGATGCGGACTGACGTTGTTGGCAATGTCATCGTGATGCAGCGTAGGCCACATCGACCGGTTCGTAGAGTTGGTCAAAGAACGCGAGCATGGCAACCCCCGGTGGTGTCCAATCAACTGGTTCGTCGCCGTCGAGACGCATTGCCATCGGTCGCGCTACGGCGGTGACCCCGGCCAACCGGTTCAGCGACAGCCCCGCAGCAGTGGACATACACAGCGCCATCAGTACCTCAAGCCCTTGCTCCTCGGACAGCCCGGTGACCGACCGGACCCGGAAGCCGAGACTAATAATCGAGCCTTGAATCTCGACCTGGTTGCGGCGGAACCGATCGAGATCAGACTGTTTGATCGCCGCCCGTAGCCGAGACGCAGTGGCCGGCGTTTGTGATTCGACGAGGGCTTTGACCTGAATGAGTCGACGTCTCGACGGGTTGTCCAGACTGCTGGCGCTGACGGAAGCGGCGAGTTCCCGGATCAGGATGTTCTTTGATCGACATATGTCGGTCGTGTCGTCGATGCGGCGCTCCTGGGCAACGTCTCGCAGCATCTCTGCGAACAACCGCGTCTCTCGAGCTTCGGTGGTGAGAAGCGCCGATAGAACGTCTACGCGGTAGTCGTCATTCGAGTCCCAGATCCGTCGATGGACCGCACTTCGTGTTATGACTTCACCCCGCGTTGTCTCCAAATGAGTGAGGACGGACGTGTAGTTCAAGAGTTCGGGCATCAGTTCAAGCCCGTCCTGGAGGAAGAGCTCAACCCCGGCGGTGAGCACCAGTTTTCGTAGCCGTTCGCGTGACCTCCGGGGGGTCGGAAGGAGCAAAGCATCCGAGACGGCCTTGCCCACCACCGGCTCCATCGGAACCTCGACATCGGGATCGGATGGGTTGTCAGTCGGCTCGAAGAGGAACTCGACGATGCTGCGTATGCCGATAGACAGGGCGCACCACGGATCAGCTGAGTCCGCCGGTTCTGAGAGGTAGTCGATCGGCACCGACAGATCA
Organism: uncultured Acidimicrobiaceae bacterium; assembly: GCA_964609665.1. Lineage (GTDB taxonomy): Bacteria > Actinomycetota > Acidimicrobiia > Acidimicrobiales > SZUA-35 > JAHELU01. Next base: position 5,534 of record CAZSTV010000102.1, read on the forward strand.
AAGCTTCCCGCCATCCCGTTCAGGCGTGCTCCCTCGGCAAGCCCGCCCATCATCACGTTGAAGATCTCGCCGACGTCATCAGTGCTGAGCCCAAATGATGCTTTGGTCTGCAGTCCAAGGGCTGCGAGAAAACTCGGGAAGCGGGAGCGGCTGGCAGTAAGTGAGGTTTCGGCCCGTTGGTTGAACAACTCGTGGAGAACGGCCGTGGCCTTGGGGTCATCGAGTCGCGACGACAGGGCCTTCGCCTCCTGGAACTGACCGAACGTTGCGGAATTCAGTAGCTCGGGGTACGTCTCGGCACTGAAATCTCTTGCGAACTGATCGATACTGCCCGCACCAGCCGCTGCCTTTCCGAGTGCCAGAATCAAATTGCTCGGGGGGAAGAAGCGAACAGACTCGATCAGCACGTCGCGGCGAAACTCGTCCTGGCTGGCCCAAATCCGTTCGTGGACAGACCCTCTGGTGACCCGGATCGAGTATTCCCGTTCGAGGTAACCAAAGACCTTGGCGTAGCTGATGGACCGGTAGGTGAGGGTCAGGCCATGAAGGTCGAGTAGCTCCATGCCGCCCTGGATCATGGTGTCTCGAAGGGACTCGCGGGCGCGCCTCTCGTTCGCTCTTCGGCCGCCCTTGGCGTCATCGCGGTTCTTGCTGTCCATGGTGTTCCGACCTAGCAGAGTCCGGAGTGTCAACTGTCAGTGACCGTTGCGCAGGCTCATGAGGCGAAAGCGAGGCAAGAATATGTAATTGGCGATAGCACCTCGGTTGTCGCTATTCAATCACAGGTTCGACTGCCAAGGTACGTTGTTCGAAATTTGGATCTAGTTGAACTATCTCAGGTCGATTTGGGCGTACCCACCGGCGGCAACCTGATCGATTGTTTGCACATATCGCGGGACTCCACCGAAGTACGCCTGGTATCGAATCTTGCCTTCTTGGTGCCCGTCGACGTTTGCGTTGTAGCCGGTGAACCAGCCTTTGCTGCGTCGGAAGAGCATCCGCTCATGGGCCCGCACAACCTCTTCAACCCACTCTGCTTCTGCTTCTTGGCTCGCTTCAAGTCTGGTGTGGCCGCTTTCCAGCGCATGGCGAAGGAGGTCGGTCACCCAATCAACACCGGTCTCGATGGCGCGAGGGAAGTTGGTGGAACCCGAGACGCTCTGCGGTCCGGCCACCATCAACAGGTTTGGAAACCCGTGGCTGAAGACACCGAGATAGGTGATCGCGCTGTCCCGCCAATTTTCCCACAAGGTCATGCCAACAGAGCCAACAATGTTCACGCGGTCATAGCCGCCGGTGATCGCATCAAACCCGGTCGCATAGACGATGATGTCCAGCTCATGAAGTGCGTCTGTGGTCTGAATGCCATCGGCGGTGATGCACTCAATGGGCGCCTCAGATATGTCGACCAGCGTCACGTTGTCACGGTTGTACGCCTCGAAATAGTTGGTCTCCAGTGGCAGGCGCTGCATCCCGAAACCGTGATCTTTCGGGATGAGCTTCTCGGCGACGACGGGGTCGGTCACCCGGCCGCGGATCCGCTCGGCCACGTAGGCCGAGATCTCCTCGTTCGCCCCCTCGTCAAAGAAGATCTCGGCGAAGTTGGACGCCAACAACGCGAAGCCGGGCTGGTCGTACAGGTGGTCCCACAACGCCAGTCGTTCTTCGCGGGGGACGTTCCAAAAGCCCCGACGGTCCGGCACGTGCTCGAAGCCGCCCGGGGAGCTGGCACAGTTGGCGAAGATCTCGTCGTAGCGGGCCCGAATATCGGCCATCTCCGCCTCGGAGATCTCAGCGTTGTTGAGTGGCGTGCTCCAGTTTGGGCGACGTTGGAACACCGTGAGTTCGCCGACCTTGTCCGCAATGTCGCTGATGACCTGGATCCCGGTGGCGCCGGTGCCGATCACGCCGACACGACGCCCTTCAAGTTGTACGGGGTCCTTTGGCCACCAGTAGGTGTGGAACGACTCGCCGGAGAAGGTGTCCATGCCGTCATAGCGGGGAAGCGTTGGTGTTGAGAGCGGACCGAGGCTGGTGATGACAAACCTGGCCGTGTGGGACCTGCCATCGGCAAGGGTGAGTTCCCACAGCCGGTCGTCCTCGTCCCAGGTCATTGCCTCGACCCGGGAGTTGAATTGCATGTGGCGACGCAGGTCAAACTTGTCGGCCACGTAATTCAGATATTTGAGGTTCTCGGGCTGGGGGGAGAAGCGTTCGGTCCAGTGCCACTCGTCGAGCAGTTCCTTTGAGAACGAGTAGCCGTAGGTGTAGCTCTCGGAGTCGAACCGAGCGCCGGGATACCGGTTGCGGTACCAGGTACCGCCAAGGTCGTCATCGCCTTCCAGGACGATGGCGTCGATCCCAAGGTCGGTGAGCCGTTTGATCTGATAGATGCCGGACACGCCGGCACCGATCACAATCACCTCGTGATGTGCCGAAGTCTGTTGGGTTTCTGTCATCGCTGTGAACGGTACCTTGAGCGACAATCTCGCTTCCAGCTGAGAATCTATTGCGTTGCGGTGTGACTGCGGGCCAATGTGTCGGTGCAGATGTCGGTCTGCTACTACAGTTTTGTTCGGCTGGAAGGCGCGGCTTTTCGGCAACACCCAACTCAGCAGGCAGCACCATCGATCCTGGATGCCTCCCGGACTTGCTGATCACCAGAGCACAGGAGAGATCTCGATGGATATCGGTGTCGTACTGCAAACCACTCCGCCAGCGGCCCGAGTGATCGATCTTGCCAAGCGTGCCGAGACGTACGGCTTCAGCCACGTCTGGACGTTCGACTCCCACATCCTGTGGCAGGAGCCGTACGTCATCTACTCGCAGATTCTGGCCGAGACCCGCAACGTGATCGTCGGGCCGATGGTGACCAACCCGGCAACCCGGGACTGGACGGTCACCGCCTCGACCTACGCAACCCTCAATGAGATGTACGGCAACCGTACGATTTGTGGCATCGGTCGCGGTGACTCCGCAGTGCGGGTCACCAATGGCAAGCCGACCACGCTGGCCACCTGGAGAGATTCCATTCGCGTCATCGGGGACCTCGCCAACGGCAGAAGCACCGAGTACGCGGGGTCGACCATCACTCTTCCGTGGGCGTCAAAGAGCGAGCTTGAGGTGTGGGGTGCGGGCTATGGGCCGAAGGCGCTCAAGTTGATCGGCGAGACCTGCGACGGGTTCATCCTTCAACTTGCCGACCCGTCGATCACGAAGTGGATGATTGAAGCGGTCCGGACTGGAGCATCAGACGCCGGCCGCAACCCCGATGACATCGCCATGTGCGTCGCCGCCCCGGCCTACGTGAGCGACGACGTTGCCTACGCCCGAGACCAGGTCCGCTGGTTCGGCGGCATGGTCGGCAATCACGTTGCCGACATCGTTGACCGTTACGGCGACAGCGCCGGCGTGCCGCAAGCCCTTACCGACTACATCAAGGGACGAGAGGCGTACGACTACAACCAGCACGGTCAGGCAGGCAACACCCACGCCGAGTTCGTGCCGGATGACATCATCGACCGGTTCTGCATTCTCGGTCCCGTCGAGGCGCAACTCGACCGACTCAGTGAACTCAAAGACCTCGGTGTCGACCAGTTCGCCATCTACCTTCAGCACGACGCCAAGGATCACACGTTGGCCGAGTACGGCGAGAAGATCATCCCCACGCTGGCCGAGAGGGCGCTGGCCAAACAATGATCCACTCGCAGCGCTGGCGGACAGCTGCTCGACAAGCCCTACTCTTCTTTGTTGCGCTCGCGCTTGCCGCGACGGTCTGGGAGTTCTACAAGCTGATCGGTCCCGACGCCGGTGGGACCGTCTTTGGCTGGCGGGTCATCCCCAAGACCAACGACCGCGTCATGCCCCACACCTGGTCGATGGTGGCCGAACTCTTCGACCCCGCCATCGGCAGCCGCGACCAACTGGTCTGGGAAGTGCTACTCGGGTACGCCTGGTACACGTTCCAGATGTCGATCGCTGGACTGGCGGTCGGGACGATCATTGGGGTGGGTCTCGCCGTCCTCATGGCCCGCTTCCGCATCGTTGAACGGGGCCTCTTCCCCTACATCGTGATTTCCCAGACCATTCCCCTGATCGCGCTGGCCCCTCAGGTCACGGCGATCCGCGGCTGTTTGGATTGGCCGCAGTGGACATCGGCCGTCGCCCTGGCGGGGTTCCTATCGTTCTTTCCCATCAGCGTTGCCACATTGCGGGGCCTACAGAACGTGCCCGAGGCGTCGCTGGAACTGATGAACAGCTACGCCGCCGGTTGGTGGACAACGCTACGCAAACTCCGGTTTCCCATGGCGGTCCCGTCGATGGTCCCCGGATTCAAACTTGCGGCAACCGCCGCGGTGATCGGCGTGATCGTCACCGAGATCACCCTCGGCGGGCTGCGTGGCGTGGGCTTTGCCACCATCGACTACAGCCAGAAGGTGACGTCGCAGCCGGCGTCGGTGTACGCCGCTGTCTTTGCAGCGTCCGCACTGGGGCTTGTCATGTTTGGCCTGGTGGTTGGGGCCGAGTCCTACATCATGCGCAATAGGCCGCGGGAGGCACAGCAGTGAGCGAGTTGACGGGACAGGACAACGCGGAGGCCGTCGAGGTCGCGGCGGGCGACGCAGTCACGGTCACCGGCGCGTCGATGGTTTTCAACCCGGGGACCGACAGTCAGGTCGACGCGCTTGCCGACATTGATCTGACCGTTGCCAGCGGCGAGTTCGTGTCGCTCATCGGACCGTCCGGTTGCGGCAAGTCAACGCTGCTTCGATTGATCGCCAACCTCATCGAGCCGACCGCGGGCAGCATTGCGGTCAACGGCAAACCAGCAGCCCAGGCCCGGCTCGACCAGGACTACGGCATGGCGTTCCAGCAGTCCGGGCTCTTCGAGTGGCGCTCGGTGACCAAAAACATCGAGTTGCCGCTGGAGCTCAAGGGTTGGAACAAAGCGGACCGGGCCGCCCGAGCCCAGGAGATGCTGGAACTGGTCAAGCTGCCAGACCGAGGTATGCACATGCCGTGGCAGCTCTCGGGTGGTCAGCAACAGCGGGTTGCCATTGCCAGAGCCCTAGCGGCCCATCCGCCGCTGCTGTTGATGGACGAGCCGTTCGGGGCGCTCGACGAGATGACCCGTGAACATATGCAGGCGGAACTGCTGCAGATCTGTGAGGCCACCAACACCTCCGTCGTGTTCGTGACCCACTCAATTCCCGAAGCGGTCTACCTGTCGACCCGGGTGGTGGTGATGTCGGCCGGTCCTGGACGCATCACCGATGTGGTGACCGTGGACCACGGCCGGGACCGCAGCGAATCCACCCGGGAGGACGCTGGCTTCTACAAGAAGATCATCGAGGTCCGCGAAGCACTACGAGGAGCAGAGCTCGGTTCCGAGACCCGGGGAATCGAAGATCGATGACCGCGGGAACGCCAACAACGACAACCGCAGGAACGACGCCAACCGCAACGACGCCGGCAACGACACCAACAACGGCGACCGAGGCGTCGGTGGCCCGCAGGTTGTTCGACAACGTGTGGCCCCAGGTCGTGTTCGGCGTCGGCTTTCTTGCGTTGTGGGAGGCGATCGTCGCCGTCTTCGGGATCAAGCCGTTCACGCTGCCGGCACCGACGGCAATCTGGGCTGCGTTCATCGAGCGGATCGACGATGTGGTGGAACAGACACTGGTTACCGGAACGAACGCCGCCATCGGTCTGCTGCTTGGAGCTGTCCTCGGGGTGCTGGTCAGCTTTGTGACCATCCGGTTCCGGCTGCTGGAAGACCTGCTCACGCCGTTGGCCGTCGCACTGAACGCGGTCCCCATCGTGGTGATCGTGCCCATCCTGAACAACATGCTGTTCGGCACCACCAGTCAGGTGCCGCGGCGGGTGATGGTGACGCTCATCGTGTTCTTCGTCGTCTTTGTAAACGTGAGCAAGGGGTTGCGGCAGGTGTCGGCCACACACCTTGAACTGATGCGCTCCTACGCCGCATCGCCAACCGACATTTTGACCAAGGTCCGTATCCCCAACGCGGTGGGGTACCTGTTCACCGCCCTGCGGATTGCCGCACCGCTCGCGGTGATCACGGCTTTTGTTTCGGAGTATTTCGGCGGTGTCCAGAATGGACTTGCCACCGGCGTCCGCAACAGCTTGAACGGTAGCAAGGATGTGACGTGGGCGTACGTGATTGGAGCGTCCGTCCTTGGCCTCACGTTCTATTTGATCTCCGTCGGCCTTGAACGGGCCCACGGCAGAAGGCGAGCGGTCAGTTGAGTACGGCCGCTTGTTGAGTCCACCAGCAGGCAAGCAGAGGCAGCGCCTCGAGGGAGAAACAAATGAGAAGTACATGGAAGCTATGCGTGGCGGTCTTGGCCGCGGCATCACTCCTGGCAGCAGCATGTGGCGGCGGTGACGATGACACCGAGGCCACAGACGGCGGTGGCGAAGGTGCGGCGGCAGCATGTGAGACCACCGACAGTGTGAGCCTGCAACTCCAGTGGTTCACCCAGGCTCAGTTCGCCGGCTACTACGCCGCTGTTGAGAACGGCTACTACGCCGACCAGTGCCTCGACGTTGAAATCAAGGAAGGCGCGGTGGAGATCGTGCCGCAGTCGGAGCTTGCCAACGGCAACGTGGACTTCGCCATTGCCTGGGTGCCCAAAGCACTGCAGACCCGTGAAGCCGGCGCGGACATCGTGAACATCGCCCAGATCTTCGCACGGTCCGGCACCCTGCAGGTCAGCTTCGCAGATTCCGGCATAGCGTCTCCTGCCGACTTCGAAGGTCGAGTCATCGGCAACTGGGGCTTCGGCAATGAGTATGAAGTCTTCGCCGCAATCGGCGAGGCCGGTCTTGACCCGGCAGCCGATGTGACGCTGGTCGGCCAACAGTTCGACATGGTTGCGCTGCTCGAAGGAGAGATCGACGCCGCCGAGGCGATGATCTACAACGAGTACGCCCAGGTCCTGGAAGCCATCAACCCCGACACCGGGGAGCTGTACCAGCCGGAAGACTTCAACGTCATCAACTATGAGGACGAGGGCGTTGGCATGCTGCAGGACGCCATCTGGGCCGACGCCGTCAAGTTGGCCGACGATGATGCGTACCGTGACCAGGCCACCCGGTTCGTCGCCGCATCGATGCAGGGCTGGGCGTACTGCCGAGACAACGCAGAGTCGTGCGCAACAATTGTGACCGACGCCGGCTCCACCCTCGGCACCAGCCACCAGCTATGGATGATGAACGAGATCAACAAGTTGATCTGGCCTGCACCCGATGGGGTCGGTCTCATCAACAAGGCCGACTGGGACCGCACGGTCGAGATCAGCCAGAGCACTCCCAACCTTGATGGTGCGACGGTTTTGACCGCAGCGCCGAGCGAAGGTGCCTTCACCAACGAGATCGTCGAGGCGGCCTGGGAGTTGGTTGGCGACGATGCGGACCTCTTCGGTCCGGACTTCTCCCCGGTTGACGTGACCCTGAATGAAAACGGCGAATAGCCGCAGCGTTCTAGCGCGATGACGCTTGAGGGGGTGCTCCCGGGGGCAAGAATCCGGGAGCACCCCTCCGTCCTCGCCGGGGGGTGCCCGGGCGGCGCGAGCGGGGATCAATGCGATCCGGTAAATTATGAATATCCGT
>CAZSTV010000102.1:13178-18803 GCA_964609665.1 uncultured Acidimicrobiaceae bacterium
AGCGGGTTCGGCGGATAGCGAGCCGCTATGCAGCGTGCGGCTGTCGGCTATCGGCAATCGAATGCGGAAGATGGACCCGGCGTTGTCGTCCGGGGTGTCGACCTCGACGGTGCCGCCGTGGCCCTCCACAACAACCCGTTGACAGATGGCCAGACCCTGGCCCGAACCCTTGCCAACTTCCTTCGTGGTGAAGAAGGGCTCGAAGATGCGGTCCCGTATCTCCTCGGGAACCCCTGGCCCATTGTCGATGATTTCGACGATGGCATGGTCAGCATCGGCACTGGTTCTGATGGCGATGTGTCCTGGCGGTCCGCTGCCCTCGGAGCCTTCAATGGCGTGAGCAGCATTGACGATCAGGTTGAGGAAAACCTGTTTGATGTCACCGAGTAGCACCGGGACCATCGGAAGGTCGGGGTCCAGGTCAAGCGTCAACTCAGCGACGTCGCTCCATTCGCTGCGGCAAATGATGGACGTGGTGGAGAGCGCATCGTTGATGTTGGCGGGGGCAAGGCCCTCGGCGCCGGGATGGGAGAAGTCCTTCATTGCCCGGACGATCTCGGCCACCCGGTTCATTCCGTCCATGCTCTGGGTTATCGAAGACCCCAGCTCTTCCCGGATGAACTCCGCATCTATCTCCGTCAGCTTGTCTGAGAGGGACGTCCAGATGTTGCCCGGCGGTTCAGCACCGGGGTCTGATGTGATGGCTTCCACCTGGCCGGTCACCTCAAGCAGGCCGGTGACCGACTCGTCGATGAACGTCAGGTTGTCCCGCACAAACTGGGTCGGCGTGTTGATCTCATGGGCGATCCCGGCCGCAAGTACACCGATTGCTTCGAGCTTCTCGGCCTGGCGATGACGTTTTTCTTCTTCAAGCTCGCTCGTCCGGTCGTGGACGAGATGCACCCGGACCTGCAGCTCCGCATCAGCGCTAAACACCTTTGTCTTGATGCGCACCGGGGTTGTTGTGCCGTCCTCGCGTTGGACGTCCATCAGCTTGGTGGCGTCGCTGGCTCCTAGTTCGGCCGCTTCCGGTCCGAGCAGATCGGCGACCGTACACGGGGTCTCCCCGTCGTGGCCGAACAGCGCAAGCGCGGCCGGGTTTTGGTGGAAGACGTTGCCGGAGCAGTCGGCCATGAACAGGGGATCCGGCGAGTTTGTGCTGAGCGCTTCGAACAGAGCGATGGACCGTCTGAGGCGACGGAGCGCCGGCCGGAACGAGCCGATGCCGAGCCCGGCGAGGGCGATCAACGTTGCGGCGTGGAACAGGTATTGCAGGCGGCGGGTTTGGGACAGCTTGGCGGCTGAGGCCTCTTCGAGTCGGTTGGTGAGACCGTTCACCTCCCCAAAAAATCGTCGCTGTGCGGCAAGGGTGGTGGCCAGGTCGGCGCTGTGGTCTTCTCCGGACTGGTGGGCTGTCAGGGTGCGGTCGAGGGACTCGACGAACTCGATGTATGCAACGTCGGCAACGGCGTACTGGGCAACGCTGGCGGGGTCGGTGATGGGGGAGAGGCCACGCTCGGCATCGCCTTCCAGGAGCCCGGTCCAGGTCTGGTTGAAGTTGTTTAGTGTGGATTCCAGCCGTACCCCGGATGCGGTGACGGCTTCCGGTCGGTCGGTGAGGATGATCGCCAGCAGCTCTTTCGCGATGCGTTCGCTCCGCCCTCGCTCAATGCCCGCAAGGTTGACGACGTTGGTGTCTCCCGCCTGTTGGTCGAGCGACCGTTGAACAAGCACCTGTCCGAGGATCGCCAGTCCCGCGAGGAGTACGAATCCAACGATGTACGCCTGTCGTAGACCGTGGGTGGCGGCGGCCGGGCTTATGCCGCCACCGGCGACCGAACCGTTGTCTGGAGGCCGCGAGGTTTCATCCATGCTGACTGAGTCGGCCGGGGTTGAAACCGTTTAAAGGTGGTCAAAAACCGACGGACTAGTTGGTTGTGGCCACACGGGCCGCCCTGGTTGGCGGCTATGGCCACCGATCGCTCAGTGTTGCAGCGCGTAGTTGGCCGAGAGCTGCGGCAGGAAGTTGGCGATGGCCGAGGCAAAGAGCGCTGGTTGGTCTGCCAACACCAGGTGACCGCTGCCTTCGATCGTCTCGGTGGTGGCGCCCCAGGCCCACAGCAACGTCCTGACCCGGTGTCGTTCCGGGAGCGAGGTTGCACCGACCGTCGTCAGGTGGGGGATCTTCAAACGGAGCCGACGTGGATCGGGACTGAACGATGCGAACTGGGCTGCCTCAGTGCAGATCACCTCGAAGTGGTCTCTGGCCCACAGTTCTGTTTCGGGAGGCGCGTCCGGCCAACTAGGGCCGTACTGGCCGGCCACGAAGTCGACGGCGGCCTGGGCCGTTCGCTCGGCCGCCAACCGAAGTCCGGTCGCCTCCGCCCGTCGATGGAGACTTGGCTCCAGTAGGCCGAGTAGTGGTTCGTGGGTGACGATGCCCCGCAGGCTGTCTTCGCCACGCATCGCGCAGGCCAACGCCAGCGTCGCGCCGCCACCGACCCCGACGATCACCGGGTTCTTTGTCTTTCGGCAGCGAGCGGCCAGCGCGTCGACTTGCTCGGCAAAGCCGAGTCGATCGGTGGGTCTGCTTACCACCTCAACCCGAACCGGTACCGACGCCACCTTCTTGAGATGATCGATGGTCGGTTTGAACAGCGAGGGCCAGAGGCCGATGCCGGGAACGGCAAGTACCGTGAGCGAGTCAGCCATAGCGAAACAACCTACAAAAAGGGTGTTGCAGGACCGTTGCCGCGTTATAAGGGCGAGATGTCGGCAACCTTGCAGGTTTCTGACACCAGCCAGCGGTGAGTGTTACGTGAGTTCTGTTGCCGTCTCGGCGATGTCGCCGACCTGACCCTTGAGCTGTTGCTGTGCTGTTTGGAGCAGTGAGCCAATGCTGCGTGGCCGTCCGGCGGCGAGCCAGGCGACAACGAAACCGATGATCGCAAGGAAGATCGTCAGCGGAATGCCCTGGCGTGGGTTCGCGTCTCTGACCTGTTCGCCGAAGATGTTGAAGATCGTTGCGCCGACCATGGTGAGGGCCATTCCGATGCCACCCAGGATGCGGAAACGGGGGATCAGCAGATCGATGGCGAGGACGATTTCGATCACCGACACCACGATCAGGAACCACACCGGAAGACTCAGCGAATCCGCCATGTCGTTGCGCAGGTCACTGCTGAAAAATCGGGCGATCGCCGCGAAACCTACGGCCAGCGCCAAAATTACGGCCAGCACCCATTCAAGAATCCTCATTTCGGACCTCGTTCCCCTCAATCGTGGTCATCTGCTCTGCCAGGACAGCATAGGTCAAGGTGGAACCTTGTCGGCCGGGTTGTTCTCTGACGTGTCCCGGCGAGCTGTGGTGAGCTGCGGCGGCGGGGTTCCACGGCCGCAGCTGGCAGACTGATGGGGATGAGACTCCTGGTGCGCAACCTCGCTCGCTCCACAACCGAAGCCGATCTGAAGGATCTGTTCGAGACCTGGGGTCCGGTGCAGTCGTGCACCATCGTGCTCGACGCTCAGACCGGTCGGTCAAAAGGGTTCGGGTTTATCGAGATGCCGAAAGTCGGAGATGCCAAGGCCGCGGTCAGAAATTTGAACGGGACCGAACTGGACGGCGAACGCATACGGGTCAAGAACGCCAAGCCGAAGCAAAGCCCCGACGGCGACGGCCAGCAGTAACAAGTCCGGCTGGCGCCGGAAGGTCAATCGTCGGTGAGAAGGTCGGCCATGTCGGCGATGTGCTCCGGGCCGATGCCGCAGCAGCCGCCGAGGACCTGCACGCCCGTGGATGCCCAACGTGTCGCCGCTGCGGAATAGTCCGTCGGGCTGATCATGTCGATGAACTGCCAGTTCGGTGGCACCCATCCACCGGTTTGGGCATAGACGCCGGTTGGGCCCGACCATGTCTCGGCGAGGACGTCAAGAGCGGCGTCAACGGCTGCAACTTCGGAGTGCATGATCGCCACCAGGTCAACGTCGCTGAGATCGATCTGGGCCAGGCCGTCGGCGAAGGACATGGCCTCCTCGATCATCCAGATCTCACCGTCGCGGTCGACAACGCTGAAGCCCACCCACAGCGGTAGGCCCGTTGGACGGACCGCGTCGAGCAGCGTGTTGGTCATGTCCACGTCGCGCATCATCTCTGCAATGAGAAGGTCGCACCCTTCGTCGGCCAGGATCATTGCCTGATCGGCGTGGTTGCGGGCCGCAACATCGGGTGGCGGTTGGGGGCCGCCCTGGTGAGTTGTCGAGACCGACCCGGCAACGACAACGGGGCCAACAGCGTCGCGGGCTCGGATGGCCGCCGCAACGCTTGACCGGTTGGCAGACTCGAAGCGGTCACCAAAGCCGCCCTGCTCGCAGATGTGTCGAGAGGAGGCGAAGGTGTTTGCGACGACAACCTCGGCCCCCAGCTTGATGTAATCCTCGTGGATTTGCTGGAGGAGGTCGGGTTCGCTCAACCCTCCGGCGCCACACCAGGCACCCTCAATCATCGTTGCGCCGCGGCGCTCCAGTTCGGTACCGGTTCCGCCGTCGATGAGGATTGTCTTGCCCGCATCCAGCCGTTGTTTCAAAGCGGCGTAGTAGGTCGAATTGTGCATCACCGCATCAAGATACCGACCACACGGGCGATGCTGTTGGCAATTATTTCGGTAGGCGCTGCGGCGCGCCGGGAGGACAAGCAGATGGCGGGGGAGTGGACACCTATTGGCCGTGGGATTCGTAGAGCTCGCGTGGCCAGTAGCGGACCGGCGTGATGTTGTCTGCGTCGATCAGCTCGGATTTGATTCGGTCGTAGTCGTAGCAGTTGAGTTCGTATTCGTTGCCCCACGGGTCGGCCAACCCATAGGCCCAGCACATGTCGAAGTCGATCACGTCGTTGGCGGTTAGCGGTTTGCCGAAATGGTTGTTGATCGCCCCTGGAAGTGATCGGGTGAACTGAATGAAGGTGTCAACGTCGACACTGAAGGCCACGCCGGTCTCCTGTCGGATCATCGGATGCCCGTCGCTCACCTCGAACAGCGCCAGCATTGTCTCGCCACCATCGGCGGTGATTTGCAGTGGGCCACCGTCAAAGCCGGCCGCCCAGAACTCGAACTTGTCGACCGGCTCGAAGCCGAGATGCTCTGAGTACCAGCGGGCAGCTTCGGCCCGGTCCGGCACACGAATGTGCACATGGTCGAGCTTTCCCATCCGAAATCGTGGTGCAGTCATTGCTCCAACATAGGAGCCACCGGCTGAGCCTGCCTGGCGATGCCAACAATCGGTCTTCAGGACATTTCTCGATCCTCGGGAACCAGACACCCCTCGACGTTCGTCGCAGTGGGTATGAAGAAGAAGATGAAAGCCCTGGCGTTGCTCCTTGCTGTCTCTGGTGCGGTAGCCGCATGTGGCGACGGCGAGGCCGACAACATTCCGGCCGCCGGGACGAAATCTGGTGAAGACATCGTCGAGGTGCAGCCGGACGACGATGCTGAGATCGTCGAAGTGGAACCCGACAACGACGATTCCGATGCGAACCAGGTCGTGCAGCCTGATTCGACGACCGACGAGACCGACGAGACGGACGAGACCGACGATCTCCCGGTCGCACCGCCGGACAACGGCGAACTGATT
>CAZSTV010000102.1:18813-19352 GCA_964609665.1 uncultured Acidimicrobiaceae bacterium
TGTCCAATGTAGCTGTGCCGGCGGAGATGCAAGAGGCGATGCAAGCGCTCGCAAAAGCGCAGGAAAAGGCGCTTGAGAAGAGCACGTATGTGGGTAACAATTTTACCGAGCAATCGCGTGAGATGCACTATGGCGAACGCGATGAAGCGCCGATCCACGGGCAAGCGAGCTTAAAAGAAGCCAAAGCGCTGGTGGATGAAGGTGTGCCGATTGCGCCATTGCCGTTCCCGGTCGCACCGCCTGACAACGGCGAACTGATTTCACCGGTCACACTCGAAGAGGCAGTCGAGGGCATCACCGGTCTCACCCGTGAAGCGGCCGATGCCTGGGCCGAGGACAACAACATGTTCCTCCGTGTGGTCTCCCAAGACGGCGAGGAATTTGCCGTTACCCAGGACTACTCGCCAAACCGTCTCAACGTCGCCGTCGACGACGGCACCATCACCGGCGTCCGCTCCATCGGCTAGGGGTTCCCAGTGGTGTGATCCTTAGGGGCAGTTGTCCGGTAGACCCCCCTCGCCCTTCATCCGGGCCGAGTA
>CAZSTV010000103.1:0-19095 GCA_964609665.1 uncultured Acidimicrobiaceae bacterium
ACGCCGCGTCGTCAAGCACGGCGACCACGGTGGCCCCGGCCGGGACGACCGACCCCGACGGCAGGGTGAACCCAGCGCCATCGAGTTGCCAGCCGGACAGGTCAACCGGGGTTGGCTCATTGTTTGTGATCTCGATCGATTCGAGGTTGGCGGTGGCGGGCGCAAAGTCCACAACGCCAAGTTCTACCGACAGTGCAGCGGCCTGGGCCGAGGGGATCTCGCCGCCGCTGCCGCCATTTGCCAGATACGACCGCCACGGGGCCATGAACCCGTTGACCAGGAAGTTCCGGTGTTCGGTCAGGGTGTCGGAGGTTTCCCCCCAGGCCGCGGCGTCAAGGCTCCACGACGGTTCGGCGTCTGCGACCAGTGAGTCGAGGTAGGTCTCGATTTGCTGGTTCGCCATCAGCTCGTCGTAGAGGGTCCGGATGCGTCGGTAGTACGAGGCCTTTAGCTCCGGCACGGCAAAGATTGCGCCGCACACGTCGTTGCGGCGACCGTTGTCCGCCGCCTCACACTGCCGCTCCGAGCTTGCCAGCGTGGGGTTCTGGTTTGCCGAGGCCGATCCCCAGGACCGGTCCAAGTCCTCGGGCAGCATCCGCCACCGGCCGTCGCCGTTGGGGCTCTGGGCGTACAGGAAGTTGAATTCTCGCTGGTCGCCGTTTGAGCTGACCGCGATGGCGGCCAGTTCGTTGATGGCGTAGGGGATGTCGACGAGGTCGTACAAGCAGTCCGAATTGCCGCCGGCCCGAACGGCGTTGAGGCACGTCCGAAGCGCCGTCAGCTCGTTGTCGTCGGTTTCCTTGTTCTCCCGCTTCTCAAACACCTGCCGGGGCCGGGACTTGTAGAACTCGTCGCCGTCGTAGCCGTTGCGTTCCCGCCAGTTGCCGTCGGGGTCCTCCCGCAGCAGGTAGTACCCGTAAAAGGCGTCGTTCTGTTCGATGTGGACGTGCTGCAGCTGGACCGACTCGACCCCTGCGCCCTCCATGATCTTCCAGCTGAGCGCCTCACGGAACCCGTCCCACTGCGGACGTCCAGGGTCGAAGGAGAACTCGTCAAGGGGGATGTCCAGAAACGCCGGGTTGAAGTCATGGCCCTTCGGCATCTCGATCTTCCAGGCCTTCTTGTCTGCCCGCCGACCGGTGAACCCGCGCACTCGGAACCGTACGTTGTCCCAGACCTGGCCGTCGTAGGCCAGCACCATCGGGCACGCTTCGCCGTTGCACGGCGTGTTGCTGTTGAAGTTGTTGTATGCCGTCTGGTAGTCGCCGGGGTCGACAAACCACTTCAGCACGGGAACGTTTGCCGCGGTGCTGTCGGCGATGGTGAGACCCCACCAGCCGATGGTGTCACCGGCCCGTGGACCGGACCTGGTGCCGCCGGGACCGTTGGCAATCACCCGGTACCGGACAAGGCTGCCAGCAGACTGACCGGGAACGGTTGCAGAGAAGGTGGTGCCGTTGCGGGCCATCGACGTTGACTGCACCGACCCGTGGTCGACCAGGTACTCAAGCGTTGCGCTGGTCGCAGACGAGATGTTGGCGGTCACCGCAATGGACTGACCGGCGGGGTGGTTGGTGGGCGCGGCGTGGCTTGTGACCAGCGGCGGCACGTCGTCGCCCGCAACCGAGTTTGTCTGTCCGGCGGTGTGGCCAGCACCCGCGGTGGAGGCGGACCAGTTGGCGGGATCGTCACCGTCTGCATCCAGGTCAACCCGCTCAAGGCTGGTGCCGAGTTCGTCGGGGGTCACCGGCCATAGGCCCTCGTCGTCGTAGTCGACCCGGTCGACCTCGGTCCCGGCCCCGTTGTTCAGGATCACGGTCTCGCCGCCGTTGGAGAGTTCCCGCTGTAGGTGTAGTCCGGTGAACCGCCCCACAAATCGCCGTACGCCGCGCTGTCTTTGGCGACCACCACATGATCGCCTCCGGCGATGCTGGTGCCGGCAGGGAAGCAGAAGTCGATGCCGTCGGTGAGACACCAGCCGGACGCGTTGACCGAGCTGTTGGAACGGTTGGTGACCTCGACGAACTCGGCATCTTCGTTGTACCGGAACGACGGATACGCCTCGCCGGTCTCCGGCGGGTGATACATCAATTCGCTGATCACCAGCGGAGACGTCGGTGCTGCCCCCGCTGCCGGGGTCACCGGCAGCGCGATGCCTGCAGTCGCAAGCGCCAGTGCCGCCAACACTGCCCGCCGAAGTCCGGATATGCCGCCGCCCACACGCAATCGATCCACAGACCCATGATGGATGCACCTTCATGTTGTCGCAACAGCACCGGGCGCTGCCGGGTGTAACCACCTAGGGCGGAAATGCCCACTCGTCGACTGCTAAACGCAGTGCAGCTTCGCCCGGAATCTGCGCTGGCGGTCAGGTGTTACGAACACTATGGATGCAGTCGAGGTTGCGGTCGCCACCGAGGTGGTCACCAAGTCCGGCCGACGGCTGCCCACGATGATGCTGGCCGGCTCACTGGTGCTGGCGCTCGGCGTATGGCAGGTGGTGAACGGCCCGAGCACCGAACCACCAAACCCGGACGTGTCCTTCGTTCAGGTGTTGGCCCGCAACTCCCCGTCTCCAACCGTGCGCTGGGAGACCCCACCGAAGTTCGGTGGCCGAGGCGGCGACTACTCCCAGGTGGGGGCTGATTCCGCGCTGTCCGCCGTTGCGCCGGTCACGCCGTTTCGACCCGGTCCCTACCGCTAGCCAGTCGATCGGTCGCGACTCAACCAGGTGACTACTGCGGCCAGGTTGGTTCCTGGCCACCGGGCAGCGGAATGGCCAGCGCGTTCAACGTCAGGGAGATCATGCAGTAGTACCCGATGGTGCTGATCAGGTCGAGCGCTCCCTGCTCACCGACGACGGCCTTCACCGCGTTGAAGTCTTCGTCGCTGACTCGGGTGGTGGTCAGCAGCGTTGAGGCGAAGCGGTGGATGGTCTCTTCATCCTGTTTGGCAAACGTGGGAGTCCGACCTTCGGCGAGAGCGTCGATGACCTCGGCGTCAATACCGGCTTCGGCCGCCATGCGGCTGTGAGCCCACCACTCAAAGTTTGATCGCCAGTGGGCGCCGACGGTGATGATCGCAAGTTCGAGCAGGCGAGCTTCGACCGAACTGGAGAAGCGGATGGCTTCGCCGAGCGCTGCGATTCGGCCCCCGATGAGCGGGCTGGACACCATCGAGTTGAACGGGCCAACCAATCCGCCGTGGTCGGCGACCAGGCGGGACGGGTCTCCCCGGGAAGCGAGGATGGAGTTCCACACGTCCTGTTGCTCTGGAGATGCATTGTCGAAGGTGACCGGCGTAGCTCTGCTCATGGCAGCACCGTATCGCCCGGACTACCGAGGGGTCACGGTGATGGGGCACTGCTCAAGCCCACGCAACACCAGGCGCCGCCGGAACGGCCGGTCACCCGCAGGTGCGATGTTGGCGAAACGTCGGATGAGTCCCGCAAAGACCTCCTGGCCTTCCACTCTGGCCAGGTTGGCGCCGAGGCAGTAGTGAATCCCCGAGGCGAAGCTCATCACCGGCTCGCCAACGCGGCCAACATCAAACTGCTCAGGATTGTCGAAGTGCTCCGGGTCCCGGTTGGCGGCGCCAAGTAGCGTCAGTAGGCGGTCACCCTCGGAGAACTGCACGCCGCAGGCCTCGGCATCTTCAAGGCAGACCCGACCATCAAGTTGCACCGGGCTGTCGAAGCGGAGGATCTCATCGACGGCGGTCGGCACCAGCGAGGCGTCTGACCACAGCCGGTCCAGCTGGTCCGGATTGTTGAACAGGGCGTTCAAGCCATTGCCGATGAGGTTGGTGGTGGTCTCGGCCCCGGCGGCGAACAGCAGGTTTGCGACGGCCAGGATCTCGCCCTCGGACAGCATGTCCTGTTCGTCTCTGGCTTCGATCAAACCGGAAAGCAGATCGTCCTGGGGCTCGGCCCGCCGCACCGCCACCAGCTCGGCGAAGTACTGCCACATTTCGACGCCGGCTTTTTCCGCCGCCGCCAACTCGTCGACCGAGGCGCCGGGTTCGAGCGAGAGCACAACGTCGGTGACAAGGTCACGGATGTCTGGCCAGTCGCTCTGGGGTACGCCGAGCATCTCCGAGATGACCGACACCGGGAGCGGTTCGGCCAGCAGCGTCATGGCATCGCCGGTGCCGGCCTCGGCCAGGGCATCCAACCGTTCGTCAACCAGCTCCGCCACACGATCCCGCAGCCCTTCGATCCGGCGTGGCGTGAACGCCCTGCTTACCAACCCGCGCTGTCTGGTGTGGTCCGGCGGGTCGAGGCGCAGCATGGAGTTCGGTTGCTCGGCCCGGCGTTCCTCCATCTCTTGGCGCATCTTGAGGATCTCGGGATTTCCCGAGCCGAACGCCTGCTCGGCACCGCGACCCTCGCCGTTGCCGAAACGGTTGTCTCGCAGCACCACGCGGCAGTCGTCGTAGCGGGAGAAGACCGTGCCGCCGAAACCGGAGATGTGGACGGGGCTCTCTTCGCGAAGTGTCTTGTAAAACGGATTCGGGTCCGCCAGGCCGTTGGCCGAGGCGAACACCTCGAACAGGGCGTCGTCGCCGATCTTTTGGCGTTCTGGTCCAATGGATCCCGCTAGTAGTTCGGCCATGAGTGCTACCTCCGCGATGTAGAAGCGTCGTTCCCGTGGGGGTCTTCCACTGTAAGTCAGTAACTACGAGGGTAGGGCCCCGGCCCCGGTGTGTCAGACTGAGCTGGCATGTCGGGGGGATCGATGAAGGCCGCAGTTCACACCGAGTACGGACCGCCCGAGGTGGTACAGATCCGCAACGTTCCGCAACCGGTGCCGGGCGAGGGTGAACTCCTGGTCCGGGTCCACGCAACGACGGTCAACCGGACCGATGCTGCGACGCGGTCTGCCACCCCGCCCCCGGCCCGGCTGGTCACCGGGCTGTTCAAGCCCCGGGCAACCGTGCTCGGTTGCGAGTTCGCAGGCGAGGTCGCAGCGATTGGTCCCGGCGTCACAAGGTTAAACGAGGGCCAGCGGGTCTTTGGTTACGTCGAGGGGCCGTTTGGGGCCCACGCCGAATATCTGGTCGTTCCGCAGAACGGGTCGGTGGCCACAATCCCGGACAACGTGGATTACGCCACCGCCGCGGCGGCCACCGAGGGTGCGCACTACGCCCTGCTGTCGCTGCAGGGTGCTGGGATCGGGCCAGGGTCGTCGGTGCTGGTGTACGGAGCGACCGGCGGCATCGGCTCGGCCTCGGTGCAACTGGCGAAGTCCATGGGCGCCTCGGTCACCGCGGTGTGCGCCGGACCGCACATGGAACTTGTCAGAGACCTCGGCGCCGATCGCTGTCTCGACTACACGGTCGAAGACTTCGCCGCCGTCGAACAACGCAACGGCCACGTCTATGACCTGGTGCACGACGCGGTCGGCAAGGTCACCTTCGGTCACTGCAAGCCGTTGCTCACCGAGCACGGTTACTTTGTGTCGTCCGAGCTTGGACCGTGGGCCCAGAACCTCTTCTTTGCCCTCGGTGGAAGGTTCACCAAGGGCAAGCGTGTGTTGTTTGCGGTGCCCACGCACGACCGCCAGATGATGGAGTACTTTGCCGGCCTGCTGGAGTCCGGGGAGTTCCGGCCGCTGATCGACCGTCACTACCCCCTCGATGACATCGTTGAGGCCTACCGCTATGTCGGTTCCGGTCAGAAGCTTGGCAACGTCATCATCGATGTGGTGCTGCCGGGTGACCAGGGGTCCTAGAGGAGTTTGCGGGCTTCGATCTCTCCGTCGGTGATCTGCCCGGTCGGTGTGAACCCCCGGCCGAGGTAGAACGGCTCCGGCGAGCCCTTGCCCGGCGCCCATGAGACCAGCATCGACGTGTGTCCGTCCGCGACGAGCGACGCTTCAATCTGGTCGAGCGCCGCTCCGGCAATGCCCCGGCGCTGATGGGCTCGGTCGATGAGCAAACGCCACAGGTAAGGGTCCTCGTCATGGCCCACCGCCACCGAAAGCGCAATCGCACCGACCAGCTCGTCGTCGGCGGCGATGCCGTGGAGCACCGCCTTGTATCGCTTGCCGTCTTCGATCTCTGGGAGAAAGAGCGTTTCGGCAAAGGTTGCTTCAACAGGGTCGACAAAGCGCTCCTGGGACTTGTGGGTCTTGAGCCCACCAAGTTCTTGGTAGTTCTCGGAGGTGATGTCGACCAGTGTCACCGACGTCGGTCGACCGGTCGGGCGTGCCCGCCACCGGTCCCAGTCCTCGCGCACCAGACCGTAGAGCAGGTCATCGGTGTTCTCGGCGTCATCCCCGTCGCCCACCCAGTACGAGAGCTTGGTCCGCCCCTCAAAGACAAAGCCGATCCGCTCCGCCACCATCGTCGAGGCCACGTTCTCCGGGTGCATCATGGCGCTGAGCCGCGTGGCCCCAAAGTCCTCGAACAGGTAGCGAACCAGCTCCTCGGTCGCTTCCACTGCAAAGCCGTTGCCCCGCTGGTCGGAGGCGAGGTTGTAGCCGATCTCCACCGATCGTCCACCCCAGGTGGGGTGCACCGCAAGATCGCCGATGATCGCCCCGTCGTCGTTACCTTCGATGGTTGCCATCCACCACGTGTCATCCTCGGGGCCCTCCATGGCCGCGGCGCCGGTGAGGAGTTGTTCTGCGGCGTCACGTAGGAAGGGCACCGTCCATGATTGGTACCGTGCGGTCTCGGGATCATTGCGGCGGGCTACCAGCGCATCCAGGTCTGTTGGTTCCACGGGCCGGATGGTGAGACGGTCGGTCCGCAGCGGTGTGAACATGGCCTAAAACCTAGCCTTTCGCCGTGCTGAGCTCCGCTCAATATTGACCCCGCCCGGCCGATCGGATCACGGTGACAGTAGTAGGAGCCACACCCCGATTCCTGACCGTGCGGACCCTTGCCGTCTGCACCGTTTTGGCCCTCACCGTGGCGTCGAGCGCCTCTGGTGCCAACGGCTCGGCGCCGACGGGGGAGCAGGCCGCCGATGCCCCCGGTGGGCCGACGCTTGGCGCGCTTGTCACACCGTCACTGGGGACCGAACGGTCGACAGGACATGCTGCGGTTCGCCACGCCGTCGTTCCCGCAACCGGATCCCAGGCGTCGCTGGTCGCAGATCGTCTGGCCACCGACGTGGTCCGCCGCGGGCTGCCCAATGCTGGAGCCGTCGCGGCCGCATTGCAGGTGACACCATCGGTCCAGTCGGCGTTGGCACCATCCTCGTCGGCCGCAACGCTGTTGGAGAACGGCACGTTCGATGCCGGCACCGCCGGTTGGTTCGCCGCCCACCTTGCCGACGACACCACGATTGTTGTTGCCGAAGACTCGGGCGACCGGGTCCTTGAGGTGACGGCCACGAAGACCGAGGGCTCGGTTGCCCAGGACGTGTCGGTGCCGGTTGAGGCAGGCCGCCGCTACGCAGCGTCGGTTCGGGCGGTCTCACCGTCGGGTCTTCCCGTGCTGGTTGAGTTGGCGGTCCACGCCCTCAACGCGGATGGTTCTCTTGGCGAGACCAACCACCGTCTGGTCATGGTTGAGGACCAGGAGGTTCCGATCACCGCCACCCTGATCCCGAACAGCAATCACGCTTCGCTGCGGGTCGAGGTGTATGTCCACACCGTCGACCGGCCGGTCCGCATCGATGACGCCGAGCTCGTCGTCGATGGTGACCATCACGGTCCGAACAACTACGGCTATCAGCAGCCCCGGGTCCGCTACCTCGACGGTGTCGACCTCGGCACCCTGGCGCCGGGTGGCAGGTACCAAGTTGAGGTCAGCGTCGGTACCACCACCGATCAACCCTGGTCCTGTTGCGTCGCGTCCGGTGCGGTCCGGCTTGGTACCGAGGATGAGGACCTGGTCGGCGGCAGCGCTCGCCCATCCCAACTCCACACCCCTGGATCAGTGGACGGCTCCAACTGGCTCAGTGAGAACCGTATAGCGTTCGACCGGTCCCACAGCACGCTGGGCGGGACCTTCACGACGGTCATCACCGCGCCAACCGCCCTCGGTCCGTTCGCCGAGCGGTTCCGGTTGGTGGCAGAGGACGTGTCGTGGATGCCGGGCCCGGTTATCGAGATCATCGGGTCGGTGACCGAAACACCCGCAACCGACCAACCGGTGGAGGCTCCCGGCAGCGACGTCGATACCGAGGCCGACATCTTGACTGAATGCCCGGCAACGACAAGCGCCGCACCGCCTGACCCCGCCACCTCCGATTGTGTGGCCAGGATCGACGGCTTTGACGTTGAGGTCGCCAATGTCGACACAGGTGCATTCACGGTGAGGTGGCAGCGCCCGGCCGCCGTTGCCGTCGACTTCTACCTTGTCGAAGTCCAGGACCTAAACATCACCGATGCCGAAACCCGTGAACGCGAAGCGCAGGAGCTGGAAACCGGTCAGCGAACCCTGGTCGTCGATGTGGAGCCCGGACGCTACGGCGTGCGGGTGATCTCGCTTGACGAGAACGGGCAGTGGGTACGAGGCGACGATGTCGAGGTGAACGTTCCGGCCCCCGTGACCGAGGCCGAGATTCCCCCGGTTGGATGCCCGCCCGCTCCGGTGACCGGTGGCGGCTTTCCGGTGCCATGCACTCCCGTCCCCGAACCTGATTCTCCACTCCCTGATTCTCCACTGCCCGATAACCCGGCAACGGACACCCCGAATCCGGACGACGAAGCGGCGTCCGCCGACTGTGCACCGCTTGTCGTCGACTTCGAACGCAACATGCTGATGCGCTACCGCGGTTCCAATCTGACGAGCAGAACCGTCGTTGACCTCACGTGCTCCCGCTACGTCATCGACCTGCGCTCGTCGGATCCCCGCCATTCGGTTGACTATCAACCGGACCAGACCGGCGAGCAGTGGTACCTCCAAGGGCTCAACGCAGCCGGAGCCGTGATCTATACATCGCCGACGACGCCCGACCTTGGACCGAACCGGACCGAGTCGGTTATGCGGGTGGGGCCGGTTGACCTCGATGGTGTTGTTGCGTTCCGGGGCCGCCACCTCGGTCGGGGAGAGAGCCCGAACTCCGTCACCGTCCAAGCCACGCTGACCGCGGTCTCCTGACAGCCGGCCGTCGTCACGTGGAGAAGGCTGTTCCGATTTCACCGCGCAGCGCCGGCTCGGGTCGGTTGCGAGTGGTCGTCATCGATGACTCGTCGACAATTCGGACCATGCTCGGTGGACTGTTCTCGACCATCGGTGGTTTCGAGCTTGCGGGGATGGCCGATGACGGTGACGCCGGTGTTGCCATGGTGCTCCGTGAGCGCCCGGACATTGTGGTGATGGACGTGCAGATGCCCCGCCTCGATGGGCTGTCCGCATCGAGGGAGATCCTCGCCGAATGGCCAGAGGCCAGGATTGTGATCCACACCGGCAGCGTCGACGAATCGCTCCGGGCCGACGCCAGAGCCATCGGTATCTGGGGGTACGTGATAAAGGGTCAGCGGCCCGCTGTCTTCATCGAACAACTGCGGGCAGAGGTAGGAGCACAACCATGACGAGCACGATTGATACCACGGTGCTGGACGAACTCGGCGCAATGCTGGGCGAACGAGGCCCGGCGGTGATCGAGGACGTTGTTCGCACCTGGGTTGCGGAGTCTCCGGCGCTCGTTGCCGCTGTCGCCCCGGATTCGGCGGCCGATCTCGATGCCATTGTCAGCGCCGCCCATTCGCTGAAGTCGAGCAGCCGCACGGTTGGAGCGATGAGCCTTGGCAACGCAGCCGAGGTGGTCGAGCACGCAGGCCGATCTGATGATCTTGCCTCGGTCACCGCGGAGCGGGAGAACATCCTCGATCTGTACGCGCAGGCCGTCGATGAACTACAGCGCCGTCACACCGCCGACTGTTGACTGCTGACAAGCGAGAGACAGGGCCGGCAACGTCATCATCGCCATGATGACGTCACCGGCCCGCCGCATCCGCTGTGCTCGACGCAGACGACTTGAACGGAGTGTCTGGTGTGGGGTCGAGCACCGGCGGTCTGCGATGGCATGAACCGGTTGATTGGCTCAGCCGTCGCAGGCGGTCACTACCCGAGCGGCGTCGGTGCCACCCTCGAGTAGTAGATCGAAGGTCACTGTCGTGGTGTCTCCTGTCGTGGTCATGGTGAAGCGGTCCGCTGGCTCTGTCCCTTTGTGGGCGTAGGCGGTGCCGGGGTGGGAGATGGCGGTGGACAGCGCAAGGTCGTTTGACTTGGTGATCACGCCGAGGACGTCTATAGCGGTGAAGTCAATCGATCCGGCGAGCCGGCCGTTGTCATCGTGGCGATCAGCGAAGACGTACCAGGAGCACACCGAGGTGTCGGCCGGGATGTGCCTGCGCTGATTCATAGCCCCGGTGAAGCTGCCATCGTCGGTTCGGTTGACGCCGAGCGGAGCGGTGAGAATTGTCGGTCCAGACTCCGACCAGACGTGAACGGTGTCGTTCGAATCAAGCGGAGCACGCCCCTCCGATGCCCTCGCCGGTGGGTCGATGAGCTTTGTGCCGGGGCCGACTGTGACTTCGGGGGTCGGCCCGGGAGCGGGTCCGGGGGTTGGTCCCGGGGTTGGAGTGGTCGAGTCGCCGTCGGTGATCACCAGGAGGGTGGCGGAGCGGCCGGGCAGTGACACCGTGGTCTGACCGCTGGTCAGATCCACGGTGCCGGCCCGGACGATCCCTCCGTTCGTCGATCCTGAGTAGTTGTAGCGCTCGGCGTGGCCGCTGATGCCGTCGATGGTCAGCGGACTCTCCATGGCGTTGCGAGACTTGTTGATGACCAACACGGTCACCGCACCGTCTGCGCTGCGGGTTGCGGCGTGGACCGCCACCTGTGATTCGTCGCTCGACTGGGCGAAGTTGGAGATGTCACCAAACGTGGATCCCTGGCCGTCGTAGTTTCGGTAGAGCCGGAACGCATCGATGATCGGCCGAGCGCCGTACTGGGCTTCGGTGAGTCCCGCCCAGTCGGAGAAGGGATCCCACACCGTTGCGATGTCCAGGCCCTCCCGGCCGAAGATGCCAAGCGCGTCGGCCTGGGCCAACCCGCCGACCAGCGTGTCGTCACCGCCGAAGTTGTACTCGGTGATGGCGAGCCCGGTGCCCGGGTAGTGCTGGTTGATGAGGCTGTCCATGCGGGGAATGACCGCAGAGCCGTCGCCGTAGAGGAAGTCCCGGGTGACCCACCAGTCCGATGGGGCGTACGTCGGGTCCCACAGTTGACGGGTCGATTCCAGGCGCAGCTCGTCGCTGCCGCCCTGGTAGACCCGGTCGTCGTAGAAGTTGATCGCCAAGTTGTCGAGGAGACGGTGCCCGGCATCATCGCTGGCGTCGCGCATGCCGTCGAGGTAGTCGGCGACGAAGGTTGGCACGTCACCAGGTCGCTGCCCGTTCTCAAACTCTTCCGAGGTGACGTAGTAGCTGAAGCCGCTCCACAGCACCGGGCCGATGACGCCGGCGGTTGGGTCGACCGACTTCACCGCATTGGCCCACCGTTGGTTCCGGTCGATCAGTTCGGTCCGGCCGATCGGCTTGGGTTGAACATCGGCGTGGGTGGAGTTCCACAGCCCCGGCTCGTTGCCAAGGGCGTACAGCTCCACCCCACCGTTGGCCGCGGTGCCGTGCGTGGCCACCAGTTCTCGGACCCACTTGGCGGCAAAGGCCTCATCGACCCGACGGCTGGTGCTGGTCGGGTCGGCGGACCCACCGATCCTGGTGCCGTTGAGGAACCCGTTGCCACACTGCAGCGACTGGTTGAGCCAGTGGGGTTCCTCGGCGTCCTGGGGTCCAGCGTTGTTGGCATCTCCGAGGACGTTGACCGTCGGGTAGCCGCAGCTGGCCTCTCGATCTTTCGCAACCCAACCCAGCAGTGGGAGGGTGATGATGGTGTCCGCTCCGTCGGCCTGGTTGGCGTTCTCAAATGTGTGGTCGGCGTTGCGGTCATCATCGGGATTGTTCATGAAGTACCAGTCGTTCCCGATGTTGGTCGATGCCACCTCGTGGTTGAATCGCTCGGTGCTGTTGCCGCCCCACCGGTTCACGCTCACGCCCAGTTCTTCGCGGACACTGTTGCTCGCAAAGTTCATGCCGTACACGCCGTCACTGATCGGGTGCGGAAACCGGATCACGTGGTCGGTCGAGACCTTGGTCGAAGGGTCGGTGACGGTCCGGGTCAGCGATCGAGTACCAAGGTCAACGCTCAACCGGGGACCGCTACCTGCCGGTGGTGTCCCACCGCCGAGCACATACGCATCGCCTTCGGCCGCCTCCGCTGCCGGAGAGATACCAACGATGCCCGCGGCCAGAAGCGCTAGGCCGATCCCGATGGCAACGATTGCCCGCGCACCGAGTGAGCGACCAGGGGGAGTGGTGTTGGCGATCGGCGGCGCGGTGTCCATTGCTGTGAAGGTATGACTCCGTGGTCGCTCGCACCGGACGGCGACCGGACGTTCACTGGACGTTTCGCAGACGGATCCCTCTGTTCCGGACGATTTCGATGTTCGGCCCGTCGTTTTCGAAGTCGGCCAGGCGTTTTCTGGTTCGTTTGATCAGCGCCGCCAGCGCATCATCGGTGACGCCCTCGGCATTGGCATCATCCCAGGCAGCGTCAATTGCGTCGGCCCGGGTGACGATGTTGCCGTCCGCGTCGTACATCAACTTGAGCAGCCGGAGCTGGCGGGCCGACAGCGGCGGCTCCACCCGCCGGGCGTCCACCCACACAGCATCGGTCTCCGGATCTATCCATACGCCGACCAACCGGCCGATCCGGGGCGCGATCGGCGTTGCCATCGGGTCCCGGAAGCGGAGGGTCACCGACCCTGCAAGCACCAGGATGTCGCTGTCGTGCAGGCGGACGGGCTCATCGCCGATGGCCACCCCGTTCAGGTGGGTCCCGTTGCGGCTGTTCAAGTCGCTGGCGTACCAGCCGCGAGGCTGAGGTGTCAGCTGCAGGTGGTGGCGGGAGATCGCGGCGACGTTCAACACGATTGACGCGTCGGCGCCACGGCCGACGATGGTCGGCTCACCAACATCCCAGCGACGGGAGGTCGACGTCACATCCTCGGGGTTCAGGAATTCGATGACAGCCGGGGAACTCATCTGCGTTTCAATCTAGTCGGCTGGGCTCACCGGATCAGCATGGGTGGTGGCCCTCAGCCGAGCAGTAGGTTCCGGCAGTCCGAGTCGGCCTGGGCGAAGACCATCTCGTCGACGTTCAGCACACCCTCGCTGTTGTCCTTGTAGACCCGGGGCACGGCAAAGGTTGCGCCGGGCGGTGCCGTGCCGACGTCCAGGGTGACCTGAGATTCGGTGATGCCCGTGAGGTCCAACTTCGTCGACTCGCCGAGCACCTCAAACCCGTTGTTCAGCCAGAACACCGAGAGTTCGGACTCGCCGATCGGGCCGTCCAGTGCGGCGTGAGCGCTGAAAAGGTAGGACTGGCCCTCGACGACCGGTATCTCTTCGCCCCAGAGACCGAAGAAACCGGGTTGGCCGATCTGTAGCGCGCCGGTACCTGCAACGCCGCCACTGTTTTGCACCATGACCAGATCGCGGGCCGGTTCGTCCGGCAACGCAAAGTAGTTCTTCGGGAGTTCGGGCGTCTCAAAGTCGGCCTCGACCAGCAGGTTGCAGACCAGCGCCTCCGCAATTCCGGCGTCCCAGCCCGAGACGACTCTGACGTTGGCCGCCGGTTCCAGCGTGGTGGTCGCAGGCAGCGACGAGGAGGTGATTTGGTCGCCCTCGGGAGCAGCGTCGTCGGTTGGGACACTCACCGACACCGTTGGCCGCTCGTCGTCTGACTGGTCGCTGTCAGCATCGGTGCCAGTCCCGCTGTCGGCGTCCGCGTCGGCCGTTGCCAACGCTTCAGGCTCGGCACCGTCGCTCGGGTCCGAGTCGTTGCCCCAGAGCGAAGAGATGATCGCGGCCAACAACAGCAGAGGGATGCCAACGCGGAACCCGATTGCGGAGGCACTGGTTCGGCGGCGCCGTCCACCGCTGGGCTTCGGCGCCGGTTGGTGGAGCCCCCGGACGAACGCAGGCATGGACTCGAAGCGGTCCGCCGGGTCTTTCTCCAGTGCCTGGAGCACAGCATCGCCAACGCCGCTAGGGAGGTCGGTGTGGATCTCATCGAGCGGCTTTGGGGCGGTGTGCAACTGGTGGTGGAAGGCGGTGGCGATGGCATCGCCCTCGGGGAACGGCCACGAGCCGGTCAACAGCTCATGCAAGATAATGGCGGCGGAGTACTGGTCGCTACCGACGGTGGGGTCCGCGCCCTCGATGACTTCGGGGGCGAGGTAGCGGGGGGTTCCGGCCACCATCCCTTCAACGGTGACCGTCGCAGCGTCCATGCTGCGGCTGACCCCGAAATCGATGACGGTGACAACGCCGTCCTGGTCGACCAGGACGTTGGCCGGGCTGAGGTCCCGGTGGATCACACCGGCGTCATGGACCGCGGTCATTGCATCAGCGATCTGTTCGAAGATGGCGAACGCCTGCTGCCTCGGCAGTGGCTGGCCCCGCTTGATGAGGCCGCTCAGTGGTAACCCATCCACCCAGTCGACGATGAGCGCCGGGTTTTGGTCAATCAGGGTGAAGGCTCGAAGCGTCGCCACGTTTGGATGGTCGATCCTGGCCAGGATCTCCGCTTCACGCCGCAATCGTTCGATGTCGAACCCGGGAGCCAGCGCCTTGATGGCCACCGGTGCCCCGGTGGCAGATTCGATGGCTCGATAGACCAGGCCCGAGCCACCGCGTAGCGGCGGCGCGGTGACGTCATATCCCGCGGCACGGGCCTGGTCTTCGAAGCTCATCGTCTGTTGCTCAGCTGCCGTCGAGTTCGACGGGGCCGAGACTAGAGATAGGCGCCGAGGTCGGCGGCGATCTCCTCCGGCGTGGTCTGTGGTTCGTACCGTTTGACCACGGAGCCGTCCTTGGCCACAAGGAACTTGGTGAAGTTCCAGGCGATGTCAGAGGACTCTCCGTCACCGGGTTGGCTTTCCCGTAGGAACGAATACAGCGGTGCAGCATCGTCACCGTTGACGTCGATCTTTTCGAACATGGGAAACGTCACGCCGTAGTTGGATGTGGCGAACTCGAGAATCTCGGCGTTGGTGCCAGGCTCCTGTCCAGCGAACTGGTTGCAGGGAAAGGCCAACACGTTGAAGCCGGCGTCGTGGTTGTCGTCATGAAGCGTACGCAGACCTGCGTACTGAGGGGTAAGGCCTCACTTGCTTGCGACGTTCACCACCAGTGACACCTGGTCACGAAACTTGCTGAGGGCAACGGCGTCGCCGTTGATGTCGTTCATTTCGAAGTCGAAGAAGCTACTCATCAACGCTCAGGATAGGACGTTTAGGGAGAGAAGACTTTACCGATCGGTCCTAAGCCATCGCGGTGGATGACGCACGCTACCCACCGGTCGCCCTCGGCCCAGTCTTGCTCGCTGGGATAGACCTCCAGGTACTGAAAGTCCGAGAGGTAGAAGTTCTCACCGGTGTAGACCTCAAACTGGTCGTCACAGAGCTCATTGCCGAGCGTCTTCAGCAGGTTGTTCGGGTAGTCGACGCCGTAGTCATAGACGACGATCTCGAAGACTTCGAATCGATGGCTGCCGTCGCAGGGCACGGGGAGTTTCGAGTCATTGTTGTCGTAGCACTCGCCTATGCGTGCGGAGGACGGCACGTTTGCTTCCACCACGCCAACATTGGTGGTTCCGATGAGGAGGTAGGCGCCACCGAACAGCGCGACCATGCCGAGCATCAGCGCAGCAAACAGAGCGAAGGACTTTTTCCTGCTCCACACCCGTTGCTTGCCATCCGGTGTTGGCGGCGATGGAGGTTGTGCCGGTGTCGCTGGTGGCATCCAACCCTGGGCCTGACCTTGCCAGGTCTGTTGCGGTGGCGACGATTGCTGGGCCGACTCCCACGGAGGCGCCGCCTGCGGATTGTACGGGGGTTGCCACGATTGCTCGCCCCCAAAGCTCCCCGGTGGATCCCGCCGTTGCCCGCTCATAAGTAACTCATCATAATTGTTGATGTATGGCGAGACGTGAGTTATTCGCACTACCTGTCACATCGGACGGCCCAGTGCCGACCACCCATAGAAGGACCAACTGTAGAAGGACCAACGACGTCCCTCGCCCACACCGATGAGCCAGACGACAGGAACCTCGACCCCTCGCGGCAGTGTCCGCATGACCGTTCTGGCCTTGAGCGCGCTCTTCACTCTCTACGGCTTCGGTGGCCCAGCCGACTCCAGCCCTGCGTCGGGTGGGTCCCGGTCCGAGGAGCGGGTGCAGGTGGTCGCTTCGGTTGAAGCAGCAGCCGGTATCGCCGATGCACTGTTGGTATCGGACCCACTGGCCGGTCCCGACTCTGCGACCGCGCCGGTGCTTCCGGTCTCGGTCGTTCGTCCGGGGCAACCGTCGGGTGACGCTGTTGAGATTGACCCGCCGCCCGTGCCGCGGCCATTGATCATCAACGGCGTTGGCGACGTCAGCCTGGATCCTGGGTACATCCCCGCCTTCACGACCGAGGGCTATGAGCTTGCCTTCTCCGGCATGCGGGAGCTGTTTCTGGCCGACGACCTGACCGTCATCAACCTGGAGTGTCCGGCAAGCTTCGGGGGCACCCGGGTGCCAAAGCAGTTCAACTTCCAGTGCGATCCTGCCGCGCTCCCCATCATTCGGGCCGGCGGAGTGGAGGTGGCAAACCAGGCAAACAATCACTCGTTGGACTACGGCCCCGACGCCATGCTGGATTCGCTGGCCAACATTGAAGCCGCCGGGATTGCTTCGGTCGGCACCGGCGTGAACGCCGCCGCGGCCAACGCACCTGCGCTGTTCGAGATTGATGGGCGCACCGTTGCCGTCGTTGGTTTCGGTGGTGTCATCCCGTCCTACGGGTGGCTGGCCACCGAAGACACCCCCGGTATGTCAGATGGTGACACCATCGAGACAATGGTCGCCGCGGTGGAAGCGGCGGACCTCGTGGCAGACGTGGTGGTGGTCACCATTCACTGGGGCGTTGAACTGCAGTCCGGCCCGCCAAGTGATGACGTCGCCAGGGCAGAAGCGATGATCGATGCCGGGGCCGACATGATCTTCGGGCACCATCCCCACCGTCTGAACTCGATGGACTGGTACCGGGGCAGGCCGATTGCCTGGAGCCTTGGCAACTTTGTCTGGCCACGGCTGTCCGCCGCCGGATCGGACACCGCGGTGGCGCAGGTTATCGTTGAGGTCGACGGGTCCGTGCGGGCGTGCCTCTTGGACGTGACCATTGTCAGCAACGGTCACCCGGAGCTGGACGACCCGTCGCAACAACGCTGCGACGACGCGTAGTCGGACGATCAGTACGGTCAGCCGATGAGTACGGTCAGCCGATGAGTACGGTCAGCCGATGAGTACGGTCAGCCGTTCAGTGCTGTTCGGAGTTCAGTGCTGTTCGGAGCTCAGTGCAGTTCGGAGTTCACGAGCTCGACGTTCGGCCTCGTCGGGAGTTGACGCTGTAACGGTGACATGGCCCATCTTGCGGCCGGGCCGCGCCGCCGACTTGCCGTAGAGATGTAGCGTTGCCGCCGGCTCGGCCAAAACCGCCGCCCAATTCGGCTCCACCGGATCGCCCCCGGCCCCGGAGAACCACAGATCACCGAGCAGATTCACCATCGCCACCGCTGGCGCCGTCATCGAGGTATCGGCCAGGCCCACGCCACAGACCGCGCGGATCTGCTGCTCAAACTGACTGGTGACGCTCGCATCGAGGGTCCAGTGGCCGCTGTTGTGCGGTCGAGGCGCCATCTCGTTGACGAGCAGCGCTTCCTCGCCGTTGTCGTCGCCGACGACGAACATCTCGACCGCGAGCACACCGACGTAGTCGAGCGCTTCAGCGATCGCTGTTGCGAGTTCGACGGCCCGGTTGGCCAAAGTCGAGTCGATTCGGGCGGGCACGATGGAGACGTCAAGGATGCCATCGACGTGGGCGTTCTCGGCGATGGGCCAGAGCGCTGTGCGTTCGTCGGCGGTTCGAGCGATCAGCACGCTCACCTCACGTCGGAGGTCGAGCAGTGACTCAACGACGCAACGGACGTCGCCAAGCTCGGTCATCGCTTCTCGCAGCTCGGCCACACTGGCGACGCGCCGCTGTCCCTTGCCGTCATATCCGAGACGGGCGGTCTTGACGATGGCACCGCCGGCCACGATTGCGTCAAGCTCCGCGCTCTCGTCAAGCTCCGCGCTCTCGCCTACCGCCGCGGTGCCGTCGAGAGCGGCGAACGGTCCCACCGGGAAACCGTTCTCGACCAGGAATGACTTTTCGGCGATCCGATCCTGGGCGATGGCAACCGACGCTGGTCGAGGGGCAACGAGGGTCGACGCCGCCAGCAACTCAAGCGCCTTCGCCGGCGGGTTCTCGAACTCGGTGGTCACGACTGCGCAATCACGGGTCAACCGGGTGAGCGCGTCGGGGTCGTCGTAGGGCGCTGCGAGATGCTCGTTGGCGTGGACGGCGGCGGGGGCCGACGGGTCGGGGTCGAGCACGATGGTGCGGTATCCCATGGCGCTTGCAGCAATGAGTGCGTAGCGTCCAAGCTGTCCGCCGCCGAGCATGCCGATGGTGGCAGGGGGAACGATTGGTTCGTTCATTGGTTGCGCCGACTCAGGAGATTCCGGGCAGCACCGACGATGCAGACTTGGCCCGCATCGCCTCCCGATACCCAAGCAATTGGTCCCGTAGATCGTCGTCGTCAGCGGCCAGAATCGAAACGGCGAACAACGCTGCGTTGGTGGCGCCCGCCTCCCCGATGGCGAACGTGGCCGTCGGGATGCCGCCGGGCATCTGCACGATTGAATACAGCGAGTCCTGCCCGGAGAGATGCCGTGAGGCGACCGGCACCCCAAGCACCGGGACAACCGTCTTGGCAGCGAGCATTCCCGGAAGGTGAGCGGCCCCACCGGCGCCGGCGATGATCGCGCGCAGACCACGCCCGACCGAAGCCTCGGCGTAGGCGAACATGTCATCGGGCATCCTGTGGGCGCTGACGACCTTGGCCTCGTGAGCAACATCAAACTGCTCAAGTATCTCGACGGCTTTCGACATCGTCGGCCAGTCGCTCGACGATCCCATCACGA
>CAZSTV010000104.1:0-10795 GCA_964609665.1 uncultured Acidimicrobiaceae bacterium
CCGTTTGGCAACTGCTGTCCGGTCGACCGATGCGCTCATGATCGACCATCCTAGGCCTTCCCATCCGGCGGTTTGGACGCCGGTCCGCGCCTGGCCCGATGAGCTAGCCGTTGTAGGCCAGCATCCCGCCTTCGAGGTTGATCACGTCACTAAAGCCCGAGGCGGTCAGAAACTCTGCGGCGTTGGTGCTGCGGCCTCCGCTGCGACACAGCAGGACGACTCGCCGGCTCTTATCCAGTTCACCGATCCGGTCCGGGATGTCCCCGACCGGGATATTGACAGCGCCGGGCAGCGTGCCCTCGGCCACCTCGTCCGGTTCTCGGACGTCGACGAGCTGACCGTTCTCGCCAACCGCAGTGGCAAAGTCGTTCACCGGATGATCCTGATGCATTGCTGGCCCACTTCCTCGCTCAGGCCCTCATTTGGGCGCCGTGGTGCGATTCTAGCGAGGCGGATCATCACCTCAGGCTGGACCTCAGGCCGACTCCCGCACCACCAGCGACACCGGCACCGTTACCGGGTCTGGAGCAACCCCGGTTTCGCGAAGCTCGATCAGCCTGGTCACGGCCTCGGAGCCGAGCCGCTCGCGGTCGAGACGCACGGTGGTGAGCCCGGGCGAGACCAGCGCCCCCATCTCAATGTCGTCGCAGCCGACCACCGCAAGGTCATCTGGAACCGAACGGCCGGCGGTTCGTGCCGCCGACATCGCCCCGATCGCCATGACGTCGTTGTAGACGAAGACCCCATCCACGTCGGGATACCGCTCGAGAATCTGTTGCATCGAGCGATAGCCACCGTCGTAGGTTGCGTCGGACTCACAGACGATCGCCTGATCGCCCTCCACCGCCCGGAAGGTTCGTTCTCGACGACGCCGCTCGGGAGCGAGCGCACCGTTTGTCAGCATCGCCAGCCTGGTCCGACCGGTTGACCGAAGATGGTCGACCGCCAGGTGAACACCGTTTTCCAGGTCGGACCGCACGCAGCAGATGTTGGGGTGGTCAAAGGTGGTGTCGATGGTGACGATTGGCAGACCCTGGCTCGCGTAGTCGAGCGCACCGTCTCCGTTGCGGGTGGGGAAAAGGATGGCCCCGTCGATCGCCTGGGACATCATGCGGGACAGCAGTTCCTTTTCGAGGTCGGGCTGCCCCTCGGTCACCGAAAGGTACATGGTCATGCCACGGCTTCGAGCCGCGGACTGCACGCCACTGGCGAGCTCGGGAAAGAACGGGTCATCGATGACCGGAACCACCAGGGCCAGCGTGTTCGACCGGTTGGTCACAAGGCTCCTGGCCAACAGGTTCGGGCGGTAGCCAAGCTCGGAGATTGCCGCCATCACGCGGTCCCTGGTTTTCTCCGAGAACCCGCCCTCGTCGTTGACGACCCGGGACACCGTCCGCGGCGACACCCCCACCTTGGCCGCAACATCGTGAAGTGTTGCTTTTTGTTGTCGGTGTGAACCCATGGTGCCGCTCAACTCCACTTCCACAGCCAGTTATAGCCCATCCGCAGCTTACGTCAACGTTGACGTAAGCGCATGACCTGTCTACAGTCGGACGCTGGAGGAGCACTAGGCCTCCAAAACACTCAGGGGAGGAGAGCCCAGGGGGACGTCAACGTTGACGGAAGCGACCTTCTGTGCACACGCAACATGACTGCTGCAGCGTCACAACCGGCAGCCGTAGGCGACACGGCGAAGGCCAATGACCCGGACGACGGGTCGAAACCATCCGATAGCGGGGTCGACGGCGGCTGGAAGGTCGCCTTCTGGTTTCTGCTACCGAGTCTGTTCGGATTTCTGGTCTTCTTTCTGATCCCCGCCGTTCGAGCGGTGGCGATCAGCTTCCAGAACTTCAACCTGCTGAAGAACGAAGGCACGAACACCGGCTTCGACAATTACCGGTTCATCTTCGGCGACGACGTCTTCTGGAACTCCATCAAGGTCACCGCCTACTACGTGGTGATCAACATCGTGCTCCAGACAATCCTGGCGCTCGGGATTGCGGTGATGATGGACCGGCTGACCAAGTCGGTCTTTGTCCGAGGCATTCTGCTGCTGCCATGGATGCTGCCAAACGTGCTCGTCGGCCTGCTCTGGCTCTTCATGCTCGACCCGACCGTCGGCATCGTGAACGAAGGGCTCGACCTCTTCGGCATCAAGCCCATCGGCTTCCTCTCGAGCCAAACGTGGGTCATCCCGTCGCTGGCGCTGATCAACACCTGGAAGTTCACCGGCTACACCGCGCTGCTGTTGTTCGCCGGCATCCAGACCATTCCCCGAAACCTCTACGAGGCAAGCGCCCTCGACGGTGCATCGGAATTCGCCATGTTCCGCACCGTGACCATGCCGCTGCTGCGTCCGGTGCTTGCGCTGGTGCTGGTCATCAGCGTCATCGGCTCGTTCCAGGTCTACGACGTGGTCGCTGCCGCAGCGGGCGGACTCGGCGGCAGCCCGGGCGACCCGCTCAACTCATCACGAGTGATCTACCTCTACATCTATGAAAAGGGCTTCCTCGGTGGCGGGTCCCGATTCGGCCAGGCGGCCGCAGCCGCCACCGTGCTGATGGGCGGTCTGTTGTTTATCACCGTTGCCCAATTACGGCTCCTTCGAGCCGGGGAGTCGGACCTGTCATGACCTCATCAGTTTCAGAATCAGTTTCCGGATCAGTTTCCGAATCGGCTTCCAGCTCACGTATCGGCCGCTCGCTTGGCGGGTCGATGAATCGAGAATCACTTCGCATCGGCCGGGTCGGCGCCTGGCTCGTCCTCGGCCTCATACTGCTCGGCAGTCTCTTCCCCGTCTACTGGTCGCTGCGGACGTCGCTGTCCAACAACACCGAGTTGTTCGACGAGCCGGCAAACCTGTTGCCACCGGATGCCACCACGTTCAACTTCGAGCGGGTGCTTGGCATAGGCGACATCACTAGAGAAGAAATCGAAGCGGCTGGCGCCAACGATGCCAAGTTCAGCATCCTGCGGGCCGTCCTCAACTCGGTCATCGTCGCCACCGGCATCACCGTGTTCCAGGTCTTCTTCTGCGCCATGGCCGCCTACGCCTTCGCACGACTGAAGTTCAAAGGCCGCGAGCTGCTGTTCACCATCTACCTGTCGGCGCTGATGATCCCCCCGATCTTCTCGCTGATACCAAACTTCCTGTTCGTCAGGGACCTGCAGCTTCGGCTCGGGCTGTTCACCATCGACCTCAGCTGGCTGCCGTTCACCGGCAACGCGGGCTACGTGAACACTTACATCGGCCTCATGCTGCCGTTCCTGTTCATGACACCGTTCGCGGTGTTCTTCCTCCGCCAGTTCTTCATCGGCATTTCCCGAGAGGTGGAAGAGGCGGCCGTCCTCGACGGCGCTGGTCACCTCCGCCGGTTCTTCCAGGTGATCGTGCCAATGTCGGTGGCCCCGCTCGCCACCCTTGCGCTGATCACCTACATCACCGCCTGGAACGAATTCCTGTGGCCGTTCACGGTTGGCAAAGAGGAATCGATCCGAGTGGTCACCGTCGCCCTGAACGATTTCAAATCGCAGACGCCGGGGTTGATCCGGCCTGACTGGTCCGGCCTCATGACAGCAACCTTCGTTGCGGGGGCCCCGATCATCGCACTGTTCGCAGTCCTCGGCCGCAGGGTCGTCGACTCAATCGGGTTCTCGGGCATCAAGTAGTCCGAGGAACAAAAAGATCTCCGGACCCGAGTCCGGTGAAACCATGAATCTCTTGAAGGGAGAGCCAACAAGATGAAACAACTTGCCAAAATTTTGGCGCTGCTATTTGCCTTTACTCTGATTGCCGCTGCATGCGGTGGTGATTCGGATGATGGCGA
Organism: uncultured Acidimicrobiaceae bacterium; assembly: GCA_964609665.1. Lineage (GTDB taxonomy): Bacteria > Actinomycetota > Acidimicrobiia > Acidimicrobiales > SZUA-35 > JAHELU01. Next base: position 3,828 of record CAZSTV010000104.1, read on the forward strand.
TGCAGGAAGCGATGCTGACACCTCAACCGATGAGGGCAGCGATGACGAAGCCATGGAAGATGACGAAGCCATGGAAGACGATGAGGCGATGGAGGACGACGAGGCCATGGCCGACGGCGTCACCATCAGCTACTGGCTGTGGGATGACAATCAGCAGCCGTTCTATGAGCAGTGCGCTGCCGACTTCGGTGCGGCGAGCGGCATCAACGTCGAGATCACTCAGTTCGGCTGGGGCGACTACTGGGACGGCTTGACCGCTGGTTTCGCCACCGGTGACGTGCCTGACGTCTTCACCGACCACCTCGCCCGTTACCCGGAGTTCGTCTTCGCTGACGTGCTGGTCCCGCTGAACAGCTTCATCGAGGCCGACGGCACCGCGACCGACATCTACTGGGAAGGCCTCGCTGACCTGTGGGTCGCACCGACCGGTGACCGCTACGGTCTGCCCAAGGACTTCGACACCGTTGCACTCGTCGTCAACCAGGCCGCCCTTGAAGGCTCGGACCTGACCGTCGAAGATCTCCAGGATCTCGAGTGGAACACCTCCGACGGTGGCAGCTTCGAGGCCGCAATCGCTCACCTGAGCGTTGACGCCAACGGCGTCCGTGGCGACGAGGCCGGCTTCGATGCCGAGAACGTTGTCCAGTACGGCTACATCTCGAACACCAACTACGCCGACGCCTACGGGCAGACCGGCTTCAGCACCTTCACCGCAGGCAACGGATTCGAGTTCCTCGACTCCAACCCCTGGGGCGCAGAGTACAAGTACGACGACCCGGCGTTCACCGACACCATCCTGTGGTGGCGTGGCCTGGTGGAGAAGGGCTTCATGCCCGACTCCGAGCTGCTTTCCGGCTCCACCGCTGACACCCTCTTCTCCGAGGGCATGGGCGCAACCATGACCGACGGTTCCTGGAAGATCGGCACCTGGACCGGCGGCGACGTCGACGGTGCCTTCGTCCCGACCCCGATCGGCCCCAGCGGCTCACGTGCATCGATGTACAACGGCCTTGCAGACTCCATCACCCAGGCTTCGGAACACCCCGAAGCCGCATGGGAATGGGTCAAGTACATGGGCTCGGCTGACTGCCAGAACGTCATCGGCGAAGGTGCCGTTGTCTTCCCAGCGATCCCTGACGCAACCAAGGTTGCCCAGGCCGCTCATGAGGCAAACGGTGTCGACGTAAGTGCCTTTACCGTCCACGTTGACGAGGGCACCACCTTCCTGTTCCCGATCACCCGTGAGGGTTCAGAGGTGCAGCGGATCATGGGTAACGCCATCGATTCGGTCATGCGTGGTCAGGGCGACGCCCAGACCATCATCGACGCCAACGACGAGATCAACGCTCTGCCGCTCAGCGGCTGATCGTCTAGCCATCGACCGTGCCTGATATGCAGTCTCCCCCATTCGGGCACGGTCGGCGGCGTGGTTTGCAGTATCCGATGCGACTCGTAGTGGTCCTCGTCTCCTTCGCACTCGCTGCGGGCGGTTGCGGGTTTGGCGACGAGGACCGAGCCACATCGGTAGAAGCACTGGTGACCGAGCGGTCGTTCGAGTCCGGTTTGGACGACTGCTCGGAAACCTTCACCGGTCACGACTTGGAGCACGTGACGCAGGGCAGAGGCCAGGTGACCGCCATGACCGACGGCACCGGCGCAGGAGTGCTCCTCGAAGACCTCGACGATGACGGCCTTGTCGACATCGTCCTCCCCAATCTCTCCGGAGAAACGTCAATCCTGTGGAATGAGGGCGGATTGCAGTTTGAGCGACGATCGCTAATCAAGGGCAGATTCCGTCAGGCGCTCAGCGCCGACGTGAACGCTGACGGCGACCGGGACCTGCTCCTAACAACGGGGGGCGGCCCCCCGATCACGCTGGCGTCCGACGGCAAGAACGCCGATGGTTCCGCCAGTCGAACCTTTACCAGACAAGAATTTCGCACGCCGGCGGTGACGTATTCCATCGCCGTCGGTGACTTGGCAGGCGACGGCACCCTGCAGGTCGCCACCGGCTCCTACAACGCGGAGCTGACCCAGAACCGTGACCTGCGAGCGCTGACCGGTAACGGCGTTGGCGCCGCGCTCCACACCTTTACCGACGGTGTGATCGAGACGGAGTTCCTCACCCCTCAGGCCCAGGCGCTGGTCACCCTCATCGTCGACCTCGACAACGACGGTGTGCAGGACGTCATCATGGGCAACGACCTCGGTACGCCGGACAAGATTTGGCTCGGCGACGGGACCGGCGGTTCGACGGGCTTGATCGAGTCGCTCCCGTTCGACACCACGACGCTCTCCACCATGAGTATCGACGTTGTCGATTTCGACAATGACGGTGACGCTGATGTCATCGCCACCGACATGGCCCCCATGGCTGACGAGGCCCGAGAGCCGTGGCTGGCCGTCATGCCCGACATCCAGGCCGCCATGGTTGATGACGTCCAGGAGCCTCGGAACAAACTGCAGTTGTGGACCGATGACCGCTACGAAGATCAGGCGGCCGACCTTGGTGTCGACGCCACCGGCTGGAGCTGGTCCGGTATTGCCGGCGACCTCGACAACGACGGACTCCTCGACCTGTACGTGGTCAACGGCATGCAGGCCACCTCCATCTTCCCGGATCTGGCAGACGGGCTGCTTGTCGAACAGAACCAGGCGTTCCGCAACGCCAACGGCGCGCTGTCGCCCGCCCCGGAGTGGGGGTTGGCCGACACCGCTGGTGGCCGCGGTATGGCCCAGGCCGACATGGACAACGACGGCGACCTCGACGTGGTGATCAACAACCTGGGCGAGCCGTCGAAGCTGTTCGAGAACAATCTGTGTGGCGGCGCGTCGATCATCGTCGATCCCATTTGGGCCGGCGTGCAGAATCGAGACGGTCTCGGGTCGAGCGTGACGGTGGATGCCGGGGACGTGACCTACACCCGCCAGATCACCTCCAACCGCGGCTATCTCTCGTCGCCCCCGACCGAGGCCCATATCGGCCTAGGCGCCCAGTCCGATCCTGTCGATGTGACGGTCACGTGGCCCGACGGTGCGGTAACCACCCTTGCCAACGTCGACCCCGGCCAGCATCTGACCGTGACCCGAGTTGATGAGGTGGATTCGTGACCGACCATCTCTATGAAGAAGGATCCCGCTCGGCCGTGGTCCCCCATCTCAGTTCCCTAGTGTTGGGACTGATCGCCATTGCCGTGGTTGGCAAGCCGCTCGGCTGGATTGGCTTTCTACTCCCCCTCGGCCCGCTGCTGACTGCGGCAATTGCCAGGGCAACGGGCCGGCCCCCGGCCCCTACGTGGCGGTTCGCTCTGGCGTTCTCGTTGATGTGTGCGGCGTTGATCGGCGGCGGTTGGCTGCTGCTCTGGGCCGCCGAGCCAGTACCGGCCCTCGGCCTGTTGTTTCCGCTTGGCCTGCTGGCGTTCTTCCTCGGGCTTGTGAACTTCGTGCTGATTTCGATCAGCCGGTCGTTCCGGGCCTGGAAAGCAATCCCTCTCGATTACCCCTGGATTCCCGGTTGGCTTGAGCGGCCACTTGGACTCACCCCGATGATGAAGGAGATGTGACGTGGCTACCGTCAAACTCGAAGGCCTAACCAAGTTCTACCCCGGTGCTGACACACCGTCGGTCGACTCGCTTGACCTGGAGATCGCCGAGGGCGAGTTCGTCGTCCTGGTCGGCCCCTCCGGTTGCGGCAAGTCCACCGCGCTGCGGATGGTTGCCGGTCTGGAGTCCATCTCGAAGGGCAAGTTGTTCATCGACGACGAGCCGATGAACAACGTGGCGCCCCAGGAGCGCGACATCGCCATGGTCTTCCAGAACTACGCGCTGTATCCACACATGACGGTCGGCAAGAACATGTCGTACCCGCTGCGTATCTCAAAGGTACCGAAGGCCGAGATCAAGGAGCGGGTCAAGCAGACCGCTGACATCTTGCAGCTGACCGAGTTTCTTGACCGCAAGCCGGGTCAGCTGTCCGGTGGTCAGCGCCAGCGTGTGGCGATGGGGCGGGCGCTGATTCGTCAGCCGAAGGTCTTCCTCATGGATGAGCCGCTCTCGAACCTCGACGCGAAGCTTCGCGTCTACATGCGGTCCGAGATTGCTCAGATCCAAGCCCAGCTCGGCATCACCACGGTGTATGTCACCCACGACCAGGTGGAGGCGATGACCATGGGAGATCGGGTGGTCGTGCTGAAGGACGGCGTGCTCCAACAGGCGGCGGCACCGAAGGAACTGTATGAGAAGCCGGCCAACATGTTCGTCGCCGGGTTCATCGGTTCCCCCGCGATGAACCTCTTCAATGGGTCTCTCACCTCGGTTGATGGTGAGCCTGCGGTGCAGGTCGGCAACCAAACCATGAAGCTCGGCCCGTCGGTGATGGCCCAGCATTCGGGCCTTGCCGATTCGCCACCGAAGAACCTGGTTGTCGGCATCCGGCCCGATGATTTCTTCGACGCCAAGATTCAGCCGCAGCACCTTGGCCGTTTGACCGCCAAGGTCACGTTGATGGAGAGCCTTGGCTCTGAGATTGTCGCTCACCTGGATATCGGTGCGACCACGGTCGACACCGGCGACCCCGATCTTGATGAGCTCGGGCAGGGGCCGGAGGGCGCGCACAGCGCCGTCATCGGTCGGTTCAGCCCCCACAGTGATGTGCAGGTCGGGGCGGACATTGAAGTAGCAGTGGACACCAACCGTGTACATTTCTTCGACGGCGCAACCGGAGAGGCTCTCTAACAATGGCAAAGATCGTTTTCGTAGGTGCTGGGAGCACCGTGTTCGCCAAGAACTTGCTCGGCGACATCCTTAGCAGGCGAGAGCTTGCCGAATCGCACATCTCACTCTTCGATATCGACGAAGAGCGGTTGCTGACCTCCGAGATCGTTGCGGGCAAGACCGCTGCCGCGGTCGGTGCTGCGCCGACCATCGAGGCCACGACGGACCGGATGGCTGCGCTCGATGGTGCGGACCACGTCATCACCATGTTCCAGGTCGGCGGGTATGAGCCGTCGACGGTGGTGGATTTCGAGGTGCCGAAGAAGTACGGGCTGCGTCAGACCATTGCCGACACGCTTGGCATCGGAGGCATCATGCGGAGCCTTCGGACCGTTCCGGTCTTGCTCGACGTTTGCCGGGATATGGAAGAGGTGTGTGGCGACGCCACCCTGCTGCAGTATGTGAATCCGATGTCGGTCAACATGTGGGCGGTGAATCGGGCGACGTCGATTAAGTCGGTCGGTCTGTGTCACAGCGTGCAGCACACGTCCGAGCAGTTGGCAGAAGACCTTGGGGTCCCGGCCGACGAGGTGAAGTACCTGTGTGCGGGTATCAACCACATGGCCTTCTATTTGCAGTTCCAGCGCCAAACCTCGGACGGTCTCGTCGATTTGTATCCGGCGCTGCGTGAGTTTGCTGCCACGGGTGAAATTCCCGACCGGGGTCATGCGGCCCGTTCCGATGGTGGAACGATCAATCTGTCGGACGCGGTTCGCTACGAGATGTTTGAGCGGCTCGGCTACTTCGTGACCGAGTCGAGTGAGCACTTCGCGGAGTACGTGCCGTGGTTCATCAAGGCCGGGCGGGAAGATCTCATCGAGCGCTTCGGGGTGCCGTTGGATGAGTATCCGCGGCGCTGTGAGCGTCAGATCGAGGGTTGGCAGGATCTTAAGGTCGAGATGGAGGACCCGGAGTCGACCATTGAGGTGTCACCGTCGGTCGAGTACGGGTCGTCGATCATTCACTCCATTGAGACGGGTGAGCCGTGCGTGGTGTACGGCAACGTGCAGAACGAGGGCAGTATCGACAATCTGCCGGACGAGTGCGTCGTCGAGGTGCCATGTCTGGTCGATCACAATGGGATTCAGCCGACCAAGGTCGGAGAGATTCCGCCGCAGTTGGCGGCGCTGATGCAGACCAACATCAATGTGCATTCGCTGACCGTCGAGGCGATTCTCACCGGCAATCGTGAGCACGTGTACCACGCTGCGATGTTCGATCCCCATACCGCGGCCGAACTGGACCTCGATCAGATCTGGGCCATGGTGGACGATCTCATGGACGCCCACGGTGACTACATTCCCGAGGCGCTTCGGAAGTAGCGGCCGCTGCAGCTAGGCCGTCCAGAGCCAGCCGAGATCCGCCCACGGCGGCCGTGAATGGTCGTGGTAGAGCGGGTAGGGGCGCTGCAGTCGATCTTGGCGGGTGGGAGGTGTCGGTGGCGGCACCTCTCCCCGCATCACAGCGACAATCCACGCGTCACAGCGTTTGGCGAACAGCTGAACCCGTCGGGCGGTCGTTCTAGGGGCCCGGCCGTAGCGGTACACCCCTCGTCGGAGCCGGACCACTCTGCCTCTGGCGATTTCCCAGCGCAATGCATCGGAGATGTTCTTCGACGGTCGTCCGGTGACCTGGTAGCCGGTGTCAGCCAAGAACGCCACCATCTCCGCCACCGACATGGTCCGGCGTCGGCGAATCTCGGCCAGCAACACGAACCGCAAACTCCGACCCCACAGTGGAGCAACGTCCTCTACCCGCTTGAGCGTTTCCATACCCTGACGGTACTCAGGAGCTCTGACAGCGAACCGAGCCCCACCACACCACCCGAAGCCGGCCCGCCACGTCCCATCAGCCCGCATCACAGCGACAACAGGTAGGTCGAGCGATAGCGGGACCGGCTGGCCCGACCGCATCACAGCGACATCAGCTAGCCCCGGCGGTCTGCAGCCCAACGTCCGGCCGCATTGAAGCGACAACGGGCAGGCCGAGCTGGATGCGGCCCGGCGTCCGACCGCATTGAAGCGACAACTACGGGTCCGGAACACCCAGATGCAGCATCGACATTGGTGGCGGATCAGTAACTCGTCGGACACGCATCGGCGACATCGGCAGGCATCCGTTGCACCGGCGGACAGGCCTCCGCCGCTCGGCTCATCGCGCAGGCCGTTGTCGCTGCAATGCGGCTTGAGAGTTGC
>CAZSTV010000104.1:10895-18903 GCA_964609665.1 uncultured Acidimicrobiaceae bacterium
CGCCGCTCGGCTCATCGCGCAGGCCGTTGTCGCTGCAATGCGGCTTGAGAGTTGCCCGACCGCAGCCGCCGAGCTGAGCACTGCGAGTTTGTCGCTGCAACGCGGCTTGAGAGTTGCCCGACCGCAGCCGCCGAGCTGAGCACCGCGAGTTTGTCGCTGTAATGCGGCTTGGGAGCTGTTCGGCCGCAGCCGCCCACTTTGCGCACCGCGAGTTTGTCGCTCCGACGCGAGTTCGACGCGTGCTGGTTGCTGCCGTCTGGCAGGACAACCACAGAGTTGTCGCTGTGATGCGACTCCGGCGGTTGCTGGCGGCGGGCGGGCTTCGGGGAGCAACTCCGGTTGTCGCTGTGATACGGCCGAACGCTTGCTCGTCGGCTGTAGACCGAATGGTTAGTTGGAGTTGGTTTGTGTGAGCTTGAGGATCCGGTTGGCGCCGAATTCGCTGAGGTAGACAGCATCGTCGTCGACGGTGAGATGTTGTGGGTTCTTGAGTCCAGTGGCAAAGACCTGCCAGTCCGTCGGGTCGGAGCCCTGACGAGGCACGACCACCACCTCCCCGGTCAGCCACAGCGCAACCAGGAACGAGTCCTCGTGAAACGGTGACACCACAATCGACGTTGGGGTCGCCCCTGCGGGGAAGACGGCTCTCGACCCACGGAACCCATCGCACTCGGCCTGATCAACCCCGAACTCTTCCACCGCACGATTGTCGCCGACACACCGTGGCCAACCGCCGCTGGCCGGCGGGGTCACCAGCACCACCTCGTCGACCGCACGAACACCATCGAAGCTTCCATCGGCGACCTCGGTGGTCCACAGCTCGCTACCGTCAGCGGCGAAAGTCATCGCATACGCATGCTTGAAGCCGCTTGCCACCGTCTCGGAGGACTCCCCTGCTGGCGGCGCGAACATCCGAATCTCGCCCGATCCTTCCCGTACCTCCAAACCACGAGCAGAGCCTGATGTGTTGAACAGGATCCCGCCGTCCGGATGCAAGGTGATGGTGCCTTCGGAACGGCCATTGTTCGGTAAGTCATCGGCGAGCACCGTCAACGGTCCGCCAACATCGGCGGCGCCGGCCGACAGCCGGTCGGCCTCCATCACATAGATGGTGTCGCCATCGCGCTGAACACCGGTGGGCTTGTCCAAGCCATCGAACAGGACCGTTCGCTCACCGGTCGCACCATCGATGCGAATGACCTGCCCGGTACCGCCATTCTCTTCGCCGTTGATGACTGCAGCGACCACCGAACCATCGGGCTCGACGAAAATCTGGGTCGGGCCGACAAGATCGGCCACCGCTACCTCGATCGAGATGTCAGCCGGCCGATCGATCTCGGGCACGCCGGGGTCAGCACCGCCGCAGCCGGCGGCAACCAACATCGCCGACGACGCCATCGCCGCAACTGCTGCGCGCAGACCTCTTCTCATGTCCCTGTACTACCACCCCCGGTCACCACCGGGGCCGATCGTCAGCTGTCGGTACCCGCCGGATCATCGACGTAGCGCAGGTACGGCTTGACCACTTCGACGTTGCTGAACGTCGCTTGAACGTCCTCGGTTGACATTGCCGGGGAGGCGATCACCCGGTCGCCCTTGGTCCAGTCGACCGGCGTTGCCACCGAGTGGGCATCGGTCAGCTGCATGCTGTCGATCACCCGAACGATCTCGTCGAAGTTCCGGCCGGTGGACTTCGGGTAGGTCAACGTCAGCCGAACCTTGTTGTTCGGGTCGATGATGAACACCGAGCGCACGGTCGAGGTATCTCCCTCACCGGGGTGGATCATGTCGTACAGCTCGGCGACCGCGCGATTCTCATCGGCAATGATCGGGAAGTTCAATGCCGTGCCGGACACTTCGGCAATGTCGGGAGCCCACCCATGATGATCCTCGATCGGATCGACCGAGACGGCGATCGCCTTGGTGTTGCGAGCCGCAAAGCCATCCTTGAGCGCGGCCGTTCGACCAAGCTCGGTGGTGCAGACCGGCGTGAAGTCGGCGGGGTGGCTGAACAGCACCGCCCACGAGCCACTCTTCCAGTCGTGGAAATCAATGTCGCCATCGGTGGTGGTTGCTGAGAAGTTCGGCGCTTCGTCGCCAAGTCGCAAGCTCATGATGTGCTGCCTCGCTTGTAGTCCGGGGTCGTGACTTTCGAATATAGAGAGCGCGGGGACACGCCGGATCATGACTTCCGCCATATCGGTTCATCCGTACAATAGAGCGCCCATGACCTCACCATCGCAGGCATCATCACCGCCACCGCAATTGCCGACCATGTCCGCCGACATTGCCCAGGCCGCAGAGCGTGTCGCCGGCCACGCCGTCCGAACACCGCTGTTGGAGGCCGCTCCCCTGTCACAACGGTGCGGCTCGACCGTACGCATCAAGGCCGAGCACCGACAGCGGACCGGCAGCTTCAAAATTCGTGGCGCACTCAACAAGACCTTCGGCCTGCCAGACACCGAGGCAGCCGCCGGCGTCATCACCGCGTCATCCGGCAACCACGGCATTGGTGTTGCGACCGCCGCCGCAGCCCGAGACGTGCCATGCACCGTGTACCTCCCAAGCGGCGCATCACCGTCAAAGGTCAATGCGATCGGTCGCCTCGGCGCAACCATCGTCACCGTCGACGACACCGATACAGCGGTGGCCGAAGTTGCGGCCAGAGCTGCAGCCACCGAACGAAACGTGGCATACATCTCCCCCTACAACGACCCCCTGATCGTTGCCGGTCAGGGCACGATCGGCCGCGAAATAGAACAGGACTGGCCAGCGCTCGACCTCGGCAACCTCGATGCCGTCGTCGTGGCGGTCGGCGGCGGTGGCCTGATCTCCGGAATCGCGACCTGGCTCAAACACCACCTTCCGGAGACCACCATCATCGGCGCATCACCGGAGAACGACCAGGCGATGGCCGCGTCCGTCGCCGCGGGCGCCATCATCGAACCGCCAGCACTCCCCACCTTCTCCGACGGGACCGCCGGGGCGGTCGAAGCAGCGTCGATCACGTTCGATATCTGCACCGCCCTCGTCGACATGTGGATGCCAATCACCGAGACCGCCATCGCCACCGCCGTCACCAACATGGTCGATGATCACCACGAGTTGGTCGAAGGCGCAGCAGGCGTTGCGCTGGCCGCAGCGGAGCAATACGGGACCGAGCATCCAGGTTCGAACATCGTGGCCGTGGCCTGTGGGGCAAACGTGTCCTCCTCAGCGCTCGCGGCAATGCTGGCTGCTTCTCGGGGCTGACGTCTGGCCAAACGCCCGGAGGGTACGCTGAAGCCGTGAGCATCAGCACCGCCCCGCTGCGCGAAAACCTGTCGAACGACCTCGATCGCCTGTCCGACCGCGTCGTGACGCTGGCCGAGGTCAATTCAGGTTCATTCAACCCGGACGGCGTCAACCGATGCGGCGAACGTCTGGCCGACATGGTGGAAGAGCTCGCACCGGACTCGCTGGAGTCAATAGCGGTCGACCCGACCCCCGGCCTCGACGCCTCCGGCACCCAAAGCAGCCACCCGGTCGGCAATGCGCTGCGGGCGACAAAGCGCCCGGACGCCCCGTTCAAAGTGTGCCTGTTCGGCCACATCGACACGGTCTTCGCCCCCGACAACTCCTTTCAGGACGTGCGCGTCGAGGGGCGGCGGCTCTTCGGGCCGGGCGTCGCCGACTGCAAGGGCGGCCTCGTGCTCGCCATGGAAGTCTTGCGGTACCTCGACTCGGTGCCGTGGGGCAACGAGATCGGGTGGGAGTTCCTTACCGTTCCCGATGAAGAGATCGGCTCGATCGGCTCAAAGGTCCTACTCCACCAGGCCGCCGAGCGTGCAAACATCGGGCTTGGCTTTGAGCCCGCACTGCCATCGGGCGGGGTCGCCGCCGCCCGGAAAGGCTCGTTGACCGGGCACCTTGTCGTCCATGGACTGGCCGCTCACGCCGGCCGAGCCCACCACGAAGGACGGTCCGCAATTCTTGGGCTCGCACAGCTCATCACCCGGCTGGAAGCCCACAACAGCCGTGATGGCGTCACGGTCAACTGCGGTCGGATCTCCGGAGGCGGCGCGCTGAACGTCGTCCCCGACCTTGCCGTTGCCAGTTTCAACATGCGGGTCGAGACCGGAGCGGATCAACAGTGGATCGAGGAACGATTCGCCGATGCCGTCACCGAGACCAAGGCCGGGTCCGACCTGGAGGTCGAGCTGATCTGGGCCTCGACCCGACCGCCGAAGCTCCTCACCCCTGAACTGGAACTACTCCTCGCCGACGTGGAACGTTCAGCGACCGAGCTTGGGTTCAACATCGTCCCGGAGAACACCGGCGGCTGCTGCGACGGCAACGACCTTGCGGCCGCGGGACTGCCAAACGTCGACAGCCTCGGCATCTACGGCGGCGGCATTCACAGCTCAAGCGAGTTTGCGGACGTCGACAGCATTCCCGGGCGTGCCGCGGTGGTGGCCGAAGTGCTCCACAGCGCCTACCTGCGATCCGGGCCGACCACGTGAGCGGCGTCATGCTTCGCCCGGCTCGTATCGACGACGCCGAAGCCATCTGGGAACTGCTGGCCCCCGTGCAAGCCGAGGTCATCGGCATGTCATCGTTGCCAAGCTCGCCCACATCGGCCAAACAAGCCTGCGGCGACACCGCCGACACCATCGCAGCGCTAGCGACAGGATCATTCACCCTCGACGACCACGCCCACCGGCGGCTGCTGTTCATCGCCGTGAGCAACGACAACGCCAACGACACCGACACCGGCGAAGAGATTCTTGGCATCACCGGCATCACCTTCAAGAACGCAGTGCTGAACCTTGCGGTGCAGGTCTCCACCAGCGAGGACGGCCACGGCCTCATCATGCGCAGCACGTCCGCCCCCTGGACCAGGACCGAGCTGGACTCCACGTTCCTCGGCCCCGCAGCGAGAGGCCGCCAGCTCGGTTCGCTGCTGTCGCGCGGACGCTTCATGCTGCTGCATCTGGTCCACAGCCAGGTCCCCACCACGGTCGCCTCTCACCTTCGTGGCAAGTTCGACCCCGACGGTTCGGCGCCGTTCTGGCGGTGCTTCGGCGCCCATTTCGCTCCCGAATGGAAGACCTCCACCGAAGCCGAGATCGCTCTGATAGAGAACCCGCACCGGTTGCAGGACCTGGCGGATCACACACTGGCGTTGACCGCCCCGGTGCTGGACTCGCTCGGACCGGTCAACGCTGCGTCGCTACCCGCCTTCCACATGCTGCGGGCCGAGGGCCTTGACCCGAACGGCATGTATGACCCCATCGACGGTGGGCCAACGCTTCGAGCAGAGTTGGCAGCGACGGTCACCGGCACGTCCCGGACCCATGGGCGGGCCGTGATCGAGGACCCGAGCAACCTCGTCGGTGCCGTCGACGCGCTGGTGTCGGTCACCACCGTCGCCCGCTTTCGAGTGACAAGAGCGGCCGTTGTCCTGAGCGAGAGCGGCCCGATCGGCATTTCGGCAGAGACTGCCGACGCGCTCAACATCGGCGAAGACACCCTCATCGTTGCCGCTCCCCTCGCACCGCTATGACCAACGACGCCGCCGAGGTCAACTTCGATGGGCTGGTCGGACCGACCCATAACTACGCTGGCCTGTCGCTCGGCAACCGAGCGTCGATGGGCAACGCCGGCGCTGTGTCCAATCCACGTCAGGCCGCCAAGCAGGGGCTGCGCAAGATGCGCCTACTGCACAGTCTTGGTGTGCCACAGGGCGTGCTGCCGCCCCAATGGCGCCCCGATCCCCAGGTACTCGCATCGCTCGGGTTCGCCGACAGCACAGGCAGGGTCAGCAGCACAGGCAGTGTCAACAGCACAGATATACCGCCAGCGCTGGTTCCGACGTTGCTGTCCGCATCGTCGATGTGGGCCGCCAACGCCGCGACTGTCTCCCCTTCGGCCGACACCGAGGACGGCCGCGTTCATCTGACCCCGGCCAACCTCTCATCGACCACCCACCGGTCCTTCGAAGCGGCGCAGACCGAAGAGATCCTCCGCACCATTTTCGCCGACCGGTCCAGGTTCGAAGTGCACCAGCCACTCCCCGCTGCCGCCGCCTTCGCCGACGAGGGGGCCGCAAACCACGGACGTCTCTGCACCGGCCATGGCAACCGCGGCGTGCATCTCTTCGTCTATGGACGTGACGTCGACGACCCCGCCGTCGCCGACGGCTTTCCCCGCCGCCAGACCAGGTTGGCCGGTGAGCTCATCGCCAGAAGCCACGGCCTCAACCCCACCCGGGTGGTGTACGCCAGGCAAGCGGCCGTAGCCATTGACTCCGGAGCCTTCCACAACGACGTGGTCTCGGTCATCAACAACGACGTTGTCTTTGCTCACGAGCTTGCCTTCGACGACAAGACCAGACTCGTCGATGACCTGCAGGCTGCCGGTGGCAGGGTCCGCTACGTCGAGGTACCAGAAGACGACGTGCCCCTCGGCGACGCCATCTCGTCCTACCTGTTTAACTCCCAGCTGGTGACGTTGCCGGACGGGTCGATGACGTTGATCGCACCCCGCGAAGTGGAAGAGACCCCGACGACTGCGGCCTATCTGCAGCAGGCCATCGTTGATGGCGACAACCCCATCTCGTCTGCCAACACGCTCGACCTCCGCGAGAGCATGCGCAACGGGGGCGGGCCGGCCTGTCTCCGGTTACGGGTGGTCATGACCGCGGCCGAACGGGCGGCGCTATCAGGGCGGGTCATCGTCGACGATGCGCTGCTAGATGAGCTGGAGGCGTGGGTCGACGCCCACTACCGCGACGCTCTGGCGCCCGATGACCTGAGCGACCCCGCGCTGGCCGAGGAGTCCGCACGGGCCCTCGATGAGCTGGCGCGGCTCTTGGAGCTGGACCGCCTGTACCGCTTTCAGCGGTAGCGCCATGGCGCAATCAGGGCCCAACCGAGAAGCGACCTACGCGCCGCCCCGCATGAGCCTGCCGGGCATGGCCCCGGTGTGCTCGCCGTTCTCATAGGTCACCGTGCCGCTGTTGATGGTTGCGGTATAGCCGCTTGCCTTCTGGATGATCCGCTTGCCACCTGCGGGCAGGTCGTAGACCATCTCCGGCTGGCCGAGTTCCAGCCCGTCGAAGTCGATCACGTTGAGGTCGGCCTTGTAGCCGGGAGCCACCACTCCCCTGTCGAACATGCCGTACAGCTCGGCGGTGTCCTTGGTCATCTTGTGGACCGTGAACTCGACCGGAAGCAGCGGACCCTTCGTCCGGTCCCGGGACATGTACGCAAGCATGTACGTCGGCACACTGGCGTCGCAGAGAACGCCGCAGTGAGCGCCGCCGTCTGAGAGGCCGAACACCGAGTTCTCCCGCTCCAGGGCCGCCATCTGCGAGTCAAGGTCGCCGGGGTAGGCACCAACGAAAACCAGGATCGTCCTGCCTTCGGCCATGGTGTCCATGAGCGTCTCTCGCACATGGCACCCCTTTGCCTCGGCGATGCCCGCAATGGAGTCGGCGTAGGTGGGCTCGTAGCTGAGGTCTTCCGGCAACGGATACATCCGGTGCCACGTCGAGGTGAACTTGGTGGCCTCGGGGAAGCGGGCCTCTCGCTGCTCGTCGGCCATGATCTTGGACCGGAAGTCCGGGTCGAGCAGCCGACGCCGCTGCTCATCGATGGGCAGGTCGCGGATCTCGCGGTAGGACACGAACTGCTTCATCGGGTTCAGCGTGCCTTCGAGACTTAGCAGCAGCGATGCAGGCCGAGCGCCGACCTGGGGCCTGATTTGCAATCCCTGTTCCCGGAGCCGATCGGCCATCTGCCACAGTTCGTCCGCCGGGTTGGCGTTGACCAGAGCCGTGAGCGGGCGACCGGTGTGCACCGCGATGTGTTCAATCCACGCAAGCTCCTCGGCGTCCTGCAGGTGATCCGAGACCAGCTCGATCGTGCCGTGCCCTGCGTCTCGCAGCGCGTCGCCGATGGCAATCAACTCGTCTGCGCTGGCGTTCGTCCCGGGGATCAGCTCACCCTTGGCGTCACGGTGCCCG
>CAZSTV010000105.1:0-9457 GCA_964609665.1 uncultured Acidimicrobiaceae bacterium
GTCAAGGATGGACAGCTGAATCGGGCGATCAGCTGTCTGTTGGCCCAATAACGGCATCGGCGTTCAACGCTCGAAGCCGGTCGCCCAACTGCCGGTGTATGCCGGGTGCGGCCGCTACCAAAAAGCGCTCGGTTGGTGCGCCGCTGCGAACGTTGTCGCACACGGCGCCCGCCTCGGTGGCGATCAGCCAGCCCGCTGCGAAGTCCCAGGAGTTCAACCCGGCTTCGAAGTAGGCGTCGAGGCGTCCGCATGCGACAGAGCAGAGATCAAGGGCGGCCGAACCGATCCGGCGAATGTCTCGGACCTCGGGCAGCAACGCGGAAACGACGGTTGCCTGCCGCTTGCGTCGGTCGGCGACGTAGCCAAAGCCCGTGCCGACCAGCGACGAGGACAGCAACTCGGTTGCCGATGCGGTGATCGGCTCGCCGTTCAGCGTTGCTCCGGCTCCGAGGCTTGCGGCGTACAACTCGTCGATGGCGGGATTGCAGACCGCTCCGGCAACCACCGCACCGTCAATGACTGCGCCGATGGAAACGCCGTAGGCGGGGATGCCGTAGACGTAGTTCGTTGTGCCGTCGATCGGGTCGATGTGCCAGGTCACGCCCGAGGTGCCGTCGCGTGACGCTCCCTCTTCGCCGACGATGCCATCGTCGGCCCTGGCCGCAAGTAGACCCTCAACGATGATCTCCTCGGCCCGTCGGTCCGCTTCGGTGACCGGATCGGTTGGTGAGGATTTGGTGTCGGCCGAGGTCACGGCATCGCTGCGCATCTCGGTGATCGTTCGCCCAGCGTCGACCGCAAGTCCCACCGCAAGGTCCAGGAGCGTCCGGTAGAGGTCACCGTTGGCTTCGAGCTGGGAAGTGTCGTTGTCGTTTTGGACGTTCTCAGTCATGGGGGTGGCCACCGGTCCCGGTGTCAGGTTTGGTGTCAGCGTCAGGTTTGCTCGTGGTGCCAGGTTTGCTGTTGCTGTCAGGTTTGCTGTTGCTGTCAGGTTTGGTGTCGGCGCCTGAGGCGGCTTCGGGGTGCTCGACCGCACGCCATTCGTTCATGGCCCGCAACGCCAGGTTGGCGACGACCGCCACCCCGATCGCTCCGGTCAGTCCGCCGAGCAGCGCGCCGACAGCGCCCCACTCCGACGAGCCCCCCATGATGTCGCCAATGCCGAACCCAAGGGCGGCGCCGAGACCGCCGCCGAGCAGGATTGCAGCAAAGGCAAGCCAACGGGCCGTTGGCGGAGGAGTCGACTTGATCGGTTGCGGTGCAACCAGGTCTTGGAACGGCAACACGCTGTTACTGTCCGAGGTCGGCTCGATCTCGTGGTCCACGATGCGAGCCTATTGTCAAAAGACCAGAGTGGTTCACCGGTGGTCCACGGGGTGATTCACAAGCGCCGGCAGCATCGGATTCGGATTCGCCCGAGCCATCGCCCAAAATGGGCTATCACTGTTAGTCAGCGGCACGATGAGGGGCCGACCACTACGACGGAGCGAGGCACCACGCGTTGAGCACGAAACACGGCGACGGCTCACAGCCTGAGATCCCGCCCATTGCCGCCGACGGACTGCGGCACTGGCAGGTGGCGGGCGGCGTGCTCGCTGACGAGCGCGGCCTACTGCTCGTTGAGAATCGTCGGCGCAACGGTGACATCGATTGGAGCACCCCCGGTGGTGTCGTCGACCCGGGGGAGACCCCGGTGGAAGGTTTGACCCGCGAGGTCGAGGAGGAGACAGGGCTTCGGGTGAGCACCTGGGCCGGGCCGCTCTATCGAGTTGAGGTGACGGCGCCAGACGCCGGGTTCTTCTTGACGGTTGAAGCCCACCGGGCCGAGGCATTCACCGGATCGCTCGTCATCGACGATCCGGACGGGATTGTGATCTCTGCCGAGTTCGTCGACCTTGTCGCTGCCGAAGCCAGGCTGCGGGACGCATCGCCGTGGGTTGTCGAGCCCCTGCTCGCTCACCTGCGCGATGGCGTAAACGACGGCAGGCTGTTCGAATATCGAGTGGAGGGACGCCGGGGAGAAGCTCGGACGATCACCCGGCTCCACGACGTCCCCTAGGTCGCAACGGTGAACCGTGCGGCCACCATCCTGCATGTCGACATGGATGCGTTCTACGTGTCCGTGGAGTTGCTGCGCAACCCGTCGCTGCGGGGCAAACCCGTCGTGGTCGGTGGCACCGGAAACAGGGGAGTGGTTGCCGCCGCTTCCTATGAGGCCCGGGTCTTCGGGGTTAGATCTGCCCTCCCGTCGTCCCGGGCTCGCCAGCTCTGCCCACACGCCATTTTCCTGCCGGGAGACCACCAGCACTACAGCGATGTCAGCGGCCGCATCATGGCCCTGTTCCGTGACGTGACACCGTTGATCGAGCCGCTGTCGCTCGATGAGGCGTTTCTCGACGTCGCCGGAGCGGTCAGACTGCTCGGCTCGCCGGTCGAGATTGCGACCGCACTTCGAGACCGGGTGCTGGCCGAGGAGGGGCTTGTCTGCTCTGTCGGCGTTGCCTCATCGAAACTGGTCGCCAAGCTGGCGTCGGAGGCGGCAAAGCCAACGGTGGTCGGCCGCACCGTTCAGCCGGGGCTCGGGGTGAAGCTGGTGGCGCCAGGCACCGAGCAGCAGTTCCTGCGGCCGCTCCCGGTCCGGGCGATGTGGGGGGTTGGTCCAAAGACTGCCGAACGCCTCGCCAGGTTTGGGATCACGACGGTCGGCGACCTGGCAGATCTGCCGCTCGACGTTCTGATCGGCGCGGTGGGGGATGCCAACGGCAACCACCTGCACGCGGTGTCGAACGGCATCGACAGCCGACCGGTGGAGCCGAACCGCAAAACAAAGTCGATCAGCCATGAGGAGACGTTCAGCCAGGATCTGCATCAGCGGCCGGCCCTGCAGCGTGAACTCGTCAGGATGTCGGAGTCGGTGGCCTCACGGCTCCGCAACGCTGACCTGCGGGCAAAGACGGTCAATCTCAAACTTCGGCTTGGTTCGTTCGAGACGCTGACCAGAGCCGAGACGTTGCGCACCCCGACCAGTTCCGGCAATGAGATCCTGGCGGTGGCATCACGGCTTCTCGACGGACTGATCGACAGCCATGACGTGCTCACGGGCGGGGTTCGGCTCCTCGGGGTCGGCGGATCCGGGCTGAGCTCCGGGATGGCGGATCAGCTGTCGTTCGATGCGCTACTGGCATCGTCGGAGCAGACTTCAAGCTCTGGAGCATCGAGCACCGGCGCATCGGTTACTGGTTCGTCGGGTGGGTCGCCCGGTAGTGGGTCACCGGAGACAGCAACATCGGCGAGCGCATCCGAAGACCAGTGGGAGGCGGCGGACAATGCTGTCGATCAGATTCGGCACCGGTTCGGTGCCAAGGCCATCGGGATGGCAACGTTGGCCGACTCCGGGAGGCTTGCACCCAAGCAAGTAGGCCAGCAGGCATGGGGGCCCGACGACATCGGTGGGTCAAAATCCTCGAAATCTGTTCCCGCGGATGACGAATCTGCCGATGAGAGGCCCATCGAAAAGAAATAGCCGGGCGGTCCGACATGATGGCCGTATCGGTGTAACACTGGAGTTTTCCCGACGAATGCCCGAAGAAGTACCAACTTCGGGCCAAATTGGGAAGGATTCTCTTGCTACCTGCGTTGTTGATTACGAGTGGATGCGCGAAACTACACTGAAGGTGTATCGAGGACTGGGCTGAAGGCTGAAGGACAAGCGAATGCCATTGTCAGAAGACGAGCAGAGGATTCTCGCCGAAATCGAGAAGAACCTTCACGAAAGTGACCCTCGCCTGGCCCGAGAGGTCAGCGAGACCACGGTCTATCGTCACGCGCTCGGTTCTCTGAAGTGGTCCGTCCTTGGCTTCATCCTCGGCATCGTGGTCATGGTTGCCACGCTCCAGATCCACTACCTCGTGGCATTCGGCGGCTTCCTGTTGATGCTGGGCAGCGCCATCGGCTTTGAGCGCAACCTGCGGCTCATGGGCAAGGCAGGCGTCGATCAATTCTCCCGAGCATTCCGTGCGGCAAACCCGCAGCTCCGGCGAGACACCGACCGGGCCGATGAGCCCGACACCGACTGAGCTTCACCGCCCGAAGTTCATCGGCTGAGTTTCACCAGGCTGACTCTCACCAGCCGGGTATCAGACGTTGCTGTCGACCAGTTCACGCTGCTCGTCGACCGCTGAGACCGACCGTGTGGTCGTCTCGGTGACGATGCGCTTCGTCGGCTTGAAGAGCCGCCGTGGGTCCAGCTGACGCCGCAGCCTGGTGTAGATAGGCACACGGTTCTTCATGGCCGTCTCGATCCGCTGGGCGAGCTGGTCGGACTGATCCGCCCGGCCCTCGTCGACACCCTCGGGGTGGAAACGGGCCACGGTTGCGGTTTCTGCCAGCGTGGTCAGCTGTTCCGACGGCACCCGCCTGTCGGTCTCGAGACGTCCGGCAAACTCCGTGCGTGTTTCGGCAGGCAACCTGCGGATGTCGAACCCGAGCTCTAACGACTCGGCTGCTTCGGCCCACGCGGTTTCCACTCGGCGAGCCGGGGTGTCCGCCTTGTTGCGGCGAGACTGGCGTCGCAGGTTCCACAGCAGCGGCATGCCGGCGACGTAGGCGGCGATGAGGAGCAGCGGCAGAACGAGGCGCCACGGGATGCTGAATCCGTCGGTGCCGAGGTCTACCGGCTCGACGAGCTCGCCGTCGATGATGTCTTCGAGCTGCGGGTCGACGCTGACGCCCGGAGCGGTGTTCGGGTCGATGGTGGTGGTCGTGGTTGGCAGACCCGGCCCGTCGGGTTGCACGTCCGAGGACTGCGCTGCCGCAACACCGGTGTAGCTGACGGCACCGGGAAGACCTCGACCGGGAGTCGGCTCGAAGGCGACCCAGCCAAGGTCATCGAAGTAGACCTCGGGCCAGGCGTGGGTTTGGCGCCCGGTCACGCTGTAGATGGTCTTGCCGCTCTCGGGATCGCTCCCGACAGGGTCTCCCCACGTAAAGCCGGTCGCCACCCGAGCGGGGATGCCGAGGCTTCTCGCCATCAGGGCGAACGTTCCGGAGAACTGCTGGCAGAAGCCTTCACGCTCGGTCAGGAACTGCTCGATCGGGTCGCCGGAGCGAGGGCCGAGCTGGACGTTGTAGTCATAGCCTCGGAAATGGTCCTGGATGGCCCGCATCTTGTCATAGCGGGTGTCGAAGCCACTGGTGATCTCCAGCGCCAACGTCTCCACCTGCGGGCTCAGATCCGGCGGCAGGCCGAGGTAGCGCTCGGCGATCTCACCGGGCACGACCTCGGAACCGGCCTGCAACTGCTCGACGCTGAACGCCGGCACATTGGAAACCAGGGAGTACTGGACGCCGTCGCTATCCGAGATGTCGTTGGCGACGGTCAGAGAGCTGTTCTCCGCGTTCCAGGTGACGTCCGCCGAGGTGTTCAGGATCTCAGACGGAGCGAAGGCCGCAGGCAGCCAGATTGCCGCCAGGGCGCTGATGGAGAAGTCCTGGGTGACCTGCGTTACCTCGCCGCTGAACTCTCGCTGACCGGGCAGTTTGCCGTCCTGAGGGGAGAAGTCGCCTGCGACCTTCCAGATGTCATCCTCGTAGGTGTCGAGGCCGGCGATGCGCCAATAGCTGGGCTGGTCTGCCGCAACGGTGAACAGCTCCTGCGTGGTCTGGCTCACCAGGCGGGACTGGATGTTCACGAACGGGCTGACCACAACGCGAGGAGGATCCCGCTGGTCCTGAAAGCTGTAGATCGGATCAGCGCTTGCCCCCGGGAGGCGCCCGCCGATGAACGCCCCTGCAAGTACCGCAATTGCGGCCACGACGGCACCGGTGGTGCCGATGCTTATCGGTCCGCGGCGGTGATCGTTTGCAAGCCAAACGCCACGCTGCAACAGGTTGGCGGCCCGCTGGCTGACGGCCCATGCCGCAACCCCTGCGCCGAAGACGATGGTGGAGATCATCACGTTCTGCCCGGCGCTTACCGGAGGGATGGACGTGAAGATGAACAGCAGGGCGCTCGGTAGGACCGGCTCGAACGCCAACCGAAGCCGCATAGCGCCCCAGTCGGTCAGGAACGCCATGATCCAGGCGCCGACCATCGCCGCTGCCACGAACGGCTGGAGCGCTGGCACGGGCGTCTTGCGAGCTTGGAAGTCGTTGATCAGGGTGTCGAAGACACCGTCGAGCGCGGTGGCGGTTGCGCCGGTCGGAATGACGCCGAAGCGGGCCGTGCCCGGGGCGTAGCGATTGATGACCAACGCGCCGAGTAGGCCGAGGGAGATGAGGGTCGCACCGATCAACGGCACCTGCAGCCGACGAGCGAGTACGGCCACCGCGGATGACAACAGCGCGGCACCGATGATTGGCAGGATGGTCGACGTCTCCAGGAAAACCCTGCTGAACCCAACGCAGGCAGCCGGGACGAGGAGGGCGGAGGCGGCCTCAAGCCAAATCGGCGGCTGCTGGTCCTGGTTCATCGGTCGGTTGCTCCTCTGGCACCGGACACCGCCAGCTGCCATTCGTTTGCAAGGTCGCTGGTGCCATCGTAGGTGATGGCCCAGGGGCGATTACCGTCAGGGGACCGGACGCAGGAGATCACGAGCACAAGCCCGAACGTCTTTCGGCTCCTGGCGACAACCGGTTCGATCGCATCTTGCAGTAACCCGGTGACCACCACCAATGTTCCGCCGCGGCTGATTCTGTTCAGTTCTTCGAGGCTTCGGATCAGCGACGCACTGCTCGTGGTCTCGATAAGCGCCAACTGCTCATCGACGGCATCGAGTTCTGAACGGGTCCGGATGTCGCTGACCGCCGGTCCGGCACTGGGGAGAAACCGGAGGGCGTCACCGCCGCGGAAGCCAGCGTGCAGCGCGCTGAGCGCAGCCGAGACCGACCGCTCAAAGCCGTCCTCGTCATAGACCTCGGCTCGGCGGTCGAGCACAACCGTCACCCGACCGGTCTTTGGCCGTTCCTCCTGGCGGACCACCAGGTCATCGAGGCGGGCCGAGGCTCGCCAGTTCACCCGCTTCAGTTCATCACCGACCACGTAGGGCCGCAGCGCGAAGAACTCGTCGCCCGAGTTGGCGATGGCGCGGATCGGCTGCTGGTCAGCGGTGGGGTCATGCCCGGCGATGGCAACGAGCGGGCTCAGCTCGATGAGCTGCGGGTGGACCATCAGGTCGGTTACCTCGGCGGCCCGGATCTGGCTTCTGGTCAACCCCAGTGGATCGCCGAGCGACAGGACGAGCGGGCCGACACGAAGCCGGCCCCGCCGATTTGTCGGCAGGCGGTAGGCGATGTGAGCATCAGATCCACCAGCGAGCGGAGCGAGCAGCACCGATGCGCCACGGCCACCCTGGACCTGGTCGTGGGCTGATAGCACCGGCGTGCCGCGCTTTGCCCTGTTGCGAAGGGTCAGGTCGATCCTGGCTGGGGTGCCGGCCCGCAACCGGGCCGGTGTTGCAACCCTGCTGATCGCAAGATCCAGGCGGGTGCTGGCGGTGTAGATGGCGGCGAGGATGAGCGCAATGAGCACCATCGCCGCGAGCAGGTACAGCTCACGGATGCCGAGGAGACGTCCGGCGACAAACAGGCCGATCCCGACCAGTAGAACGCCGAGCCCGGCCCTGGTCGGCCGCATCAGACCCGATCGTAGGGAACGGGAACTGCTCGCAACACGTCGGCCACGACTGCTTCGGTGTTCGTACCCTGCAGGACGGCTTCAGGGCGAAGGATCATGCGGTGGGCCATCACCTGCGGCGCTACCGCCTTGATGTCATCATCGCTGACATAGACCCGCCCCTGCGAAGCCGCTCTGGCCCGTGCTACTCGCTGCAGGCTCAGGGTGCCGCGAGGGGAGATCCCGAGGCCAACCGCCGGGTGACGCCTGGTGGCATCGGCAAGGTCGATCAGATACATCCGAAGTTCCGGAGCGATGTGTACCGCGGTGACCATTTGGGTCATGGCGACAATGCTCTGCAGGTTTGCCACCGGTTGCAGCCGGTTGACCTGACCATCGGTCTCATGGGTCTGAAGGATGGCGAGCTCATCGGCCCGGTCGGGGTAGCCGACGGAGATCTTCATGAGGAAGCGGTCGAGCTGCGCCTCGGGCAGGGGATAGGTGCCCTCCTGCTCGATCGGGTTCTGCGTCGCGAGCACCATGAACGGTTCGGTGAGACTGTGGGTCACGCCGTCGACGGTCACCTGTGACTCGGCCATGGATTCCAGCAGCGCCGACTGGGTCTTTGGCGAGGCCCGGTTGATCTCGTCGGCGAGGACCAGTTCGGTGAAGACCGGCCCGGGCCGGAACTCAAAGGTGGAGGTGTTCCGGTTCCAGACGCTGACACCGGTCACGTCCGCCGGAAGTAGATCCGGGGTGAACTGGATACGGCCGATCTTTGCGCCGATCGAACCGCCGAGGGCTTTTGCGAGGAGGGTCTTGCCAACGCCGGGCACATCCTCGACGAGAAGGTGGCCGCCGGCGAGAAGGCAGAGCAACGTCATTTCAACGACGTGCTGCTTGCCTCGCACCACCTGCTGCATGTTGTCGCGTATGGCATTGAACGCCGTCGCGAACTGGTAAGCCCTGGTTTCGTCCAAAGTTGGGGCTTGTGTGGTGCTCACTTCTGGCGGACCTCCATACACAGTTTCTTATGGCGAGGCTATCGGTCATGACGCCGTTCAGGGAGTCGGGACGGGCGGAGATTGTCCAACGGCGAGAGTTCAGATCTGTTGGCGGAGGTGTGAACCGACGCCGTAAGCGCTCCCTGTGCAGGTCTGGCGGGCTACTGTCGACGCCATGGAGTTGGCCCTGGCGATCGACATCGGTGGCACAAAGCTGGCGGTTGGCGTGGTTGACCGCCACGGTCACCTACTGGAGCGAGCCAGCGCAGAAACCCCGCCAGAAGCCTCTGGAGACGAGGTTTTTGAGCGGTTGGCGGCGCTTGTCGGGCGGTTTGGGCCCTTCGATCGTTACGTTTGCTGCGGCGTTGGCTGCCCTGGGCCAATGTCGGCCGATGGCGAGCAGGTATCGCCGCTGAATATCGCCGGACTGCGGGGGTTTCCGCTGGCAGAACGGTTGCGGCAGCTCACCGGACTCCGTTGCCGGGTCGGCCATGATGCCAAGGCACTCGCCCTCGCCGAGGGGTGGGTTGGCGCTGCGGTCGGCGTCGACAACTACATGGCGATGGTGGTCTCCACCGGCATCGGTGGTGGCATCGTCCTCAACGGGCAGCTGCTCGAAGGAGCAGACGGCAACGCCGGACATATCGGCCAGATGGTCGTCGCCTCTCCCGGTAGAACCCTTCCGACGCACTGCCAGGGCACGTTGGAAGCAGAGGCATCCGGTACTGCAATCGCCCAGCACTCTGGCCATCCGGCGTTCGAGGCGACGACGGCCGTGGTCGCCGAAGCTGGTACCCATGTCGGTCGAGCCGCCGGTTCTGTCGCAAACCTGCTCGATCTA
>CAZSTV010000105.1:9467-18488 GCA_964609665.1 uncultured Acidimicrobiaceae bacterium
ATCTAAAGCTAGTCCTGGTCGCCGGGTCGGTGGCGTTGGGATTCGGCGAGCCGTTCTTTGCCGCCGCTCAGGCGGAGATGGACCGGATTTGCGTGCTGGACTTCACCATCGGTGCCCGCATTGAACCTGCTGGCTGTGGTGATGAAGGCCCACTGATCGGCGCGGCGGCGTACGGGTTCCGAGCTACGGGAACGCCGGTCGGCCAGTCCTAGGCCCGCCATTCCCAATGGTCTCTGGCTAGCTGCGCCAGTCTTTGCGCCACTCGAGCCAGGTGATCAGGTCCTCAACCTCGAACGGCGAGTCTGCGTCGATGCGACCGTCGCCGCCGTAGGCCGTCGCAACGCGAAACCGCAGCCACTCCTGGTCGGGGAGCGGGAGGAACGGGGCCTTCCGCCACCAGCCTTGGGGGGCCATGGACAGCGCGGATCGCGCGGCCGTCGACCACAGATCTGGTCTGGTTGCCAGTGCCAACGCCACCGGCCGGACGGGTAGTCCAAGCCGGGACGTATGCGGTGCACCGGAAGCGGTGGCGGCCTCCGTCGACACTATTTGGGAATGTCTTTCCAGGCGCCGCTGTCAGAGCGGGGCTCTTTGGGGAGGCCGAGGACCATTTCGCCGATGATGTTGCGCTGCACCTGACTGGTGCCTGCGTAGATGGTGCCTGCCCTGGCGTTCAAGAAGGTGCCAATCCAGCTGCCCGAATCGTTGGGGGCGCCATTGGAGTCGGTGCCAAAGGTGCTGGAGGGGAACTTGCCATCGACGTGCATGGCATCCGCCCCGAGGATGTCCATCGAGAGCTCGGTCACGACGCGATGGTACTCCGACCAGTAGAGCTTAAAGATGGATGCGTCGGGCCCTGGTGACTCGCCGGACAAGAACTTGGTGAGGGTCCGCATGCCGAGATAGCGCATGATCTCGACCTTGGAGTGGCACCACACGAGACGCTGGCGAATCATCGGGTCGTCGGTCCGGCCGTACTGCTTGGCAAGAGCGGTCAGCCGATCGAGTTCGCCCCGGAATGCAACAGGAGTGGTGGCCGCAGCCTCGCCTCGCTCGAAACCGAGCAGAGTCATTGCGACGCCCCAGCCACCGTTGACTTCGCCGATGACGTTCTCTTTGGCGGTCTTGGCGTCGGTGAAGAAGACCTCGTTGAACTCCGAATCGCCGCTGATCATCTGGATCGGGCGAACCTCAACGCCTTCCTGGTCCATCGGGCAGAGCAGGAACGTGATGCCGCGGTGCTTTGCGACGTCCGGCTCGGTCCTGGTGAGGACGAAGATCCAGTTTGCGTACTGTCCTGCCGAGGTCCAGATCTTCTGACCGTTGATGACCCACTCGTCGCCATCGAGCGATGCACGGCAGCCGAGGTTGCCAAGGTCTGAGCCGGCGTTTGGCTCGGAGTACCCCTGGCACCAGATGTCCTCGCCGGAGATGATGCGGGGCAGGAAGTACTTCTTCTGTTCCTCGGTGCCCCAGTGGACGATGGTGTTGCCAACCATCTGAATGCTGAATGCGTCGTTCGTGCCGCCGGTGGGAACGCCGGCCTTCTGGAACTCCTCGGCCATGATGACCGACTCCAGAGCGGTGAGCCCGGCGCCGCCGTACTCCGTCGGCCACGTTGCGGCCAGCAACGTGTTGTCACGCAGAATGTTGCGCCATTCGTTGGTGAAGGTGTGGGCGGCGTCGGCGTCGAGCGCGCCAATGCCCTTCCAGTTGCTCGGCAGATGCTCGGCGAGGAAGGCCTGGATTTTCTCCCGGAACGTGTCGGCGGCTTCGGTGTAAGTGGGTTGCACAGCTGGTCCTTCGGATCTGATCTGACCCTGTCGATCCCCGTGATCGCAGGCGCTTCGGTGACGAGATTGGCACTAAGTTACCCAACCGTATACCAGCGGAGAACCGGTGAGCGAACGGTGGGATGGGTTGCCCTGGACGCGGTACTGCTTTGCCCAGAGAGCGGGGGCCGCGCAGGCCCCCGCCTCTGGCTACTCGGTGTACTAGGCCGCCTGTTGTTCCAGGTACGGCGCCCAGGCGTCAGGAACGGTGCCCGCCGCCACCTTGACCCAGACGTACTGGGTGGGCGCGGCAGGCTTTGTCTTGAGCTTCAAGCCGCAATCCTTGAGCAACCGGTCGCTCTTGTAGGTGTTGCACTTGCGGCAGCACGCCACAACATTGTCCCAACGGTGGTCACCACCACGGGAGCGGGGGAGTACGTGATCGATGCTCTCGGCTGCCTTACCGCAGTACTGGCACTTGCCGTGGTCTCGGGCAAACACCGCCCGACGACTGAGCGGTGCGGTGCGCTTGTACGGCACTTTGACGAAGTAGCGGAGCCGGACGACGGAGGGAACCGGAACCTCGAGTCGCGACGAGACAAACTTGTTTCCCGTCTCGGCCAAGACGTCGACCTTGTCGGCCAACGCCAGGATGACCGCTCGACGACCGGAGACCACCCCGATCGGCTCATAGGTTGCATTTAACACAAGAGCCCGCGTCATTTCGCCAATGTAGTCCATAGCACCACACCGAAGGGAAGCCGTTTATTGCCAGAGGCGGAACTGTTTCTTACGACGAGGTGAGCAGTCGGAGAAAGGTGTCGGTAAGTGCGTGGCGGTCTGGAGCGGGTAGACCCGCCGGGAATCCAGCGGTGACGGCCGCGGGCGTGAGCGACGAGGGATCTGTGTCCGGTACCAGCGAGGCGGCAACGTTCATATCGATGTAGTCCGACAGCGCCGCTCCCGGCCAGGCGCTGAGTACCAGACACTGCAGGCGGGCCCAGTTCCGGGTCCGTCGCTGCGAGAGGCCTACTACTTTGGCGCCGTCCACGGTCACCTCGCCATGACCAATGTCTGCGAAACACCAGATCTTGCCTGCAGCGGAACGGCTACCGGCGCCCAGCGCAGTCTCGATGGCCGGCGTGCTGTCGTCGTTGGTCGCTCTGGCCCCGGTGGCGTCACGTAGGGTGTCGGCCCAGACACCGCCCAGCCAGTGGAATGAACGCCCGATGTCGGGGGACCAGAGGGGCGAGTTCGCCGGGACGATGACATCGACCCAGACGTCGGTGTCGGGGTTGATCCACACCACACCGCCACCGGAGCGGCGCCTGCACACCTCTATGCCTGCAGCGTTCGCCTTCCCATGGTTGATCAGTTGGTCGGGCTGTGTGCTCCCGAGCACCAGCGCAGGGCGGGGGATGGTGCGGATCCAGACCTCGTGGCCGATGCCCGGTGGTGGGACGTGCTGATGGAAGGCGCCAGCAGGCCCGTACTGTCGCAAAACGTCCCACGTCGTGACCTGTTGAGACACCTGCGGGTCCTCCCTGGAATGGTTCAGCGACAGCCTATTGGTGAGCTATCGGGGGAGAGCGCCCCACTTCCCCCCACCGGCCCCACTCCGCCCCACCCGACAATTTCCCCGCTGTTCGGTGTCAAGATTCCGCAATGTAGAGCCGGTGTTGTCATCCTCAAAACCCCTCTTGGCGTATGGGGTTTCTCGACGCGCATGACAACCGTGTGATTTTTACTACACCTCTGTAATTTCGAACGGCCGTTCGCGCTGGGCGCGCGATAAAAACCGCGGATTGTCGCCAAATTGGTTGCGTAGTGGGGGGAAGTGGGTTAATTTGTCACGTAGTGGGGGAGCAGCCCAACAAGCAGCTCTCCTGCAAGCGGTACAGAAACACGAAATACAGCAGTAAGCCCCCAAGGCAGCGATCACACAGCTCTCAGGTGTTGGTTTCGAGGGCGAGAAACGGAGAAGTGAGGTGAAACGGTGTTTGTCGGTCAATACGAGCATGCTCTCGACGACAAAGGCCGAGTCGTACTCCCCTCACCGTTTCGAGCGTTCGTCGCTGAACGGGGTTACGTCACCCAACTCGATGGGTGTCTCGGACTTTGGAGCGCAGATGAGTTTCGACTCGTCGCTGAAAAGTGGAAGGCGGAATCAGCAGCGTCACGAATTTCCATGAGGGTTTTCCGCAAGCTGATGAACAGCGTGCGGGAAGTGAAACTCGATTCTGCAGGACGGATCACGCTCCCACGTGAACTGCTCGAAGAGTTGGGCTTTCAATCACAGGTAGTGGTCAGTGGTCTGTTTGACCGGGTCGAAATTTGGCCGGCTGAAACCTACGAGCGGGACCTCGGCAATGAAGACGCAGCTGAAGAACTAGCGGAAGCGGTGGCCCGACTCGGCCTCTAACGAGTCAAAACAGTCGCCGCAACAACAGTTACTTCAAACATCACTGAAGACCCACCTGACAAGAAAGGAGAGTGGGCGAGACCGAACCTGACAAATCGTTCATCGATTACCTCCCGGGATGTGGAGAGGGGTGCTTCTGCCCCACGACTCCGCCCGCTACTCCTCTTAGTGCCACCCAGGAGATACAACCTGGCGTACGTCACAGTCCGGGGGGTTATCGATGGCCGATTCGTAGCTTGGAATGCCCCGTTGAGCGATGGCTGATTCACCGCCCGCTTCGGGATCTGAACCGGAAGGGCACAACAGCGCTCCGGTGCATCCTCCAACAGAATCCGCATCAACATCCCCGACGTCCTCTCAGATGTCGACCGGCCAAGCGGCCGGATCTGGGTTTGAACACCGTCCGGTCCTGCTGGACGAAGTGGTGGCCCTAATAGAAGGTCTGCCAAACGGCTCGTTCCTCGATGCCACCCTCGGTGGCGCAGGCCACGCGGAAGCCGTTCTCAACGCCAACCACGGCCTTGATCTCATCGGTATTGACCGGGACCCCGCTGCGCTTGCCGCCGCGGAGCATCGGCTCAGCTCCATGACCGAACGGGTACGGCTCCACCGCTCCCGATTCGACCAGCTCGATGATGTCCTCGGCGGCTCCGGGACTGCGGTTCCGGCGACCCAGCTGAGCGGCTTCCTGTTCGATCTTGGCGTCAGCTCACCGCAGCTCGACCTGGCCGAACGCGGTTTCAGCTTCCGTAACGACGGTCCGCTGGACATGCGGATGGACACCGATGCCGCTCTGGACGCCGCTCGGGTCGTCAACGAGTACGAACAGCGTGATCTTGCGGAGCTGATCCATCGGTACTCCGACGAGCGCTTTGCCTCGCGGATCGCCGCGGCCATAGTCGCCGCCCGCCCGCTCACGACCACCGGTCAGTTGGCGGAGACGGTTGTTGCCGCCATCCCGGCGCCGGCTCGTCGCCGTGGGGGACATCCCGCCAAGCGAACCTTCCAAGCCATCAGGATTGAAGTGAACGACGAGCTCAGCATCCTTCGACCTGCCCTCGATCGGGTGCTCGACGCACTCGTGCCCGGCGGTCGGGGCCTGGTGATCACCTATCACTCCGGTGAGGATCGCATCACCAAGGATGCCTTCCGTGATCGCACCGCGGTTGAACAGCCTCCCGGGTTGCCGGTGGAGGCCGAACAGCCGGACTTCGCCATCGTGCGACCAATGGTTCGTCGCCCCAGCGACCTGGAACTGGAACGCAATCCTCGCGCCGCCAGCGCCCGACTCCGAACGATTGAGCGGGTGGCGGCATGACGGGACACGTATTCGCCGAGACAACATGTGAAAGGACAAACCCATGACGGCTGCGTTGGTGGAACGTGACCGATCGAGAGCGGGCGCTGCCCGTCGGGGGTCCAAGTCACGTCCAAAACTCAAGGTCCTAAACCAGCAGGCAATTCGCCAGCGGGCCCGCAGGCGCCACGCGCTGGTCGCCCTGTTCATCGTTGTGCTGCTTGGCTTCTTTGCCGTTGCCTTCGTGCACGCGGAACTCGTCGCCGATCAGCAGCAACTGGACGCCATCAGGACCAGAATCGCTGAAGCCGAAGCCCACCAGGCCAAGGTGGAACGCGCCGCGGAAGAGGCGTCGTCCCCCTCGGCCATCGTCAACCGTGCCCAGGAACTTGGCATGGTTCGGGCCAACCAACCGGTCTTCCTCGCCGCCGCTGCCCCGGTGCGCGACGTGCCGGCCGCCATTTCGTTCCGTTCAAGCCAAACCGTCACCGCGGTTGGTGTTGCCGCAGGTGACGCCGACACCACGACGATTTCGGTTGGTATCTCCGGTACCGCCCCGGTCAGGGTTGCCGCTGCCTCCGAACTGGCCACACCCGCCGCTGACGCTGGGGTTGCCGAAAGTGCCGCTGGCACCGAGACGGTGGTTCAGACCCCGCCCGATGTTGTTGCGCAGCCCGTCCAGACCCCGACCGTGGTCGGGACGACAGCGGCAGCTGGCGCAACCGCTTCGACCGGCCCGGTGGCAACCCCTGCCTCGGCGACTCCCGTCGTGGCGACAGCCGAAGCATCAACAGCTGACGCGGCAACACCGGCCCCGGGAACATCTGACGCCGGTACCAGCGGTGCAAGTGCTTCGACGCCTGCACCCGCACCCGTCGCTGCGACCGGAACCGGTGGCCAGTCCCTCGGTGGCACAACGGTTGAACAGGCGCCGACCAGCATTGCAGGTACGACAGCGGTGGTCGGGGGAGCGGGAACCCCAGCATCTGGTGAAGAGGTAGGTAACAGTCGGTTCGGCGGAATGAGTGCAGGTACAGGTAGCGGATGACGAACGGGCGCGGCTCCTCGAGAGACGCACGACGGCGAGCGGTCCGGCGAACGATGTTTCGTCGAACCACAAAACCTCGAGACCCTCGCAACAGGCTCTTCGTGCTGCTCGTGGTGTTCGCCATGATCGGGGCCGGGTTCGTCGCCCTTCTGGTCGATCTGCAGGCCATCCGTTCCGACGATCTTCGGTCCCTCGGTGAGGATCAGCGGACCAGAACCCGTCAACTGGCCGGGTACCGGGGGCGCATCCTCGATCGCGACGGCTTTGTGTTGGCGTCCTCAACGCCAAGCAACCAGATCGTCGCCGACCCGACGATGATCGTCGATCCAGAAGCAACCGCAGCGCTACTCGCCCCGCTGCTCGGTATCGAGGCCGCCCAACTCAAAGAAGATCTGACCCCTGAGTCGCCGAGCGACCGCTACTCGCTGCTGGCCAGGACCATTCCAGAAGAGGCGGTCGCAGGCGTCAAAGAGCTGATGTCCAGCAGCGACACCAGTGCCTCAATGGTTGGCATATTTCCCCGCCCCGAAGAGGACCGGATCTACCCCGCAGGCGTTCTGGCCCAGCCGTTGGTAGGCCGCGTCGACCCTGAAGAGCGCGGAATCTACGGCGTCGAGGCGCAGTACGACGAGATCATGACCGGCGTCCCAGGCGAGGAAGAGTTTGAACGCAGCCGCTTCGGCAGCATCAGCGTCACCGACTGGAAGGTCAACCCCGCCACGGCGGGCTATGACATCATCCTGGCCATCGACAACCGCATCCAGTTTGTCGCGGAGGAGGCCCTGCTCGCCCAGTGCGAGGAGACCGGAGCCGCCGGGGCAACAGCGGTCATCACCGATCCGAGCAATGGCGAGATCCTGGCGATGGCCGGAGTTGCCCGCAACGAAGAGACCGGGCAGTGCGAGATACCTCGCTACAACGCCGCCCTCGTTTCAACGTTCGAGCCGGGCTCGGTGCTGAAGACGATCACCATGGCCGCTGCCATCGAGGAGCTTGGCTACACCGGAGACACGATGGTCGAAGTGCCATCGCAGGTCCGGATCGGTGGCAAGGACTTCATCGACCGTCCCGCTCACGCCGGCGCCCCGTATCCGGTGTCGCAGATCCTGGCCGACTCGATGAACGTCGGCACCATCATGGTGGCCCAGAACCTCGGGCCGACCCAGGTCCACAGCTACCTCACCCGTTTCGGGTTCGGTCAGCCAACTGGCATTGGTTTTGAAGGCGAAAGCCAGGGCAAGGTTCCCGCACCCGATGACTGGTATGGCAGTGACGCCGGTTCCATTCCGATTGGTCAAGGCGTCACGGTCAACGCAACCCAGCTAGCGGCGGCCTACAACGTTGTTGCGAACGGCGGTCACTACCGCAGCCCAATACTGGTCCGCTCGCTGCTGGCCCCAGACGGCACCGAACACCCGATTGACTCTGGCCCCGGCAAGCCCGTGCTCAGCGAACGGGCCGCCGCCGAACTCACCAAGCTGCTCGTCGGCGTTGTTGAAACCGGCACCGGCAAGTCCGCCTCCATCCCCGGCTATGCGGTTGCTGGCAAGACCGGCACTGCGTGGAAGGTGTTTGATGACGGCTCCGGAAACTTCACCTACGGGTCGGACAACGATCGTCGGTACGTCGCCACCTTCGCCGGGTTCGTGCCCGCCTATGATCCGCGGCTGTCAATCGTCGTCGTGATCGACGAGCCAAGCACCCGCTTCACCGCCTCCGCAGTTGCCGCTCCGGTCTTTGCCGAGGTGGGCGAGTACGCGCTTCGGATTCTCGGTGTCGCTCCCGATCAGCCGATGGGCATCACCAGCGGTGGCAAGGTTCGAGGCACCCCGGCGGCTGCTCCGGAAGTCGATGAGCCGCTCACAGACGAGCCTGCGCAGGTGGCGGACGAGCCTGCACAGGTTGCAGCCGAACCGGCAGATCAAACCGCAGCGGGGAGCGCCGACGTCGAGGAGACCGCCGCACCCCAGCAGGCGGGAAACACTCCATGACCGCGCCGCTCTCCGATGTGGTCAACGCGATCGGGGCCACCCTCGTCGTCGCTGGCGGCGGGTCTGAAGAGGCATCCACGGTGGAAGTCTCCGACGCCACCCATGATTCGCGCGCTGTCGCGGAGGGCCACCTTTTCTGCTGCGTGCCGGGAGCTGCCGCCGACGGTCATGACTTTGCGACGGCCGCAATTGCTGCCGGAGCCGTTGCCGTTCTGGTGGAACGTCAGCTCGATGTTGGCGTCCCACAGTTGGTCGTCACCGATGTGCGAGCGGCCATGGGCCCAGCGGCCGCGGTTGTCCATGGACACCCCTCGAATGAGTTGACCGTTGTCGGGGTTACCGGCACCAACGGGAAGAGCTCCATCGTTCAGCTGCTTGCTGACATCTGGCGCCAGGTCGGAACACCCGCCGAGATCATCGGCACGCTGGTCGGCGCCAGGACCACCCCGGAAGGCACCGACCTGCAGCGGCTGTTCCGCCATGCCGTGGAC
>CAZSTV010000106.1:0-18372 GCA_964609665.1 uncultured Acidimicrobiaceae bacterium
GCGTACACCCAGGCCAACTCCGGCAGCCATCTGCTCGGCGTGTTCCCGGACGCGCTTTCCGACGGTGGCGGCGAAGTCCGGCTGCTGGATGGCAACGGCGCACAGGTGGACATCGTCTCCTGGGGCACCCCGGCAGACCCGAGCGTGATCCTCAACGAGTGGAACGCTGTCAGTTCTTCGAACCTGCTGGACGGCGGCGCCGCAACCGACCCGTTCTGGGGTGCGGTCGCAGGCAACGGCGGTGACTGGTTTGAGCTTGTCGTCACCGAGGACAACGTCGACCTCCGGGGTCTTGAACTGATCATCTCCGATGACACCGGCGGAGCAGGCCAAGACGTCGAGTCGCTGTTCTTCTCCAACGACGCTCTGTGGGCGGACGTCCGGTCCGGCACCATCATCACCGTCTCGGAAGATCTGGCCGACGACGTGAGCTACGACCCGGCAGCCGGTGACTGGTGGATCAACGTTCAGGCCGCAAACAACGGCAGTGGCACCTACGTGACCGCCAACAACTTCAAGGTCTCCAACGACAATTGGCAGCTGACCATCAGAGACGGTGGCACCACCATCTTCGGTCCGGCTGGCGAGGGCATCGCACCGAGTGGGGGCGTCGGCTCTGAAGAGGTTGGCAAGCTCGAAGAAGACCCGAGCGCGGCCATCACCCCGCAGTCGGCATACAACGACGGTTCCAGCTCTTCGTTCGGCGCACCGAACCGGTGGTCGGCCGGAACCGAGGTGCAGGACTTCTCCCAACTGCGGTCGGTGGTCGACGCCGAGCCTGACACCGTGATCGACGCGCCGGCTCACCGCTCGACGGTCACCACGTCTCCAGTGACATTCTCGGGAACCGCGACCGATCCCGGTGGCGGCATCACCGTGGTGCAGATCGCCATTCGGGACGTGCCAACCGGTCAGTGGCTGCGCAACGACGGGACCTTCGGGACCTTCCAGTGGCAGAACACCGACTTGGCCGATCCAGGCGCAGCTACCACCGGTTGGTCAACCGACATCGCACTGGCGAGCGGCACCTACCGGGTGCTGTCCCGGGCGACGGACACCAGCGGTAATCGAGAGGTGGTGCGTCCGAACAACCTGTTCACCGTGACCGCTCCCTCCAACGACACCGAACCGGCGAATGGTGAGTTGGTCACTCCGCAGCGCAACGAGGCGCTTGGCCAACCGGCGGTGCTCAGCGGCACCGCCACCGATGATGTTGCCGTCGGCCAGGTACGAATTGCGGTGCGAGATCTGGACAGCGGCGGCTGGTTCAACTCTTCGACCGGAACGTTCGGTTCGTATCACCTACAGGATGCGACCCTGACCGACCCCGGCACCCCAAGCACGGACTGGAACATTGAGTTCGACCTGCCCGAGGGCTCCTACGCGGTCAGCGTGCGGGCCGTCGACCATCTGGGCAAGGAGGACGCAAGCAGGCCGTGGGTCCGCTTCACCGTCCAGGCCAACGTCACCGACACCACCCCGCCGGATGCAACGGTGGCCACACCGGTTCGTAACCAGGCACTCAGCGGCCCAGCGGTGACGCTGCTCGGCGCCGCAACCGACAACGTCGAAGTGGGCTCGGTCGGCATTGCAATCCGTGACCGAGCCAACTCGCTGTGGCTACAGCCCGACGGCACGTGGGGGTCCTATACCCGGCTGCCGGCAACGCTGATCGGGGCAGGAACCCAGGTCGACTGGGAGCTCAACGTGACGCTACCGGCAGGCAGCTACGGCATGTTGGCCCGGGCCGCCGATGGCTCCGGCAACGTCGACCCGACCAAACCCTGGGTGGTGTTCACGGTCAATTAGCGGTGTTCACCGTCAATTATTGGTGTTGGCCGATTAGTGGTGTGGCCCGGGGGCGTCGTCCCTGGCGAAGACCGCAGCCGAGCCGAAGATGATGCCAAACCCAATGCCAAGCCAGAAGGCGCAGTAGAGGCCAAACCCAAACGCGGCCAAGACCGAAATGTCGGTCATGAACAGCATCATCACCGTCGTCAGGCCGAGCACGGCAACGATGGCTGCGGCCATCACACCGAATCCGACGACCGTTGGGGACAAACGTCCGGTGGGCGACGGCGATGCTGCGGAGCCGGCCCGGTCGAGGGCGGTGTCCGATGGGGATGGAGCGGTGAGCGATGTGGTCTGCCGGTCGAGAGTGAGTGTCATACCTCGATCATCTGCCCGCCCCCGGTTTCGGACCAGGGCCGAAGGTCCTCAGCGGTTGATCAGGATGGTCGGCGGACCGTCGGCCGCCACCGATACCGCCCGAAGGTCGTCGACCCGGGCGGTCGGTTCCACCGGCCAGTCAAGGTCGCCAACGGCGACCACCGACGCCCCAGCGGCATGGCCGGCCCGGCCTCCCGACGGCGAATCTTCAAACACAACACACCGCCCGGGGTCGATCCCGAGCGTCGCGGCACCCACCAGGAACGGCTCCGGATCCGGTTTGCCCTTCGAGACATCATCCGCGGTGATCGGGTGGGGCGGCAGCGGAATGCCTGCTCCGGTCCAACGGGCCTCGGCGAGGCGTCGGGTTGCCGAGGTGACGATGGTCCACGGCCGGTCGCCGAGCGCCAGCAGCAACTCCCGAGCGCCGGGGATGGGCCGGGTGTTGGCAGCCATGTCCACCTCCAGGTCTTCGAGCCGGGCCATCGCCTCAAGGCAGGTGTCGTTTGGCAGGTAACGGCTGAGGGTGTCCACCGCCCGCACCCCGACAAGCTCTGTAAGTAACTTCTCAACGTCGAGCGCATACTCGGCGGCGAGCTGGCGCCACGCCTTCTCCACCTCGGCGTGAGAGTCCACCAGCACGCCATCGCTGTCGAACAGTACGGCCTCGGCATCGATCGAAAGAACGGTCACCGGCCCAAGATACGGACATGGACGCCGATCAGGTCATTACACCCACGGCTTAGCCCGAATTGCCCGCGCTAACTACAGTGTCCGAGTTAGCTAGGAGGGACCATATGACTACGGCTACCCGGAGGGTTCACTCCGGCGTTGACGCTTTGCACGGCGGGTGCACGTCAGTCCGAAGCACAAGATCGACCATTCGAAGGGCCGTGGCGAAGCTGTCACTGGGCGTGCTTGCCGTGGTGCTCATCGGGGTTGCCCCGGTCGGGCCCGGTATTGCACCGGCGGCAGCTGCGAGCCTTACGACGGCGCAGACAATCGCCAATGATGGCGTGCCGCTGCGGACCGCCCTCGGGACGGTCATGGCCCAGGACGACAAGACGCTGGCCGTCACCTATGGCGGTGGAACCGCTACGCCATCGGTCGCCGTCTACACCCGGTCCTCGGCAGGCGATCCGTGGGCACTGCTCCAGGTACTTTCCGAGTCCCGACCCGGATGGGGTCGGGCCCTGGCGGTCCGGGGGGACGACATTGCGGTCTCCTCCAACGACTCGGTCACGTGGTTTTCCTTGGACGCCGGAACCTTCGTTGGGAACGGCGCGCCACTCATCGAAAGTGAGCTCATCGACTTCGCGCGCTCGCTGGCGTTTGACCGTTTCGGCAACCTGCTGGTCGGCGCGACCGAAATTGGCACGGGCAGCAACTTCGGCGGCGTGGTGTACCAGGTGGTCCTTGGTGACGGCGGGCCCGAGCTCAGCTCCGAGCTGATCGACCCTGACACCCTCTCACCGGAGGGCGGCCAGTTCGGTTGGACCGTCGAAACCGTCGATGAGACAACCGCCAGCGGTGAAGAACGAACCCATGCCTTTATCGGTTCTCCTGGCGATGACGACTCGGCCGACGATGCCGGAGCGATCTACCACTACATCAACCCCTCGAATGAGGGGTACTTCCTGAACCAGAAGATCACCAATTTCGGTACCGGCGACATGGCCGGTCAGGTCATGGCCGCGGACCCGGACAACCCCGGCACCGTTGCCGTCGGCATCGCCAGCGCGGACAAGGTGCTCCTCTTCAATAACGGGTCCCAGTTCGGTGCGCTCGACATCTCCGGTTTGAACGCTCCGAACAGCCCCCAGCGGTGGTTGGACATCCGTGACAACGTCATCGCGATCGGCCTGCCGGACATCGCAGACGCTAGCGGCGGCACCGTCGAGATTTACAACTACGACGGGACCGACGCGTCCCTCGGCGCACCCGAGCACACCTTCACCCCGACCGACAGCGACGCCGATGACGAGGTTGGCGCTGTCGTCCTGTTGGATGACTCCGCGCCCAACCTGATCACCGCCGCGCCCGGCTTCGACTTCATCCTCAGCACGAACGACGGAACCAACGCCGGACAGGTCTATGTGGCCGAAATCGCCGACCCGGCCCCGCCACCACCTGCGGTGAACCTCCCTACGGGGCTGGACATCGACAGCGGTTGGGGTGCCGTTGGTGATCCCGACAACGACGTCGTCTACATCGGTCGCTTCATCAACGACGAGTGGACGAACGTACAGACCATTTCCGGCCTGGCCGGTACGGGGTTCGGGGCCGCGGTCGCAATGGACGGGCCGGTGCTCGCCGTTGGCTCGCCGGTCGAGGACAACCTTGGTGCGGTTCGGATCTACGGACGCAGCGCCGCTGGTTCCTACCAACTGACCGACACAATTGGCGGAACGCAGGCCGGTGGCCTGCTCGGCGCCTCCGTCGACGTGAAAGATCTACTGGTCGCAGCGGGCGCCCCTCGGGCCAACTCCGACGTTGGCCGCGTGACCACCGCTGGCCTGGACGACACCTTCAACGTCGTCGCAACGAAGGACATCATTAGCACCGATCCGGACGAAGGCTTCTTCGGGTCGGACGTGGCCATCGCTGCCTCCGACGAGCTTTGGATCGGGTCGCAGTTTTACGGCACCGACGACGAAGGTCGGATCAGTTATTGGCAACGGACCGGATCAGCGTGGGAATGGGACAGTGAATATTCGCTGTCGTCCCCCGCGCCTACCTCCCAGGGCCTGTTCGGCGCTTCAATCGCCGCCGACGGCGACGCACTGATAGTTGGTGAGCCGACCGAGTCCGGCGGGCCGGGCCAGGCATGGTTCTACCCGGAGCCGCTGACCAACCCAGCGAGCGCGGAGCGGTTGACTGACACCGAGGCCGGCTCGACCAGCTTCGGCATCGACGTTGCGATCAGCGGCGACATCGTGACCGTCGGCGCCTCCGGTGGCGACGCGGGTGTTTCCGTCTACTCCACGCTGGGGTTCGGCAACGAGATCGAGTTCATTCACCGAGCATTCGCCGCTGATGGCGACGCGGCGCAGGTTGCCGCGGACGGGCCGCACCAGCTGTACGCCGTCATTCCTTTCGATGGCGTCGTTGACAGCTTCACCGAAGGCAGCGCCCAACTCGA
The DNA here is from genome assembly GCA_964609665.1 of uncultured Acidimicrobiaceae bacterium. Taxonomy (GTDB): domain Bacteria; phylum Actinomycetota; class Acidimicrobiia; order Acidimicrobiales; family SZUA-35; genus JAHELU01. The sequence continues at coordinate 5,312 of CAZSTV010000106.1, forward strand.
AGAACTGAGCGGAGACGGCGGCATCGGCCAGAAGGTCGTTTCGGCCGTCGGTAGCGAAGGCGACATGTTCGGCTCCGGCGTTGCGCTCCTGGATGACCGGCTTGCGGTCCTCGCTCCTGGCGCCAACGCCAACCGAGGTGAAGGAAACGTCGAGATATTCGGCCTTGAAGAAGGCGTGTTCGTCTCCAACCAGGTCCTGACGCCGAACGACTTCAGCGCGGGAGCTGGGTTTGGCACCGCGGTGGACGCCGACGATGACCTGCTGGCAACGCTCTCCGCAAACCAGTTGCAGGTCTTCCGCCAGCCAGCGCCGGGTAACCCGTACACCAGGGAGGCCGACGAGGCGGACGGCGGCGACTACGTCGCCATCAACGACCAGTTCGCGGTTGTCGGCACCGGCGACGAAGTGCGGATCTACAACGTCGACGCCTCGAGTGGCGCCGTGACCATCAACGAGCCCCTGTCATTTACGAAGCGCCACACCTCGCTGGCTCTCGAGGGTGATCTCCTGGTCCTTGGAGCCTCCGCTATCACCGACACCAGCGACCCCGGAGAGGTGACCATTTATCAGCTCGGAGCCACTCGCACCACGCTGACAACCCTTGGCGACCCAGACTCGTTCTTCGGTGCGAAGGTTGATGCCTTCGGCGACCGTATGGCGATCAGAAGCTTCAATACCGTCACCATCTACAACAGCATCAGCAGCGGAACACCGGTCGTTGAATCGGTACTGACCGGAGCGTTTGGTTTCGGGTTCAACTTTGCGCTCGGCGCTGACCGGCTGGTCGTGTTCGAGCGGGCCAACTTCTTCCCGGAACCCGGGACGGAACGCCTTGAGGTGGGCCTCGGGTTCTTCGGCTTTGATGGGACCAGCTGGGTCCGCACCGGCTCCTATGGCCAGCCAGACCAGGTCCAGAACTTCAGCACGTTCAGCGGCCTCGACCGGGACGACTTCACGGTGTCGATGTCGCTCAGCGGCAACCGGGTTGCTGTCGGCGCGTCGCTGGAGGACGAGGCGGGCGCAGACGCCGGAGCGGTCTTTGTTGTACCGGTCCCAGACCCGCCGACCATCGAGACCGTGACCGGACTGACCGTCTCGATCAGCCCCGGTAACAGTCAGGTCCCGGTGGGCGCTCAGGCCGCAGCTACCGCAGACCTCCCCCCGCAGGCCAGTGAAACCGCGGCCGGAAACGAGGGCATCGCCGATGTTTCGCTCGGCACCGTTGCCGACGAAGAGGGAGACAACAACCTGCTGGCGGAAACCTCGGTCGGCGAGTTGAACCTGGACGCGGATCTGCTCAACGGCATCCTGCTTTCGGACATTCCCATCGAAGGTGGCTGGGGTCCCGTGCTTGCGGACACCCCGCTGGCCAACAAGCCCGTGCAGGCCATCACCCTTGGCGAGGTGCTCCGCGCCGGGCTGATCGACGGGCTTGACCTGAACCGCATCGACCTTTCCTCCACCCCGATCGGCGCGGTGCCCATCGGCGCTGTCAGCATTGCGGACACACCGATTGGCGCAGTACAGCTGCCGAGCGGACAGACCGTCTGTGACCTGGCCGAAGAGCTGGTCCCGGGCTTTGTCTGCTCCGATGAATTCTCTCTGATCGATCTTGGCATCCGTGGCGTTCCAATCGGAGCGGTACCCATCGGCGCCGTGCCGGTGGTGTCGGTCCCGATCGGCGCCGTACCAATCGGCGCAGTCAACATCGCAGGCACGCCCATCGGGGCCGTACCAATCGGTGCAGTGGACATTGCGGGCACGCCAATTGGAGCCGTGCCCATCGGCGCGGTTGACCTTGCAGAGGCTCCCATCGGAGCGGTACCCATCGGCGCGGTGTCCATCAGTGATGTTCCGATCGGCGCCGTGCCCATCGGCGCGGTCACCCTGGCCAGCACCCCCATCGGTGCGGTGTCCATGGGAGATCTCGACACCGACGGCATCGCCGGTTCACCAATCGGCGCCGTCCCCATCGGCGCCGTGGACATCTCAAGTGCACCCATAGGTGCCGTGCCAATCGGCGCGGTTGCACTCAGCGGCATCCCCATCGGCGCGGTGCCGATCGGCGCCGTCGACGTTGCCGGTTCACCAATCGGCGCGGTACCCATCGGCGCGGTAGACCTTGAAGCATCGCCCATCGGGGCCGTGCCAATCGGCGCGGTTGACGTTGCCGGTTCACCAATCGGCGCGGTACCCATCGGGGCCGTGGACCTCGGCTCCATCCCCATCGGCGCGGTACCAATCGGCGCGGTCGACATCACCAGCGTGCCCATCGGCGCGGTGGAGCTTGAGTCGTCGCCCATCGGCGCAGTGCCAATCGGCGCTGTTGCCCTGGACCGCATCAACCTCCTCGTCGACTGCTCGCTCATCGACTGCAACGGCGACGCCACCCTGGCCGATGCCGCAGCCGCCGGAGCGCTCCTGCCGACCGCAACCTTTGGGTTGTTCTCCGGTGCCGACACCGGCCTTCGCTTCGCTGACCTCGTCGGCGTCGGTGGTTTCACCGAAGAGGAGATCCGGGCCCAGATCGACGGGCTGACCGACTTTGACCTTGTCGACTTCCTCACCTTCGACGACATGACCCTGAGCGATCTACCGTCGACAAACGCAGACGTTCGTCGGACCCGCCTTGATGAGCTCGGAGCGGACGCGCTGGCGCTGATCAGCCTCCAAGACCTGATCGACAGTGTCGACGGGTTGACCGAAAGCCAGGTCAGGACACAGCTGACCGACTTTGGTGTCATCACCATCAGTCAGCTGGCGAATCGCAACGGCATCGTCCTCGAGGATCTGCTGAGCAACCCGGTAGACCCGAACTTCCTCGCCCAGACCATTGACGATCTACTGCCGGTCATGGACGGGGTCCGCCTTGGTGACCTGCTCGCCATCCACCCGTCCCTCGACGGTGACGACATCGACTGGGGCGACTCGGTCATGCGAGACGTCGCCGACTGGGAAGACGTCACGCTCGGGGAACTCACGGAGTTTGCGGGAACCACCCTGGAAGACCTGCTGGCCAACCTCAGCCCCGAAGAGCTTGCCAACCTCACCCTCGGCGATCTGCTGCTCGGGCTGCTGGGGATTGACTCCTATGACTGGGCCGAGATTGACCTTCGTTCAATGGAGCTACCTCCGGCGGGCACCGTCACCATCGACACCGAATTCACGGTCACCGGAGCCAACGCCAACGTGCGGCTGCAGGTGATCCTGCCACCTGGCAGCACTTACATTGCAGACTCGGCGGTGCTCATTGGGCGTCCCGGTGCAGCACAGGTCACCGGCGTCGACACTCCGATCGTTACCGACAACATTGTTGAGTTCCTGCTCAGCGGCGTTGAGCCGGACTTCCCCTACGAGCTGACGCTCGATGCGACCGCCGGGCTTCGCCTTGGCAACCGAACGATTGAAGCTCGGGGCCGGGTTGCCGGCACCAGCATCCAGTCGGGAGAGAAGAGTTCGCTCGCCGTTGTTGAAGCGTTCGAGCCAAACGACAACACCGACAACGCCACCGCGGTCGAGACCGACACCGTCTATGTGTCGCACCTCTCTTCGGCGGCCGACGTTGACGTGTTCTCGGTGTCGCTGGAAGCGGGCGCCAGGCTGGCGCTGTCGCTCAGCGATCTGCCCGATGACTACGATCTGGTGGTCTTTGGACCTAACGACGAACCGCTGGTGCCGCTCGGCGAGCAGGAGATCGTCCCCACCGAACCCCCAACCCAGGTTGGGTTCGCCGGGTCGGAGAACAGCAACAAGCCGGGATCGCTTGCCGATCTGCCACGCCAAGGCAATCTGCCGATCATCTCGGTGTCGAACGCCCCGGACACCGAGACCGAAATCATCGACATTCGAAACGTCCGCAAGGCCGGTACCTACTACATCCAGGTGTCGGGCCACGGCGGAGCGTTTAGCGCAGACCCCTACGGCCTGTTCGTCAACGTGGTGCCACCCGCACCACCGTTGGAGTGCGTCTCCCAGGACTACAGCAGTGCTGGAGACCGTGGCTCGGTCCCGACGACCGCCGAAATGGCGGGGGTCAACACGCTGATCCTGACCAACGAGGAGCGACTCTTCGCAAAGTACGGAGGTGCCGCGGTCAACGCAGTTGATGCGATGGAGGAGCTGGTCTCCTACCTGAACGCCAACCCGGACCTCGGGCTGAACGCTGCGGTGGTCAGCGTCGACGGTGACGACGACGTGCGGGCATCGTTCAGCGATCTGGACGCCGCGGCCTGCGAGCCGGAGGTTGTCAACGACACCGTCCGAGAGATTGCAGCGCTCATCGCCGAGTTGCGAACCAGCGACCCGACGACGACCATCGACAACATCATCATCGTCGGTGACGACGACGTGATTCCGTTTGCCAGGTTGGCCGATGACACCACCATCGCCAACGAGACCAGCTTCGCCTGGACCTTCCAGGGCGACCAGGCAAACTCCCTGTTCGGTGTTGCCGCCGGTGGCTACTACCAGAGCGACGAGCCCTACGGTGACCTCGACCCGATCAAGTCCGGCAAGCGAACCCTGTTCGTTACCGACACCTCGCTCGGCCGTCTGGTCGAGACGCCGTCAGAGATTGCGGGGCAGATCGCAACGTACATCACCTTCGACGGCACGCTGAGTCCCAGCACCGGCTTCGTCAGCGGGTATGACTTCCTTAGCGATGGCGCTCAAGCCGTCACCGACCGATTGGCCGAACTGCCAGACATCGACCCGGTCGACACGCTGATCAGCGAGGGCTGGGGCAGGCAAGACCTGGACGATGCACTGTTCGACGGGACCGTGCCCGATATCGGGGCGATCAACGCCCACTTTGATCAGTACCGGGCCCAGCCTGCGGACCAGAGCGCTGCCGGCCTCGAGACCGAACTGTTCACCACCGAGTCACTGGACAGCGCAGACCGAGCTGACGCCCTGCTCGGCCGCATCCTGTTCTCCATGGGTTGCCACGGCGGCCTGCATGTGCCGGACGAACTGTTCCCCGACGACGACCCGAGGGCCCTTGACTGGGCGCAGACGTTCAGTCGCCAACGGGCGGTGTGGGTCGGCAACACCGGCTACGGCTACGGCGAGACCGAGGGTGTTGAACTGACCGAGCGGCTCATGGCGTTGTTCGCAGAGCGGCTCAACGGTTCGGTAACCGTCGGCGAGGCGTTGCAGTACGCCAAGCATGCCTACTTCGGCACCCGCCAAACGGCGTACGGACCATTTGACGAGAAGGTCTTGCAGCAGTCGACCTTCTACGGTCTGCCCATCTACAAGGTCGGCGTTGCCAACCCGCCGCCCCCGGTTCCGGTCCCCGAACTCCCCGGTCTGTTCCCGCTGTCGGACACCACGCTGTCGCTGAACACCATCAGCAGCGGCCCGGTGTTCACCCAGGTGACAAACAACGAGGGAACCCTGTTCCAGGCAACGCTTCCCGAGGCCGACCCCGGTCGGACCCGCCAGCAGTCAACGCCGTTCGCACCGATCCTCCCGACGGTCAGCTACGACGTGAGCGCGGTGAGTGACGACGGCACGGTCCCGGTTGCGGTGGCCCAGGGTGCGTTCATTACCGGTCTGCAGACCACCGACGTGCTCGACATTGAGCCAGACATCGCACGGCCAATCGTTGACCTGGCGGCCAACGAGGTTGAGCCGGAGGTCAGCGACATCGGCACCGAGCCGACCGTGTTCATCTCCAACTACCGCACACCGGAAGGGCCACGGCAACAGCTCAGCGCTCTTGCGGCGACGTTCCAAACCACCTCCGACGATGGCCGAGGCACCATGCGGCTGTTCGACCAGATGCAGTTCGAGGTGTTCTACCGTGAGGTTGGATCCGGTTCGGATCAGCAGGCCCCGGTCTACCAGGGCATCCAGTCCGAGGTGGTAACCAACGGTGGCAGCTCGATCCTGGTGATCTCGGCCAGGGTGACCGACCCCTCGGGCATCGAGCGGGTGCAGGCCATGGTCGCCCAGAACCCGGGCACCGGCACCACCTGGACGCCGGTTGAGTTGACCCAGCAGGGTCCGCTGCTCTGGAGCGGTTCGTTGGAGCTGACCGAGAACAACGTTGAGTTTCTGGTGCAAGCCCTGGACGGCAACGGCAACGTGGCGCTCAGCACCAACAAGGCCGAGTCCTACCTTGATGACACCCAGCCCGAGCCAGAGACGCCGACCATTACGGCCGAAGCGGCACGGCCACCGGACGCAGGCAACTTCTACACCTCTGCGGTCTCGGTATCGGCGAGCGCCGGGGGCGAGGTCCTTGAGTATCGGGTGGACTCCGGTCCGCTGGTCGACGGAGGAACAGCGCCCGAGGTAACACTCGACCCGGCGGAGCTTGGCGATGGTGCCCACACGGTCACCTTCACCTTGGCCAACGGCGATGAGGAAACGGTCATCGCACTGTTCGACACCGAAGGCCCGATCATCTCGCTGTCGCCGTCGAGCAACAGCGAAGTCGAGTCCCCGGTGACGGTCCGCTACAGCTGTGGCGACGCAACCTCGGGAGCCGAGACCTGTAACGGCGCCGTCGACGGTGAACCTGTCGACGACGGCCAGACCATCGTGTTGGAGCCCGGCGAGCACACGCTGACCGTGTCCGCTTCGGACGCGCTCGGCAATGGCGCCAACGCCTCGGCCACGTTCGTTGCGCTTGAGTCGACCAGCCCCGACGATGCCGACGACGATGGCATCGGTGACGGCCAGGACAACTGCATCAACGATCCAAACCCGAACCAGGAAGATGGTGACGGGGACGGCATCGGCGATGCGTGTGACCCGGACCTCAATGACGGCCCAACGGGCGACGCCGATGACGACGGTCTCACCAACGCCGCCGAAATTCAGCTTGGCACCGACCCGGGCAACCCGGATACCGATGGTGACGGCATCAGCGACGGCGAAGAAGTCGAAAGCGGCTCCGATCCCCTCGATGACAGCGACCCCGGCATCGAGTGCACCATCACCGGAACACCTGGCAACAACGTGCTGCGAGGAACAGCGGGCCCAGACGTGATTTGCGGTCTTGGCGGCGACGATCTCATCTACGGCCGGGGTGGTGACGACATCATCTACGGTGGTGACGGCAACGACCGGATCTTCAGCGGCACCGGCAACGACATCGTCTACGGCGAACAGGGTAGGGACCGCTTGACGGGTGGGAACGACAACGACACCCTCGACGGCGGCGAAGACAGGGACCTGCTCCTCGGAGGCAACGGCGATGACATCCTGCTCGGCGGTGCCGAGGTTGACCGGATGTTCGGCGCCAACGGGAACGACACCCTCCGCGGCGGTGACGGCAACGACATTTTGAACGGCGGCGGCGGTGACGACGAGCTGCATGGCGATGCCGGCAACGACAACCTGAAGCTCGACAGCGGCGACGACAAGGGTTATGGCGGTGACGGCAACGACGTCATGGTCGGCTCCAACGGTGACGACGAGATGTTCGGCGGAGACGGCAACGACATCATGTGGGGCGGCAACAACAACGACATCATGGAAGGTGGGGCAGGCGATGATCGCCTGGCCGGCCAAGCCGGTAACGACGATCTCGATGGTGGGCCCGATCGAGACAGATGTCGAGGCAACGGCGGCACCGACACCGAGATCAACTGCGAGTACTGACCGATCTCGGATCGCAACTATTTGCCGATCCCGGATCGCAACAATTTGCCGATCTCGGATCGCAACAATTTGAGGTAGGCCAAATGCCGGTTTCTCTAGCCGGCGACGAACTGTTCGGTGTTCACGCCGAGTGCACCGAACAGTTCGAGGGCCACCGCTCGGTGACCGACGTCCGGCTCAAGGGCGTCCAGTTCTATCAGCGTCATTGCCCGCTGGTAGCGGATGCCGGCTTCCTCCGCCGTTTGGCGTGCCTCGCGTAGCAGTTGGATTGCCGTCGCATCGTCGCCCATCGCCGCCGCAGCTGCGGCCCGTATGCGCAGCAACTGAACGGTCTCGGGCGCGCCGGCCTCGCTCTCGGCTCCCAACAGAAGTAGCCGTCCGGCTTCTGCATCAGCCTCGGCCCACTCTCCTCTGGCGACCAGCAATTCGGCGAGACGAATCTCGGTGTCGTACACAAACGATGGGCTTTCGATTTCGGTGAAACCGGTAAGCGCTGTCGTCAGGAGCAGCTCGGCCTCGTCGAGTTCGCCGATTCGAGTGGCGAGTCGACCACGGTTGCCTTCCAGCACGTAGATGGGCAGCGTTGCGTTGGCGGCTTTTGCCCGTCGCAGCGCGTCGTCGAAGTATCGGCTGGCGTCGGCGTAGCGGAGCTGATCGGACCTGATCTCTCCCAGGTTGTTGAGTGCCATGATGGCGCCGAGCACGTTGCCCGCCGCTTCGGCCAACCGGTAGGTCTCCTCGTACAGGTCGGCCGCGCCGTCCCACCGGCCACCGAAGTATTCGGCGATGCCAAGGTTGTTGACCAGGTTGCCGTGCAGCACCTCGTCCCGGACAAGATCAACCAGCTCAAGGCCAATCTTGCCGAACCGAACAGCCCCCGGCTCGTTCAGGTAGGTGCCGGACAGCTGCAGGAGATAGCAGGACCGCAACCGAACCTCGGCCGGCACTCGCTTGTCGTCGGCCAACGGCACAAGCAGGTCCCAGGTTTGACGAATCCGGCCCCGACGGAACTCGGCCGCAGCCATGGCGACGGTCAGGAGCAACAGCTCGCCACGGTCAGGTTTCGGATCGGTGGCGAGCGCGGCTTTCATGCCTCGGCGATACCAGCGCTGAGCTTTCGCATAGCGGCCTTCGCGCTCGTCGAGTATCCCGAGTTTGCGGTAGGTCGAAAGGTAGGCCCGGTCCTGCGGTGGCACGAGCCGTCGCGCCTTCTTGTAGGCCCAGCGAGCGTCGTCGTATTCGCCGGCCTGCTCGGCGGAATCGCCAAGCTTGATGGCGGTGTCGGCCAACTCAGAGTTTGGCACATCGACGTATCGGCCGGCGTTGAGGGCGCGACGGTAGGCGTCGAGCGCCTCCACCTGAGCAAGACGTTTCTGCGCCTGCTCCCCCGCCTCCCGGCAATACACCCAGGCCCGGTCGTGCTGACCGCCAAGGTCATAGTGGACACTGAGGATGCTGGCGATGGACAGCGGGTCGGCGGCCTCGCTTTCCAGGTGGCTGCCGATGGCCCGGTGGAACTCCCGACGGCGTTTGTATGGCAGACCCTCGTAGGCCACCTCTCGGTGCAGCGCATGAGTGAAGCCCCAGGTGCCGGGTTCACGCTCCTCGACAATGCCCGCAAGGTCCGCGGTGCGAAGGTCGATGCTGACCGCAAGGTCTTCCATGAGCGGCTCGACCGACGCCAGGTTGAACTCGTCGCCCCACACCGCAAGGACCCGCAACGCCTGACGGGCCTCCGGGGTGGCGCGGTCGAGACGACCGGCGATCACGCTCTCGACCGAGTCCGGGATGGCCCCGCCGTCCGACTCGGCGATCGCCGCGGCAACTTCTACCGCGAACAGCGGGTTGCCCGCGGCTCGACGAACGACCGACTGCAGCTCGTTGTCGGACAGCGCTCGACTGGCGGAGCGGTTGGCGATCTCCCGGATGGCGTCGTCGCCCAACTCCTGGAGCTCAACCGATGACACCCCCGCCACCTCGGTGTTGAAAGCGAACAGCCCCTCGTTGCGTCTGGTGGCAAACATCACCAGACCGATCGCTTCGGACCGCTGGGCCAGGTAGGCGAACGCATCACTCGACACGTCATCGATCCAGTGCAGGTCTTCGATGATCAGCACAAGACCTTCGGGATGCAGCGCGCCGAGCAGCTCGGCGATGGCCCGGTTGACCATCTCACGCTGGTAGCCGATCTCCAGGCCTTCCATGATGCCCGAACCGGCAACCTCCGCATCGAGAGGGATGGCCAGCGCGTCAAGGTTGGCCTCCACCCCGGGGGCTCGTTCTGTGACCGCGGCCTGGAGTGCGGCGCCGCGCTGCACCGAGTCAAGGGTGGCGTCGATGCCAAGGACCTTCTCGATCATGTCCGCAACAACGCCATAGGGCTTACCGGTGGCATAGGGGCTCGACCCGGACCGATAGACGGTAAGCCCGAGCTCCCGGGCCGCGCTCTGGGCGAACGCCATCAGTCTGGTTTTGCCAAGCCCAGCGGCGCCGACGAATTCCACAACGCCGGATCCGGCGGCGATGGTCTCGGCAATCCGTCCGCTCTCCACCTCTCGGCCGACCAGCGGACCAAGGTTGCGACCGGTCCTGACCTCGGTCGAGATGCCGAGCACCTTGTGAGCGGTGATCGGCTCGGTCTTGCCCTTGACCATGAGCGGCGGGAGCGTCTCGGTGAGAAAGATCGATCTTGTCGCCGCGGTCAGATCGTCTACGGCGACCACTTCACGGTCTCCGGCGGGGCCGATCATTCTGGCCGCCGTGTTCACCGAGTCGCCCATGAGGGTGTACGCCCGGCGATGATCGGCACCGAGGAACCCGGCGAAGCAACGCCCGAGCTGCAACCCCTGCCGCAGGACGAACGGACTGTCGATGGCGGCAATCTCCCGGCACGCCAGCGCCAAACCATCCGCGATGCTGCCAACGTTGAGCGGCGCTCCGGCACACAGCAGGAACTTCACACCGTCGTCGGCGACGTCGCTGTGCAGCGGCGTGACCCCGTAGCCATCGCAGATCTCGTAGATCTGATCCACCAGGTGGGCAAAGGCCTCGGTGGTGCCGTCGAAGTCGCGTGCCGCCACCGACGCCCGCACCCCCTGGGCCATGACAAATCCCGTAGCGGTCACCCGATGCTCACCGCCCAGTTGATGGATGGCCGACTGCTCGTTCGCCACGTTGCGGGCCACGAGCTGGCGATAGTTCACCTGCGGCGGGGACGGAGGAGCGATGGGCGTGAGCCCGGGAACCGAACTCAGCAGGAGGAAGTCACCGGCCACCAACGGGTCGGACAACTCCTCTGGCAATGCGGCGGCCAGCGACGGTGAGATGCGAGTTTCACCGTGGGCGGCCTCGCCTTCGATGCGGATGACCTCGGTGGCGTGGCGACCGGTTACCAGCAACTCTCGATGGTTGGTGCCCGCCAGGTAGAAATCAAAGTCGCCGTTGTGGACCCCGACGGTCATGGTCAACCCGACCCGCTTGGCGGGCCCGAGGCGAGCCAGCGCCTCCTGCATCTCAAACCCGGCAGCCGCCGCCCGCAGCTCATGATCTGCGCTGCGAAACAGGACCAGGATGGCGTCACCGCCAAACTTCAAAACCTCTCCACCGTGGCCTTCGGCGGTGCCGATGAGCGCCCCGAAACAGGCGTTGATCAGGTCGGTGAGTTCCTCGGCACCGGAACGACCCTTGGACGCCAACCGCTCCGAGAGCGCGGTGAAGCCGGAAATGTCCGCGCTAAGCATCGACGCCGAGACTGCGACATGATGATTGCCGGGTTCGGCAGCCATCTCCGCGGCCAATGTCGGTACCAGCGCTTCCAGGGGATCCCTAGCCGAGATATGCATCCTCCAGAACTGGTCCTCGTTGCCGCCCAGGCTACCAGTGCCACCCTCAGGTGGCCGCAGTCACATTTTCAATGGCCACAGCCACGGTTTCAGTGACCACAGTCAGAGTTCAATGACCAGTCGCTGAAACGCTAGCCGCCAGCCAGGGCCTGCTCCATGGCGGCAATGTCGAAGCCGATGATGAACTGGTCGTCGACCTGGAGGACCGGTGTTGTCCTGATGTCGTGGGATTCGAGCAGCTCACCGGCATCTTCGTCCATCATCACGTCTCGCACTGCGAACGCAAAGTCACGCTCACTGAGCCAGGCCTTCATCCGCTCACACGGACCGCACAGCGGAGAGGAATAGACCGTCAGTTCCGGTTGGCCACTCACAGCTCGCCGGCAGCCTTCTTGTCCCGGTAGCGCTGCTTGGCCGCCATCCAGTTCTCCAGCGCTTCACCAGACAGGAACGGTTGCTCGTCGGTGAAGATCAGATCCTTCCAGCTGTCATCGTCGCTCCAGGTCGCGGGGACCTGCACGGTGGTGCGAGGAGCAATGGCGGTCTCAAGCAGCTGCAGACCAAGCTCGATGACCTCGTGTTGATGCTCAGCGTCAAAGCTCCTGCCGCAGGAGTTGCCGAGCGGAAAGTCGACGAACACAAACCTGGCGACGCCGCAATGTTCAACGATGTCTTTGGCCGTGCCGAACATGACGGTCGGGATGCCGTTTGCTTCAAGCTCGCGTGAAACCAGACTCACGGTCTGGTGGCAGACGGGTCAAACGGGCGTCATCACCGCCACGTCAACCTCGTCCTCGATACAGCGCCGCACCACTTCGGGGGCATCGACCTCCGCCGTTTTACGTTTCGAGTAGCCGGTGTAGACCCCATGGAACCGAGGCGCCAGCGAACCGATGCGACCCCGAGCCACCAACTCCTGCAGTCGAGCGACCGGATAATACGCATTGACGTCTTCCAGCGTGGTGGCGTGCTGGTCGTAGTGCTCCTGCCGGGAGTACAACTTTTCCAACGGCGTATCCGATGGCAAGGAGTAGACGTTGCCGACGGAGAACTCGTTGCTGCGATCGCGAGATCCGTCCGGGCTGTGAATGGCGATGTCCGAGGTGGAGACGATCGCCACCCGAGACTCGGCCAGTGGCTTGCGCAGCGGTGTGAACGGTGCGTCGCTGTGGTGGGCCCACTCGTATGGCTTGTCGTAGCCCTGACTCAAGTAGTAGTCACGGGTGCGGTCGATGTATCGGACGTGCGTGCTCACGGTTCCCCCTCGTGGTTCACGAATCTCTGCCCAAATCCTTGCACGGGCTCGACCAAGCGTGCACGTTGGACGCCTCACCATCACCTACAGTCGGCATCGATGCCTGATTCCGCCGACCAGACAGCGTCCACCGTCGCGTCCGACGGGCAGGAGTACCGATTCAACAAGTTCGGGAGCGTCGGCAAGGCGGCCGGGTTCCTCCTGGCGTCCACCGGGTACATGATCCGCTCCGCCATGCGGGGCCTTGAGGGCGAACGCACGGTCTCCGCGGCCATTGCGGATCTCTCGACGCCTGCGCTGGCTATATACAGCATCATCTTCTTGACGCTGTAGGCGGTGCTGATCAAGG
>CAZSTV010000107.1:0-16977 GCA_964609665.1 uncultured Acidimicrobiaceae bacterium
TGAAATCGGCAAGGAACTGCACCTCAGCGCAGGGACGGTGAAGAACCATGTTTCCACCATCCTCCGGCGGCTCGGCATTTCCGACCGCACCCAGGCCGCGGTAATCGCCGCGCAGCACGGCTTGATCTGAGCCCCTGAAACAGGCAGTTTGCGGTGCTGCGAGCCCCCTCAGGAGGGGGTACCCCCTCTAGCGAAGCGTCGCGGTCTGCGGTTAAATGGGCCGGTGGACGCTTCAAAGGGGACGATCGAAGGTCGTCTCTGGTTTGATGTGGCGGAGGAGACCTACAATCTCGAGCCGAATGCAACCCTGACGTTCGGTCGGGCTGCCAAGGCGATTGTCGACCCCGAAAACCCCTACATGCACCGAGTTGTCGGCCGGGTGTACTTCGACCGATGGTGCTGGTGGCTCGAAAACTCGGCCCGCCACATGCCGATGACCATGATTGGCGATGACGATCGACTCAAGACGCTGCCTGCCGGCGCCGCTGAACCACTGACCACCGCTCAGGGCATTGTCCGTTTCTACGCCGGTGCTGCCGGCTACGAGGTTGCGTGGGAGCTCGAGGTGCCACCGACATCGCCCAACCTCGATACCGATCCCGACGGTGCAGATACCGTCACCGCCGATTTTGGCAACGTTCGTCTTTCGGCAGACCAGCGTTTGATGATGACCGCGATGGCAGAGCCACAGTTGCGGGACCCCGGGCGTCAATCGCCACTCCCGGCCAACGCCGAGATTGCGGCCCGCTGCGGTTGGACGTTGAAACAGTTCGACCGCAAGCTCGACTACCTCTGCCGAAGACTGGCCGAGAGCGGCGTGCCGGGCCTGCGAGGTCGCCCCGGCACCGAAGCCGCCGACCGGCGCGAACGCCTCGTACGTCATGTCCTGCACAACGGGTTGATCACCGTCGACGACCTAGCGGGGCTTGACCGAACCGAACCGGTCCTGTCAGAAGACGCGCCGTGTTGACCGACGCCATCAACGAGGTTCCCTATATCGCAGAGCCGGTCGAAGTGGGGCGAGGTGGCTTTGCCACCGTGTATCGGGCCAGGGATCTTCAGGCCGACCGACCGGTTGCGGTGAAGCTGCTTTCGCTGCGCTCCGATGATGGCAGCCTGAAGTACTTCGACCGGGAACGGGAGTCGCTGGCTCGGTTGTCGACCCACCCCAACGTGGTGACGTTGCACCGAACCGGGGTGACCACCAGCGGGGTGCCATACCTGGTCATGGAGTACGCAACCGGCGGGTCGCTGTCGGAGCGGCTCAAGGCCGACGGCCCCCTCGTCTGGACCGATGCCGTCGAGTGGATACTTCCAATTGGCGGAGCGATTGAGCACGCTCACGAACAGGGTGTGCGCCACCGAGACATCAAACCGCAGAACATCCTCATCTCCGCTCATGGCGAGCCGCTGCTGTCAGACTTTGGTATCTCCGGGCTTGCCGCCGGCACCGAGACGCTGACCCAGAGGACGCGACTCAGCCTCTCCTATGCCAGCCCCGAACAGGTCGATGGGCGAGAGGTGGACGACAGCACAGATGTGTACTCACTCGGCGCCACGCTGTACACGCTGATTGCCGGGGCCCCTGCGTTTGCCGACACCGAAGGCGCTGGCTTGTTGAACACGGCAAAGCGAATCATCGAGCAAAAGCCGCCGCCGCTCGATGACGCCGTACCGGTCGATATTCGCAACGCGATCGCGGCGGCGATGGCGAAAAACCCTGCCAACCGGCCGACGATTGACCAGTTCTGTCAGGCGTTGAAACGTACTGCACCCCTTGATTCCCCTCCGCCCGGCGACGAGCTCCCGGCGATCACCAGGGAGTTTGAGCACCAGGACCCACCCGCCGCCGACGCCATCCTGGCGGCCAGGGTGGATGATTGGTCGCCAACGCTCCCCGGGTTGGATGCCGACCACAACGATGATGAGGACGGCGTAGCGGTGGCGCTGTCGAAGCCGTCACGACGATCGTTGTCGTTGGTCGCCATCGGTCTGCTTCTGCTCGCCGGTCTGTTCACCGCCGCGTGGGCCAGTCGAGATGGCGGAACTGACGTTGCTGGAGGGGAGCGGGGCACCGATGGGGTAGCGGCGGTCGCTGACGAGCCTGCCGGAGCCGACATCTCCTCTACCATTGGCTCGGACACCGCAGAGGAGAGCGGCGTCGCTGAGAGCGAGATTGGTGCTGGGAGCACCGAGAACGCTGGCACGGTCCAGGTCGAAGAAGGATCCACCACCACTGTCGCGCCGACCACGACAACGGTGCCCGACCGTGACGGCGACGGCACGCTCGATGGCGACGACAACTGCCCCGATGAACAAAACGAGGACCAGCTCGACACCGATGATGATGGCCGCGGCGACGCGTGTGATGCAGACGACGACGGGGACGGGGTTCCCGACGGTGACGACAACTGCAGCCTTGTCGAAAACAACGCTCAAGCTGACGTTGACAGCGATGGACTAGGCGATGCCTGCGATGACTTCCCCGATCGCGACGGTGACGGCATCATCGACACCAACGACGATTGCGTCGAGCTTCCAGAGGACGCCGATACCGATGGCGACGGGACGCCGGACAAGTGTGACGCGTCACCCCGTGGTATGGCAGTGGTTGGGGTCTCGGCTCGGATCGATCGTGTGATCATCGTCAATGCCGGAGATGGCGAGGCCGACATGTTCGGCGATCTGACGGTGAACGGCACCAAGTTTGCGCTGCCGGAGATCTCCAACATGAACGACATCAGGCCCGGCAACTGGGTGACGGAACAGGTGGCAGTGGATCCCGGGACTCCGCTGATCCAGGTCCGCATCTGGATCCGTGACGAGGCGGGATTCTGCCTGTTCTGCAAGGACGACCTGGTGGACATCACGCCTGAGCCAGGGATGGAAGCCCTGCACCTGGTAATCGACACCAAGACCGGTGCCGTTGACCTGGCGACCGATAGCTGGAGCCGGCTGCAGACGGTCGGCACACTGACCGGATCGGGCGATGGCGACCTGTCAGGGACCATCGCTCAGCTCGGTGACGACGACGGCGGCAATGGCGTGCATCAAGGGTCGATTGCCACCACGCTTACCCTCGCAAGGCAACCAGCCCCCTGATAGACAGAGGCATGCCAGAAATGCCGTGCGACGACGTCGTGGATCCTCATATCCATCTCTTTGATCTTCGTGGCACGCCACGGCCCATGCAGCCGCTCGGGAAACTGTTCGGCTGGAACGAACGGGTGCTGCGGTTCATGGCCACGAAGATGATGCCGAGTGACACGGTGGCGTTCTTTGGACGGTCGACCGACCTCCTCGGGGACTATCTTCCGCCGGACTACCGCAACGATGCTGGCTCGTCGAGTGTGGGCCGCTACGTCCACATTCAAGCCGGTTGGACCGACAAGACACCGTTGGATCCGGTCGGTGAGACCGCGTGGCTGAACGGACTTGCTGACGGCCCGGCCGCAATTGTGGGATATGCAGACCTATCGCTCGGCGCCGATGTCGAAACGGTCCTCAAGGCTCACGCGGAGGCCAGCCCGCGGTTCCGGGGCATTCGCCACATGCTGTCATGGCACCTGTCGCCCTCGATCATGAACTTTGCGGAGACAGAGGGGATCAGCCGGACACCCGCCTTTCGGGCCGGATACGACACGTTGGCCGCCCATGGGCTGTCGTTCGATGCGTGGGGCTACAGCGGCCAGCTGGCGGAGATCGCTGACCTGGCAGCTCACAACCCTGAAGTCCCGATGGTGCTGTGCCATGCGGCAACGCCGGTGGGATACTTCGGGCCGTTCGGTGGCGTCGGTGAATCGGAGCAGGAGCGGCAGCGAATTGCCTCGGAATGGCGGGACGGTATTAGCGTCGCTGCCGCACATCCTCATGTGTACTGCAAGCTTTCCGGCCTGTTGATGCCGGCGCTCGGACTGGGATTTGATGATGAGTCATCGTCGCCGCCTTCGGTGCAGCAGCTCGTCGACCAGCTCAGCCCAATCGTCCGGCACTGCATCGATGCTTTCGGGCCGGAGCGGTGCATGGTCGCATCGAACTTTCCGGTCGACCGTGTCTCGGCCAGCTACGCCAACGTCACCTCGGCGATGGTGCAGATGACCGCCGAGTACGGGCAAGACGCTCAGGAAGCCTTGTTCCGTGACACGGCCACAACGTTCTATCAACTCGCCGACTGAGCAATCAGTCGCCCTGGATCATGGCCTGGCACCCGCCTGGTCGGATCGTGCGTGCAATGCCTGGCAGACTAGGTCCCGATGAGCGACGATGAAGTAGGGATTCACGGCCACGGGTTAGAGGGCAGCTGGGCCGTTTGGCTTGGCGTTCCAACACTCCGGGCAATCCTCGGCGTGGTGGCGACACTTGGAGTGCTCACGGTTGCGGGACTCATTGTGCTGTGGCCGGACGGGACCGGTCGCTCGGCGGCTATTGGCGAGGCGGAGCAACTGGGGCTCGTAACAGAGCAGTTTGAGGCGACCGTGGATTCGGTGGTGCAAGCCCAGTGCACCTACGCCAGCGCCGACAATCCCCAGGAGTGCATCAGCTTCTTCTTCATCGTGCACGAGGGACCTGATGCGGGCGCTCTCATCGCCCTGCCCGAGTACAACCTGACGGTTAGGGCGCCCGCCCCGTCGCTGGAAGTCGGTGACGAAGTGTTCGTCGGCTATGAGCCGAGCACGGCGTTCTACTTCTACGCAGACCGGGACCGGGGTAGCTCCCTGGTATGGCTTACGCTTATCTTCGCTGCGGTGGTAATCGCCCTTGGGCGTTGGCGGGGCGTATCAGCGCTTGCAGCCATGGTGCTCACGGTGGCCGTCCTGGTGTGGTTCATCGCCCCGTCGGTGCTGGACGGCAACGACCCGGTGTGGGTTGCCGTCATCGCCGGTTCTGCCATCGCCTACATCGGCCTTTACCTCACCCACGGGTTCAACCCGACGACGACGGTTGCGCTGGCCGGAACCTTGGCCTCGTTACTGCTCACACTGGCCATTTCTGCTCTGTTCTTTGACGTTGCCAACTTCAGCGGCCTTGCAACCGAAGAGGGACTGACCCTTCCGCTCGTCGCCGATATCAACCTTTCGTCGCTGCTACTTGGCGGCGCGGTGATTGGCACACTGGGCGCTCTCGATGACGTGACCGTCACCCAGGTTGCGACGGTGGCCGAACTTCACCATCGCAATCCCAAGCTGACAGTGGCGGAGCTGATCACCTCCGGGATCCGGGTCGGCCGAGAACACATCGCCTCGACCGTGAACACTCTGCTGCTTGCCTACGCAGGGGCGAGCATGCCTCTGCTACTTATCTTCGCCGCTTCGGACCAACCGCTCGGCGCCGTCGCCAACTCCGAGATTGTCGCGGTCGAGATTGTCCGTACCCTCTGCGGCTCCATCGGGCTGGTAGCCGCTGTGCCGCTCACCACCCTGATGGCGGCCGTCCTCGTTGGAACGCCGTCAGGCGAGCACGGGCATGAGGAGGGGCACGGGCACGGGCATGGACACTCGGATGACGAACCGGCAGAGGAAGCAGCCTCGCCCGCGGAGGATGTCCCCACTGGTCCTCCACCCAGCTGGGATGACTTTGCGCCCATTGATGAGACGTAGCGGCGACGGCGGTTTGCGCCCCCTCGCGTAATGTGCTTTACCCAGCTTTACCACGGATGGTGGTGCTACCATCCGTGAGAGTATGAGTAACTTCCGTTAAACGGAAGAGCTGGGGGGCCAAAGGTGAGCGCGGGCGGAGAAGAATCCGAGACTGACGTTTCCGACGACATAGACACGCTGCTAGACGAACTTTTGCCGACCGGGGGCGCTGTCGGTGACGATGTCGGCGGCGAGGTCGGTGACGGGCTGCCGGTGTGGAGCGTCACTGAGGCGCCGGTGCCACTGACTCCTGTGCAGGAGACAGTGTCGGCACCACCGGAACCCGAACCGGGTGTGTCGATCGGGGAACCGCTGGCGGGCGAACCGTCAACTGAGAAGCCGTTGGTGGCGGAGCCAGCGGCGGAAACCCAGCACCCGCCGCCTCGTCGCCGGGCCACGCCGTTGCTCATCGGGGCTGCTGCGCTCGTCGCCGTCGTTGCGGTGGCAAGCCTCGCTGGCTACTGGTTCGGCTCCCGACAAACTACGGATGCGGCGGCGCCCGACACCGCAGCGGATGCGACGACCGCGAGCGTCGCCGCGCCGTCGACGACCGCTTCGTCGGCTGCGGAAACATCGGCGGATGAGACATCTACCGACGCCTCGGTTGCAGCGGACGCCTCGAGCTCGAATACAACCGCTGATTCTGAATCGTCGACATCGTCCGAAGGGCTTGGCTCCCAACGTACGCTCGACCAAATCGACACCACCCCAATCGGCTTTGACCCAGGGACCGACCAGCTGCGGCCCGAAAGCCTGCCGGTCCTGTTGGAGGTGGCGGATGCGCTGGCCGGGGATGCCACAAGTGAGGTGGAGATTTCCGTCCACACCTTCTCCGAGGAGACCGATAATGCCAACCACAATTTGAGCCACCGACAAGGTGACGCTGTGGTAGCGGTCCTGATCGAGGCGGGAGTCAGCGATAGTCGTCTGGTTGTCATCGGGCGCGGCAACGAAGTGGCGTCGGCAAACCCCGATGGCGAAGTGGTGTTCCGCCCCATCGGGTGAGACTGGACGTCGGCCGAAGCTAATCAGAGGTCAATCAGAACTCAGCTTGCCTCGTGTCTGATGCGATCGATGGCGGTGACGAAACGGTCGACCTCGTCCTCGCTGTTGTAGTAGTGCACCGAGGCCCTCACGAGGGTCGGTAGGCCGCGGTGGGGGAGGTCCAGCCGAGCGTGCCCGGCCGGAGAGGTCGACGTGTTGATGTGTTGTGCTCGGAGTTGATCGGCGATGTCGGCCGCGTCCACACCGTCGACAGCGAATGTGACGATGCCGCCCCGGGTCGTGCCCTTGTCATGGGTGGAGACCTGGGCCAGCGCATCGAGCGAGGTACGCAACGATTCGCCCAACGAGCAGATGCGGGATGACGTTTCCTCAATGCCAAGGTCGAGCGCGTAGTCGACTGCGGCACCGAGGCCGAGTTTGCCTGCGTAGTTGGTCTCCCAGTTCTCGAATCGGCGAGCATCGTCGCGGATCTCGTAGGTGGTCTCGCTGGTCCATTCGGCAGCGTGTAGATCAAGAAACGGGGGCTCGATGCGCGCCATCGCCCGTGGCCCGGCGTAGAGAAAGCCGGTGCCGCGTGGTCCGCGAAGGTACTTGCGTCCAGTTCCCGACAACACGTCGCACTTGATCCGCCCGACGTCGAGGGGCACCTGCCCTGCGGACTGGCACGCATCGAGCACGTAGAACGTGTCGTACTGCTCGCACAGCGCGCCAACCATCTCTGCAGGGTTGATCAGGCCGCCGTTGGTCGGGGCGTGGGTCATTGCCACCATGGCCGCTCCCGCGGCCAACTCGGCTTCGAGATGTGCAAGATCGATCTGCCCGGATGCGTCATCGTCGATGACCACCACCTCGATGCCAAGTCTGTGCTGCAACTGCAGCAGAGCGATGACGTTGCTCACATATTCGGAGCGACACGTCAACACGCGGTCACCCGGCTTGAACGGGTAGCCGTACACCGCCATGTCCCAGGCCCGAGTAGCGTTTTCCACCACCGCCATTTGTTCTGGTTCGGCCCCGACGAGGGCGGCCAACGAGCGGTAGACCGCCTCAAGTCGAGGTTCTGCCTCGGCCGCGGCCTCATAGCCGCCGATGGTGGCCTCACGCTCCAGGTGGTCGATTGTCGTGCGAAGCACCACGTCCGGTGGCAGCGCGCTGCCCGCGTTGTTGAAGTGGAGCACGTGGTCAACGCCGGGTGTTGCGTTCCGGATGGCGTCAAGCGAGAATTCGGTCGTCACCGGCTCAATCTAACAACGGTGTTTCGAGGTGCGAGGTGAGTCCTGAACGCGGTTTCTCAGATGAGGAGTTCGCTGAGCGAACCCGCCGCTGTCAGACCGAGATGGCCAAACGCTCCATCGACGCGATTGTGGTGAGCACTGAGCCGGAGGTGCGCTACTTCACCGGCTTTCACACACCGTTCTGGCAAAGCCCCACCCGTCCGTGGTTCACCGTCATCCCCTCCAGCGGCAAACCGGTTGCCGTCATCCCCAGCATCGGTGGCGCATCGATGTCTGAGACCTGGATCGATGACGTCCGCACTTGGTCATCCCCCCAGCCCGACGATGATGGCGTGACGTTACTCGCCGACTGCATTCGAGAGCTGGCCGGGGACGGCGGGGTGGTCGGCATGCCCACCGGCCCGGAGACTCACGTGCGAATGCCGTTGCGTGATCTCGACCGGTTGCGGTCGATCGTCGGTGATTTCGTAGATGTCACCGACATCGTCAGCGGCTTGCGGATGGTGAAGAGCGAGCACGAAATTGCCAAGCACCGCCACATCTGCAGGCTGGTCTCCAACGCCTTTGACGAACTGCCGAACCTGTTGTCGGCAGGCATGACCGAGCGGCAGGCCTTTGTCGCTTTCCGTGATGAGATCCTGCGCCAGGGTGCCGATGACGTTCCGTACCTTGTTGGCGCCACCGGTCCCGGCGGTGTTGAAGACATCATCCGCCGACCGTCCGACCGGGAGATTGCCGACGGTGACCTGCTCATCTTCGACACCGGTTCCACGTTCGACGGGTACTTCAGCGACTTCGACCGGAACTTCGCTTTCGGTCACGCAACCCAGGACGCCTGCGATGCCTATCGGGCGGTATGGGAGGCCACGGAGGCCGGCCTCGGGGTTGTTCGCCCCGGCGCCACCACCACCGAGGTCTTCACCGCGATGAACAACGTGCTCAAGGCCAACGGTTCGCTCGGCAACGACGTGGGCCGGATGGGTCACGGTCTTGGCATGCAGGTCACCGAATGGCCATCACACACCGCGAGCGATGACACCCTCATCGAGGAGAACATGGTGCTCACCCTTGAACCCGGTCTGCTGTGGGCTCCCGGCAAAGCCATGGTCCACGAGGAGAACATCGTCGTCAGGGCGGACGGGCCGGAACTGCTCAGCCGTCGTGCCGCACCGGAAATGGTGATCATCACATGACCGCCGATGACGTGCTCACGCCGGCCCAAGTAGAGGAGTACTGGGCCAACGGGTACGCGTTTGTGGAGAACGCTCTGACCGACGATCAGCTCAAAGCGCTCAACGCCGACTTTGCGCTGTGGGTTGAGGAGAGCAGGGCCCATGACGAGGCCTACGGCGAGTCGCTGGACGGGCGACCCCGCTTTGACCTTGAGGTTGACCACACCGCGGAGCGTCCTGCGCTGCGCCGCATCGCCTCCCCGGTCGACGTCTCGGCGGCCTACCTCGATGTCATGCGGGACAACCGGGCGTTGGACGCGGTCACCCAGCTGATCGGCCCTAACGTCGAGTTCAACAACTCGAAGATCAATGCCAAACATCCGGGGTCCGCCACCGAGGTGAAGTACCACCAGGATTTCATGTTCCAGCCGCACACCAACGAGGACCTCATCGCCGTGCTGTTCTTCCTGGACGATGTCACTCTTGAGAACGGTCCGCTCGAGGTGGTTCCGGGCTCGCACCGAGGTCCGCTGTTCGATCACTGGCACGACGGCACGTTCACCGGAACGGTGGGACCGAGCGTCGAAGCTGCTCATCTGGAGTCGTCGGTGCCGGTGCACGGACCCGCCGGATCGGCCTGTCTCATGCATACCCGCCTCCTCCACGGGTCGGCCCCGAACCGGTCGGACCGACCGAGGACGCTGTTCATCAGCGAATACCGGGCCGAAGACTCAAAGGCCCTGCAGGTCAACCATCTGCCAAGCCGACATGACGGCGAGGTGGTCCGCGGCGTGCGAACCAACCGAGTTCGGTGCTCGACCTATGAGATGGAATACCCCGAGGTGCCGACCGGGGCGTCGTTCTTCTCCCAGCAAGCCAAGACCGGCGGAGCGTCGATGTGAGCATGCCGGAGCTTGTTCCCCTCCAGTTTGAGACCGATGACGGTTTTGGTTCTCGGGCTCGAATTGGCCTCGTCGTTCTTGAAAGTGACCAGACCATCGAAGCCGAAGCCAGGCTCATCGATGTGCCCGGCGTTGACATCTACCACTCTCGTATTGCCAACGACCTCGACGTCACGCCCGAAACGCTCACCGCCATGGCCGAGCGGCTCCCGGCGGCCGCGGCACTGCTGCCTTCGGCCTTTGAGTTCGACGCCATCGCGTATGGCTGCACGTCTGCCGCAACGCTCATCGGGGTCGACGGTGTCACGGCCGGGATTCGTTCTGCCCACCCCGATGTGGCATGCACCAACCCCATTTCGGCGGCGGTCGCTGCTTTTGACGCCCTCGGTGCCCGGCGAATCGCCGTCGTGACACCGTATTCAGCAGAGGTCACCGCCCCGATAGCGCGGCACTTTTCAGAGAACGGGCTGGTCGTGACCGCCCTCGGTTCGTTCCTCGAACCGAACGATTTGGTTGTTGGGCGCATCTCCAGCGCGTCGGTTGCCGAAGCCGTGCGCACCATCACTGCCAACGTCGCATGCGATGCGGTCTTTGTGTCGTGTACCAGCCTTCGGATGCTCGACGTCGCGGCCCAGATCGAGGCCGACGTTGGTGTGCCTGCGGTATCGAGCAACATGGCGCTCTTCTGGCACCTGCTTCGCCTCGCAGGCATTGACGATGACCTCGGACGGTTCGGACGGCTCTTTTCCGTTCCGCTGGCCGGTAGCTGAAGCTAAGCGACCGTTGCTTGCATAGCGACCGTTGCTTGCATGGCGATGGCATCGCCCATCTTCACAAGGCCCGGGTGATGACGCATTGCCAAGATGCCGTCGATAGTGGCGTGGTACTCAACCGCTGGGACCCCCAGCCGTTTCGGCTCGTGGACCCGGGCGATCGGTTGGCCGGTTGCGATGGGATCTCCTAGGCCAACGAGCCATTCGATCAGACCGTCGGTCTGGCTGGTGACGTAGCCGTCGGTCGCGGGGACGGTGATGCGTTGCGATGGGGGAGTGAGGATCGGGTCCTTCTGCAGCACGCCCCAGTGCGCCAGCACGTTGTGAACGCCGGTGTCGGTGATGGTCACCAGGTCGGGCCGGGTGCCGCCCGTCCCGCCGATCTCGGTATTGACGAACGGGCGCCCACTCTCACCGACGATGAACTCCCACATGCCGAGCGTGTCGATCTCCACCAGTTGGGTCACGTACGGTGCCCCGAATGCGTCGGCAGCAACCCGGCTTGCGTCGGTGACGTTGGGATCGCTGAACACGGGCGAAGACGCCATGGGAATGAACTCAAGCGTTCGGCCCCCGTCGTGAATATCCATGACGAAGTCGGCGAGCGGCAGCAGGTGCTGCGTCATGTAGTCGGCGATGCGCTCGGTGTGGGTTCCGTCGAAATGGCCGGGGAACGAGCGGTTGAGGTTGCCTCGATCGATGGGCGATGTCCGGGTCCCAGCGGCGAACGCCGGTTGGTTCATGCACGGCACGATGATGACCCGACCGGCGATGTCAGTTGGTTGCAGGGAGTTGGCCAGCTTGATGAGCGACGTCGGTCCTTGATACTCGTCGCCGTGGTTGCCCCCGGTCAGAAGCACAGTCGGCCCGTCACCATTACCTATGACGGCGATGGGGATCATCACTGCGCCATAGGCGGCGTCGTCATGGCTGTATGGCAACTGGAGGTGGCCGTGATGGACCCCGTCGCGGTCGAAGTTGATGGTGGGGGAGATCGTTGTCGAGGGAGGTGTCATCGGTAGCAGTCTGCCGAGGGTGGGTGGGGCGAAGCGTTTTCTACCAGCCGACTAGACAAAAGTGGTCCGTCGGCGGTGTGTGCGGGTATGACCTCACCAATCGAGAGCCACAAATGGGAAGCACCACCGCCGAAACAGCGCCCACGCTGGAGGAAGAACCTCGGCGTTCTTCTGCTGGTGCTCGGGCTCTTGGCAACCACCACGGCTGTGGTGGGAGCGCAGACACCGCAGTCGAACACCAACGCCGCTGCCACGCCAGGGACATGCGCCGACGCGGGAATGTCGGTTGTCGAGCCCCTTTCGGTGTCCTGGGAGTCAGACTCGGATCCCGTGCTCAACCCGCGGTACCTGTGGGCCTACGGGGACGTCGATCTGCTGTGGGATGACAGCGTCGACGACTACTGGTTCCACTGGTACAACGCAGTACCTGGGCCAGACCCCTACGTGGTCTACCGGTTTGCCCCGGCCACCGTGATCGAGGGGGTGCAGTTCACCAACGACTGGAGCGATGGTGACCTGGAGCTGCTGGGGCTCGGGAATCTGGACCAGCCGGTCTCCGGCGTCAACACCGTCGCACTGGATGACCCATTTGTTTCCTACGTCGCGCCGCTGGCATCGATGACCGTCGCCGCGGTGAAGATGACAACGTCGGACCAGCAGGTGAAGCTGCTTGAGGTCGACTTCTGCGGCGAGGCGGACACGACAACCAGCACTGACCTCAACCTCGTGGTTTCGGCGGGCTCGTGCGAGTCGATCTCGGCGACGTGGACACCGCTGCCAGGTGCTGATCATCAGGTCAGCGTGACCGACAGCAATAACGTGCAGGTCAACTCCCAGAACGGACTTGTCAGCAACTACGGCCCCGTGGCGCTGCTCCCCGGCGCCTACACCGTCACCCTGACCGCCACCGCTACAGCGGGCCCCATCGTCGAAACAATGTCGGTGGTGGTGACCGAGTGTTCCACCACCAGCCCCGGCTGCGGGTCCAGCAATGACGCCGCCGATGCCTACTGTGATTCAATCAACGTGATCGATTCGTTCGGTGATGCGCCGCTTCCTACGGGGGCGAACACCGGCATGCGCTGGAACACCGTGACCGAGTACTACAACAGCTACGGCAACCGGTCGGGGATGTGCAGTATTGATGTGCACAACAGCTACTGGACCGCGGTACGTGACGCCGACGGAGGGTTGACCTACTACCCGAGCTGGCACCCACCAATCCATGATCCGGGCGGTGCAGAGGAATGCCGGTTCACCCACGAGCATGGCCTGGACCCACGGACCTCGGATCTCTACGACGAAGATCACCCGACCAACATCGGTGCCCCGTTTGGCTTTGTCCATCCCGGCATGGGTGGCCATTCTGGTCGAGTTGAGGACCACGTCGGGCACAAGATCGTGGTTGAGAACGACCTTCAGCTGACGACCAACAACCCGTACGGGGCGGGCATCACGCTGAGTCTGTTTGAGCTGAACGGCCAGCCCGTCACCTGCGACTGGTACTCAAAGCTCCATCAGGGAACGCACAGCACCGATGCTCTCGGCTTCAACATGCACGAGTACTACTTGAACTACTCCTGTGATGATGGCACCGAAGTCCGGGTGAAAGAGATGACCGACTTCGGCTTCCGGACACCCGGCGAATCCGACGCTCCCAACTTCCCGCTGACCGGTGGTCAGGGAACGGTCAACTCGGACTGCGGCTGGTTCACCACCAACCTGCCGGGCCCGGCTTCTGACCCGGATCCCTCCGACGACAGTGACTTTGGCGACGCGGGACGCGGCTTCACCTGCCTGATGAGCGATGCCAAGATCGAAGAGCTGTGGAAGCCCTCGGCGTACATCAGCGCCCCCGATGGCGCTGGCACGCTGGCCTATGACCCCTACTACGTGGTGATGAACCCCAACCGGTTCGCTCTCTACGAATGGTGGGAGTATCTGGATCAGGACGGCGATCACGTTGGCGAGAACGCCATGATTTCAATGGTCGACTTCTGCGTCGACGGCAGCGAGTTGCGCAACGAGCTCATGCGATCACAGGCGCCGAGCAACTTTGTGAAATCGGGCCACAACATCACGGGCCAGTTCCGCATCCAGACCTACTGTGACTCGATCGAGGCTTCGGTGCTCGACCAGTGGGCGCAGGACATCGACGATGCCGGTGGCGACAACGCCACCCTGATGGCCGAGCGGAAGTTCAGCGCGGACAACGCCTTCATCGGCACACGACGGGGCGTTCACACCAAGGGCCCGGTGTTGTACGGCAGACGAGCGAACTTCGATTCGCTGGCGTTCTTCTGCTCAGATCACTTTGGCAACGGAGCGGTGTGGCCGACCAACCCCGACACCGGAGCGGCGGTAACTACCGACAACCCCTGGTCCCAGGGTGACCCAACGCCGGTCTGTGACTCCGGGGTGCCACAAATTCTGTCGACGTTCGCCAACAACCACGGCCCTGTCGAGGGCAGCACCGCCGGCGCAACCGTGACCGGTGGTGGGTTCCAGTCCAACGGGCCCGCCAGCGAAATCACCATCGACATGGACGCCCGCTATCCCAACCACGGGGTGCAGGCGCCCAATTAGCTAGCTGTTCGCTACATGGCCGGTCCCGAGGTGTTTCCTTGGGGCCGGCCATCGGCGCGGCAGTTCACGGCGACTTGCCCTGGGCCATCCTGGTCGTTTCGACAAAGGTTGGATGCACACCGCGAAGGATCACCCCGATGCGCTTCTCGTAGGTGGCGGTCACCCCTCGAACGTGGCCGTCTGCGAACGGCAGCAGACCCCACGGGTGGTCGCTATCGGCAAACCACTTGGCAACGAAGAATCCGAGGCTGGGAAACAGGAGCCATGGCCACACCGTTGACCGGCGGGCCTGCACCGGCACCAACTTGGTAGCGGGCCGCCCGGAGCGGGCGCAGATCATGGGGAAGTCACCGGCCTCAAATCGCTCGAACCGCGTCACGTACTTCACCGCACCAGTCTGGCAGCAGCAGGTGGCTGCCGCGCATGACAAAAGGCCCGGCTGGTCAAAGGTTGCTGTGCGATGATTTGGTCGATGAGGAACTCGCAGCTGTACAACGACATCTCCTCGACCTACGCGGTGACCCGCCGCCAGGATGACCGAGTTGCGGCGCAGATTCACCAAGCGCTCGCCGATGCCGACCGGATCATCAACGTTGGGGCAGGCACCGGTAACTACGAGCCCGGGGACCGGTCGGTTGTTGCGGTTGAACCATCGACCGAGATGATCGTGCGGCGACCGTCGGGCCGGGCGCCGGTGGTGCAGGCGGAGGCTGAGGCGCTGCCGTTTCCCGCCGGAGCGTTCGACGCTGGGCTGGCAACGTTGACGTTGCACCACTGGTGGGATCGACGCCGGGGCCTGACCGAGATGCGGCGGGTTGCCCGCCGACAGGTCATCTTCATGTTTGATCCGGAGCAGACCTACCGGTTCTGGGCCATCGATTACTGGCCGACGGCGTTGTCGCTGCCATCGGAGCAGGATCTCCCATCACCGGAGGATCTCGGCGATCTCCTCGACATTGTCGAGGTCACAACCGTTGCGGTCCCGTTTGACTGCACCGATGGCTTCGGCGCGGCATTCTGGGGTCGCCCGGACGCCTACCTCAATCCCGATGTTCAGCAGGGCATGTCCTGGTTGGCGCAACTTCCGCCCCATGAGCTTGCCGAGGGTGCCTCGCGTCTTGAGGCAGATCTTCGCTCCGGGGAGTGGGACCGTCGCTACGGCCATCTTCGAGATCTCGATGAACTCGACGTTGGCTACCGCCTGGTAGTTGCCGAAAACTCCTAGCGGTCGCCACGAAGGCCACGTCCGGAACGCTACTGATTTATTCGATGAGTTCGATGGCGGATGCGACCGTCAGAACCGCGTTCAGCTCATCGAGTGGAGCGCTGGGGTTGGAGACGCCACCCGCCACGACGAAGCGATCGCCCTCTGGGCCTTCGAACCACCACGCACCGGCCACCACGCCGGGCTCGGATCCACCCTTGAACCGAATCGTCGGCCATCGGTCACGATCGAACGGGAGACCGGTCCCGGGGTTGACCTCAAGGATGGCCGCAACCTCCTCCAGGCCTGGGATATTGGCCAGTTCGTCCAGGTGGACGTGGGTGCGACAGAGGTCCTCAGCGGTGGCGAACCACTCGATGTCCAGGTCTCGGGGCTGGTCGATCGGCACCCCTTCGGCGTTCGTGATGTCTGCCAGATCCGTTAGCTCCGTCGCAACCCCGACCCAGGCGAACGTCGCCTGGTCGAGCTCATCCAGAAGCGCCCGCCGTTCGGCCTCGTCGAGGAGGCGGTAGTCGGCGGCGTTTGGCGGGTCGGGCACGAACTTCAGGGCGAACAGGTTCCCGGTTGAGAGCATCGGAACGTTGGCTATCGGGTCCGACACACCAGCTCGTTCCATTGCTTCTTCCACCGTTGGTCGGCCGAGGCGATCGAGGAGCAGATCGGTGGCGGTGTTGTCCGATATCGAGATCATGGCCTCGGCCAGTTCCTGCAGCGTGAGTTCGGCGCCAGTGCCGAGTTGGTAGACATCGCCGTCGGGGTTGCTGCGGAGCTCATCGGTGACCATCAACGTCTCGCTCCAGCTGGCCCGTCCCTGGTCAATCTCATTGGCCAGGGCGGCCAGGATCCAGAGTTTGAACACCGAACCCAGCACGATCGTTTCGTCGGTGCGAATCTCATGGACAGCGGTGCAACTGCCGTCGGTGACGTCGTAGAGACCGAGCGATGACTGCGCCCCCAGTTCGGTCAGCCGATCATCGATGGCCTCAACAGTGATCGGTAGCGGAAACTCCACTTCGGCGGGTGTGATGCCGAGCCCCTCGATCAGGTTGGGAGGGTTGGCGCTGACCGCAATCTGCACCGCCAGGCGACCATCATCGGTACCGACCAGGAGGGCGTCGGCGGTGAGGCCATCAGCACCGGCTTCAAATTGCTCAACGGTGTAGGGAGGTGTAGCGACCGCAAACACCTGGGGAAGGAACCCGACGATCTGCTCCGCGGGGAACTGCGCCAGGAACGTAGGGCTGAACCGCTCATCGACCTGGTCGACCGTTGCCTCCCCACCGTCGTTGAGGAGGGCAACGACCCAGTCGAGCTGACGCCGTACCGGCACGCTCGACTCGTCCTCGACCGCGACCTCGTCGTCGGCATTGGCAACGCTGGTTGTTGTTTCGCCAGCGGCGATGGTCGTCGTTGTCGTCGACTCGATG
>CAZSTV010000107.1:17077-18354 GCA_964609665.1 uncultured Acidimicrobiaceae bacterium
GATGAGCTGGCGGTGTTTCATGATGACTCCCGAGGGTTCTTGTCATGGTCCGTAGGGGCCGTCGCTACTCCTTCGTCGAAGTCGGCCAGCAGCAGTTCGAGCCGCCGAACTTCGGGTTCGTACTTGGTGCGACCGATCCATCGGTTGAGCCAATACGCCCCGGCAAGCAGAACGGATATGACACCAAGCGCGATCAGGTCCTCTGAGGTGAAAGGCTCCTCGAAGCTGTAGCGGAACAAGGCGAAGGCCACAGCGAAGGGCAAGAGGTACCACCATCCAATGCTGCGATAGAGGCTCGCCCGGTGGTCGACCTGGGCAAGTCGGCGCGCCACCTGGTCTCGGACCGAGGTGCCCCAACGGCGATCGGCTCGATGATGGCGAAGTGAGTTGATCGCAAGGTAACAGCCGACCCCGAGGATCACGGCCGCGGTGGCCAGGACCGCAAACGGGCGAGCCGAATCGAACGCAAACGAAACGAAGAAGCCGGCGGCCACCGCGCAGCCGAGAACTTCACGCACGTTCAGCCACAGCAACCGACGTTGGTCCTTGCGATGGGCCTTGGCCGCGGAGTCGGCGATTGTCGTCGGGTCAGACGTCAACAGCGGGGGAGCGACGTCGTCGCTCTGGGAGGCCCAGGCTGCGACCAGGGGGTCGGTCGGGTCGAACGCGGCGTCCGATGGGGTGTGGTCGGTCATCGCACGTCCTCCAGTTGTTCGGTGAGTTTGGCCCTGGCTCGGCTGAGCCTTGCACCGACGTTGGTGTCGGTCAGGCCGGTGATGTCGGCGATCTCGGCATAGCGGTGCCCCTCCAACGACAGCATGATCAGCGAGCGATCGATGGGGGCCAGGGTCCGGATGGCGTCGTAGATACGGTCGACCAGGAGCCCGTCGCCGGTGTGGTCCGGCGTCGCTGGCTCCACCACATCGTCGAGGTCGGCGTGAACATCGCCCGCCCCTCGTTGCCATGAGATGGCTCTATTGAGAGCGATTCGCCAGATCCAGGTCGACGCCTTCGACTCTCCCCGGAACGACCGGATCGATTGCCACAGCGCCAGGGTGATCTCCTGGGTCAGGTCGTCGGCATCGGCGGAGTCGGTGGTGAACCCTCGGACAATCTTGACGATGATGCCTCGATGCTCGGCCATCCAGCCGAGGAAGATGTCACGGTCACTGTCTGGTGGTTGATTGTCTTGATGCAGATCGGTTGGTGCCACAGGGCAGTCCTTGATGTCGTCTCAATTGATCAGACGCATACGAGACGGCGTTCCTTACAGTCCA
>CAZSTV010000108.1:0-8679 GCA_964609665.1 uncultured Acidimicrobiaceae bacterium
CGCCACAGCCAACCAAGGCGATTGTCCCACGCTTATGCTGAACGCACCGGTTCCAGCCGCGAAGAAGGTTCTGGAAAAGGCGGGCCTGACAACTGACGACATCGACCTGTTCGAGATCAACGAGGCCTTCGCCGTCGTCCCCGAGAAGTTCCAGCGTGATCTGGACCTGGACCGCAGCAAGGTCAACGTGAACGGTGGGGCCATGGCCCTCGGCCACCCGATCGGTGCGACCGGAGCCGTGCTCATCGGTACCGTCCTTGATGAGCTGGAGCGTCAGGACCGCCAGGTCGGCCTGATCACCATGTGCGCCGGTGGCGGCATGGCGCCGGCGATCATCATCGAGCGGGTCTAGCCGCAAGCGGGCCGAACTTTCGGCCTGAAAAGTTCAGAGCCCATGGGCTGACTAGCATCTGACCATGGCGCGCCATAGAGGTCGACACGTCCACCTGCAGCACCGCTGTGCCATTCTCGTCGTGGCGGCGTTGCTGCTCGGCGCTTGTGGTAGCGGAGCCGAGTCCGACGCAAGTGGTGCCGACGGTCTCGGGTCCGACGTCGTAGAGACGGACACGGGCGGCTCGGGCGGCTCCGGCGCGTCCGTCGAGACAGGTGGCAAACCGGAGAACGATGGCGCCGCTGAAGACTCGGCCGCTCAAGATGGCGGGAACGTCGGCACCGAGATCAACAACGACGGACCCTTTGACGACAACCTGATCCTGCCGGGCGAACCGGGGTTCCTGGAGGCGCTCGGCGTCTCCGGAGTCCGGGTCACCAGAACCAGGGAGAACAGCACCGAGGTGACCGAGTTCGATCGCAGCGGCACCGCCCACGGAATCGTCACCTACTCCAACGACACCACCGCCGAAGCATGGCTCTCCGACGGCGAGATCTTTGAGGTGAAGGACGGACTGTCGTTGCCGCGGATGTATGGCACCGGGCTGATCCGCCGCGACGCCACCATCGGCGTCTTTTTCAAAGACGAGCTACTCGACATGTTGGTCCCCGGTGACGAGGTGACCGATGACGAGGGCAACCCGAGGCGAGAGCATCGGGCCGACCCCGAACAACTACTGGCCTTCCACGAGGCGGATTCGCCGGAGCAGTGGGAGTGGCGATCAGCCGAACTGTACGCAGTGACCAACCCGGCGGGCGGGCTGATTCGGTTGGAGCACCGCCAGGAGTTTCTGCTGGTCTCGCCGGACAACATGGTGGACCCGCCGCCACCACGGGAGGAGATCCGAACCGAGGTGTACACAGTGGAGCCCTACAACGAACCGGTGACCTTCCCCGCCGATGGACCTCACCCCGACACCGAGGATCATCTCGTCACTGAGATTCTTCGCCTTGGCGAAGTCAGCCACGACAGCGCGCTGACCGACAGCTTCTTGTCCGGCTCCACCGACCCAATCACTGCGGACCGTCTCAACACGATTGCCGAGGTCAACCAGTCTCCGATATTCCGCTTCGTCGACGGCTTCACCGAGTTCGACAACGCCGACCAGCGGACCATCGGCTATGCCAACGACGGGATTCTGGTCCTCCAGGCCGAGTCCGGCAAGTGGTTCTGCATCGCCGCCCGGTTGAGCATCAGTGAGCCGTCGCGCTTTCCCACCAACGACGACGGCAGCATCGGCGACAAGGTGTACCTTGAGGCGACCGGCGACGTACCGGAAGACGTTGCGTTCGATTGCCGTCAGCAACGGACCGATTTCATCGGCGCCAACGGCTAGCGGGCTCGACAGCCAACGCCGAGCCACGCATCAATCCACTCGACGTCGCCGGTCAACCCCCGATAGTCGTCGATGAGGTCTCGACTCTCTGCGACGGTGAGCCACGTATCGGTGGTCTCGCCCGCTCCGGTCGAACCGAACAACGCCTCAAAGCCAGCGTCCGAGGGGAGCGGCACCACCTCCCACTGCCCAGATCCCGGATGTCGCCACTGGTAGATCACGGTGTCATCCACCTCCCGAATCCCCTGCAGCGGGACGGTGGTTCCACCATCGGGGAGCATCACGTCGATCTCGCCCCGCCCGGTTGGCCCGGTCAACGCCTGCAAATGTTGGCGGGCGATGCGGTCCTCCCAGGTGAGCCCCGTCTGCCATTCACTGACCTCGGCCAGCTCAATTCGGGCCCGCAGTTCGTTGTCCGTTGGGTAGCCGTTGTAGAACCACCCCCAGCTCGCGCTACTGACCGACGCCGGAAGACCCAACAATGGCATGAGGCCGAACGCGCTGAACGACAGGCTGGCGGCGAGATTCGCGTTGCGGTTCCAATCACGGGCCCAATCGTCTAGCCCGGCGCTGTAGGCCACGAGTGCCTCGGCCGCTTCCTCGGTGGCACGTCCGGCCAGAGCGGCGAACGGAATGACCACCTCGCTGCGGAACCATCCGCTGGCATCCACCGCTGCCGCGACGGCCATGCCGAGCAGCTGGTCCGCGGCGACAGCGAGCGCCTGGCCTCGGCCGAGCCGCAACACCTCGTTGTAGGCGGCGCGCCACTGTTTCTGAGTCACCGGAACTCGGGCGTTGTCGTTGAGGGTGGAGCGCTCAATGCCGGCCGCTGCCAGGTCTGGGGCTGTCATCATCACCGTTGCGTGCTGAGCCAGGATCAGGTCCACTCCGACTGCGGTGCCGGGATCTTTCAGCACCGGCCCCCTGCTCGCGGCGGTATCTCCGACGTAGCTAAGTACCGCGCCTGCATGCACGTCATCAGCGGCCACGACCGCCAAGAAGTCGGCGATGGGATACTCAGAGTTGAGCTCGGGGTAGGCCATGTTGTCACCGGAGCGGGACACCACCTCAACGTCTTGCCGGGAGGCGTCGAGGGCAGGAACCCGGTGATGTGGTAACCGGTTGGTCCCAGCGGGTGAGAACGGGACGTGCGGATGGAGCAACAGATCCAACGCTGGCCCAGGCGACTGGTCTTCGGAGCGTCGCGGCGGGTTGATCAACAATGCCATCAACCGGTCGACGGCGGCCGGATCCGTTGTCGTTCTGGCCAACAGGATGTTCCGTGGATCCTCGCCGCCAGTGAAGGTCATTGCGTTGGACTCGCCGGCAGTGCCATGCGGTCCCACGAGCGTGGAGTAGCCGTGGCTGTCGCCGTTCTCGGCAAGGAGCAGCGCCTCCATTGTCGCCTCGGCCAGAAAAGTCGGCTCGAAGGTTCCGGCGGTGAACAGCAGGGCTGGGCTGTACCACACCACTCCGTCCATCGCCGCCGATGGCGGCTGGTTCATGAGGTCTTCGCCGGAGAAGACCAGTGCCGTCCCTCGATCTATCTCCCCGGCGATTGCTGCGGTCCGCGACGCTCCCGCCAACGCAAGGCTGTAGTTGTCAAAGACCTCGCGGCCGAGTTTATTGGCGTCGAGAAAGGTGGGGAGATTGGCCGTTCGGTGAACCCCAACCCGGTTGAAGAACGCCGCCGCTGCCACCGGGTCGTCGGCCAGACGATTGCCGATGCGGCCAAGCTGGACGGCAAAGCCGAACGGGTCCATCAGCTGGCCGCCAGGGGTCACCCGGCTGTCGTGGAAGCCATTGAAGTGGGAGCCATAGGCCAGACCCTCCCAGGCGGACCCGGCGGTACTGTCGCTGGTTGCGGCCACCGCGTCCCAGTAGCCAACCGAGCCGTCGTCGCCGATCCCCCGGGCGGATGCGAAGTCCTGTCGTCTGGTCGACAGGTGATCTATCTCACGGTCGACGGCGGCCAACTCGTCCGGGTCATGGTCAAACCACAACCAGGAGCTGCCGTCGACCCCTTCTCGGTGTTGCTTCGCATCGGAGATCCGCTCCCGTAGCGCAAGATCGCCAAGGTAGAACGTGGGGAAATAGACCGCAGCAATTCCCACGTCTTGCGGAGCAACACCGGCGACCATCGC
Source organism: uncultured Acidimicrobiaceae bacterium (assembly GCA_964609665.1). Classification (GTDB taxonomy): domain Bacteria; phylum Actinomycetota; class Acidimicrobiia; order Acidimicrobiales; family SZUA-35; genus JAHELU01. The sequence goes on from CAZSTV010000108.1 coordinate 3,872, forward strand.
ATCGACCACCAGGTCCCGCACCTCACCGTCCGGAGGCGCGACCTCACCATTCAGGATCGCCTGCCGCAACCCCGGTCGGTACCCGCCGGTCAACAGCGCAACCAGGTTGTCCGGGGCCGCGTGGCCCGGTGTTAGGTGGCCCGGTGCAAGCTCATGGGACCTGCCGCTCTCCCCCTCTCGCTCCCTTGCAAACTGGGCGACGGTGATGATTTGCTCGGTGGTGGCGTCGACCAGCGCATCACCCGGGACCCCAGCGGCCAGCAGTGCGGCGGCGGCGTGCTGGCCTTCGGCGGTGGCCGCCAGCCGCTCAACCACCTCCGGGGCGAGGCCGGCCTGCTCAAGCGGCTGGGCCCGGAGGAGCGCCAACATATCCATGTCCCGGCCGAGCGAGTGGTCGGTCCCGTCGATCACATATCCGGTGACAAGACCGATACTCTCCACCGCCGACACCGCGGTCGGGTCGCTGAGAGACCGGCTGAGGTCTGCCACGTAGGCGGTGTTGATCGACGCTTCGGCGAGCAGTTCCTGTAGCGATCCGGTGGAAATGTCCGGCGGACCGAGGCCAAACCCAATTGCGGAGGCGGCCGACTGGCGGGCCACAACAATGTCGGCCATCACCGCTTCGAGCGCCACCTCAAATCGACGCCCTCGATCGGTGAACGTATTGAGGTTGTCCGTGTCGGCGCTGAACACCGTTTCAGTCCCACCCATGGTGGGTCAGACGCTACGACGTCACGTCGGCGCCGGGCGATGGGGACGACTCCCCCACCGGTTCGGGTTGCAGCCCCCCAGCATCGGTAAGCGGCAGACCGGAGACCAGCAGACGGGCCGCCAACGTCAACCCGCCGCACAGCACGATGACCAGCGTGTAGCCACCGGTCTCGTCGATCAACCACCCAGCCGTCGGCGGACCGATCAGGCCACCGAGACCCTGAGAGGTATAGAAGAGTCCGAGCACCGAGCCAAGGCCGACAACACCGAACCGTTCGGCAAGCACGATGGTGCTCAGCGCAACGAAACCGCCGTAGCCCATGCCCAACACCACAACGAAGACGATCAACATGGCGTACGACGATCCGGCGAGCAGCCACAGTACGAAGCCTGCCGCCAACAACACGAAGCAGGACCGGTACAACCGCACCGAACCAAACCGTTTGACCGCGCTGCCAAACCCAATCCGGGCCAGGATGCTGGCGCCGCCGAGCACCCCGACGAGGACGGCGGCCCGGACCGAGCCAATCTGCTGTTCCTTGGCGTACTGACCGACGAACACAAACGGCACGAACAGCGCGAGGCCCGAGCACAGCCCGGAGATATGCAACCGTCGGAACACACCGGACCGAAAGGCATCACCGAAGCGAGCCGGTTGAGGTCCGGGTTGGCCGGGCGGGCGGGCCGCAAGCGCGGAGCAGGCGAGCATCACCGCCGAACCTGCGACCCCGAGAATCACAAAGGTGGTGCGCCACGTGTAGCGATCGATCAACGCAGCCGACAGCGGTGAGATCACCATTGTCCCGGCGCCAATGCCTGCCGCAGCAAGGCCAACGGCGGTCGCTCTGCTCTCTTGGAACCACCCACCGACCGTTGCCATCATCGGGATGTAGCCACACGCCGCGGCGGTGCCCACCCCGAGCCCGTACGTCACATAGCCGAGGACAAGTGAGTCAACCCGACTGGTTGCGACCAACCCGACCAGCAGCGCCACCGCGCCGAGTATCAGGACCGGTTTGGGGCCCCAGACATCGACCGCTCGGCCGGTCAGCAGACTCAACCAGAAGAACGCAAACGTTGTGATGCCGAAGACCACGGCCGTGGCGCCCCGGGTGGTGTCGAACTCGGCGGCCATGTCGGTGAAGAACGCACCGAAGCTGTAGGCGATGCCGAGGCTCACAAACGACGAGAAGAACGTGGCGACGACAATCAGCCACGCCCGTCGTGAATCGACCCCGCCGAGTTCTGTCATCTCCACCACCAGACAGGAAGGTTTACACGGCATCCACGAGTTCGGCCAAACCTCGATCAATCTCGACATCAATATTGAGCAGCGCGTGACTGTACGTCTTGCCTTGGGCGTCGATGTGCAGGCTGAGGGTGCCGCCGCCACCGAGACATTCGTGGAGCAGGAAGTTCAGCGCATCGATGTTCGGCACCTCGAAACGCTCAACCTTGCCAAAAGCAATGCCGGTGAACGCCTCGGCGACACGTTCTGCCGTGACGGTCTCCACCAGCCATTCGTACAGCGCAGGGTGACGAGCGATGATGCCGATGTTGCAGGTGTCGCCTTTGTCCCCGGACCGGCCATGGGCCAACGACGACAACTTCAGCGTGACCTTGGTGCCGGAGATGAACGGCGCGGCCGGGCGCACGTCGGGACCGCCGCTCGACTCAACCCGACCAGGACCGGTGGGGCCCTCGAAACCGACGTTCGCCTCCACCCGGTCACCGCCGCCCATGACCACAACGTCGGCCTGGCAGAGGTCTCGGGGGATCAGGCAGGGCCAGTAGGCAACAACGTCTTGCACCGGTGGCCGACCGCCGATGACGCCAACGCCGGGAGGGCCGGACAGCACCATGGCGGGGACCATCTTGGAGAACTCCCGCACCTTGGAGCGGTCGTGATCACGCACACCGAAGCGGGCCATGACCTCGCTTGCTTCCCTGCTCGGTGACAGCGGACCCCAGGTGGCATCGGCCCCGACGGCCTCGGTCAGGGTCGCCTCAAACTTGGGCAGCCTGCCCCAGAGAATGTCACCGAAGGCATCGGCCTTGGCGGCGGCGTCTGGCCCGCAGACGATGACGCCGCCGGATGCCTTGTAGCCGTCGCTGTAACTCATCGAGACCTTCAGCAGGTCGGTCGGCGCAGCGCCACGGACCCCGGACACCCTGACCCTGTCAGGACCGGCGTCTTCCAGTTGAATACTCCCGAAGTCCACCACCACATCGGGGGTGAGGTAGGCCGATGGGTCACCCATCTCGTAGACCAACTGCTCCCGCACGGTGGCGACGTTGACCAGGCCGCCGGTGCCCGGGTGCTTGGTCACAACAAACGAGCCATCCTCGGACACCTCGACGATGGGGTAACCGACATTGTGGAACGACGGCACGGACTGCCAGTCGGTGAAGTTGCCGCCGGTGCTCTGGGCGCCGCACTCCAGGATGTGCCCGGCGATGATTCCCGATGCCAACCGATCCCAGTCATCGGTGGCCCATCCGAAGTGATGGATCATGGGCGCCAGGGTGATGCCGGTGTCGGTCACCCGGCCGGTCACGATGAAGGTGGCCCCCTCTTCGAGCGCACGCACCACCGGCGCGGCCCCGAAGTAGGCGTTGGCGCTGGACACCTGGTCGATGATCTCGGCGAACGGTCGCCCATCGTCCATGTTGGACATGTCGACGCCGTCGCTCTGCCACTGACCGATTCGATCCATCAGGTCGTCACCGGCAACCACGCCAACCCGGGGATCAAGACCTTTCGCTTTGGCTCGGGCCGCTATGGCCTCGCCGCAGGCCAGGGGACGCACGCCTCCGGCATTGGAGATGACGGTGACCCCTTTTTCAATCGCCATTTCCATCACGTCGTCCAACTGGTCGACGAAGTCCACTGCGTAGCCGGTGTCCGGATTTCGCTGCACCTGCTTCTGCAGGATGGACATGGTGATTTCCGCCAGGAAGTCCATGGTGACCACGTCGACAGGGCCACCTTCGATTTGGCGCTTCAGGGCGGTGAGGTCATCTCCCCAGTAGCCGCTGGCATTCGCAATTCGTAGTGGCTCAGACATCGTGTGCAAATCCTCAGATCGGGCGGTGGTTGACGCTATTCGAAGAGTAGTTGAGACCTTCATTCTTCACGATTTTGTGGCCCACTGAACGCACCCCCTAGGCTCCGCGACATGCTGGTTGAAACCTCGTTGCCAAACGCCGACCTTCGAGAGGTCGGTGCCAACGCCACCGCGCTGGAGGCCGCCGGGTTCGACACCATCACCACCCAGGAGAATCGACACGACCCGTACCTCCCGTTGGCGGTGGCCGCGGTCTCCACGTCGTCGGTTGGCTTGGCCACCAACGTCGCCATCGCCTTTCCTCGCAGCCCGATGGTTGCGGCCAATCTTGGATGGGACCTGCAGAAGGCGTCCGGTGGGCGCTTTGAGCTTGGGCTCGGTTCTCAAGTGAAGGGGCACAACGAGCGGCGGTTCAGCGTTCCGTGGTCAGCGCCTGCTCCGCGGCTGCAGGAGTACGTTGAGGCGGTTCGGGCCATCTGGAAGACCTGGGCTGACGGTGACCGACTGGACTATCAGGGCGATCACTACCAGTTCTCGCTGATGACGCCGAACTTCACGCCCGAGCCGCTGGACACCCCGCCGCCTCGCATTGCCATCTCGGCGGTCGGTCCCGGCATGTTGCGGGTGGCGGGCCGGGTGGCCGACGGTGTGCGGCTCCACCCGTTCTGCACCAGGGAGTACGTTGAAGCCGCCGTCATGCCTCAGCTGCAGACCGGGCTGGAACAGCGGGGCCGACAGCGGGCCGACCTGTCCATCATCGGCGGCGGCTTTGTCTGCACCGGCCCAGACGATGAGGCGGTGGCAAAGGCCATGGAGTGGGTGCGCTACCGCATCGGTTTCTATGGATCCACCCGGGCGTACTGGCCGGTCTTGGAGCAGCACGACATGGTGGAGCTTGGCGAGAAGTTGAACCACCTGTCGAAGAACGACGGCTGGAACCAGATGGCCGACCTCGTGTCAGATGACGTTGTCAGACTCTTTGCTGCGGTCGGACGCCATGATCAAATCGTGGCGTCAATCACCGAAAGG
>CAZSTV010000108.1:8689-18163 GCA_964609665.1 uncultured Acidimicrobiaceae bacterium
TTTGGCGGCGTCGCCGACGGCATCAGTCTCGGCTCTGGGGTCGGCAGCGACACCGACGCGGACAACGAGGTCCCGCCGGACCTGATGGCCGAGATCAAAACCATCTGACACCCGAGGGCGCTTCGCCCAATCGCCGCTACGGGTCGAGCCGGGGGTCGATCACCATGAGCAGGGCGTCCGCGAACAGGTTGATCACGGCCAAGATGGCGGCAACAACAAACAGCGAGCCAACGACCGCAATGTCGTCACGGCGGCCGATGGCCACCAATATGTAGTCTCCGAACCCTGGCAGCAGGAAGTTCCGCTCCCCGATCTGCAGGTAGCCGATGAGCAGTCTGGTCTGAGCCCCAACGGCGGCGACAACGCTTGGGGCCGCCGGGCGCAGCGCGTGAGTCCGGATGATGCGAAGCGGCCCGACCCCCTTTGAGCGGGCGAGCAACACATGGTCGAGCGGGAGTTGCTGAATGATCTCGGACCGCAGCAGTACGAGGTACGACGCGGCCATGGTCAGCCCCAGCGTGATAGTCGGCAGCGCCATCGATCTGGCGTGTTGCCAGGGGTCTTCACCAAAGGCGATGTAGCGCCCGGTTGGAAACAGCTTGGCCCCGAACGACCAGCCGAAAATGTCGATGTCACCAACGCCGAGGGCGAACATCAGGAGCGGTCCGGTGACGAAGATGGGAACGGCGAGACCGCCGAGCGCCACACCGCGAAACCCAACGTCGATCAGGCGGCCTCGGAAACGAGATCCGATGATGGCGGCCGGCAAAGCGGTGATGACGGCCAAGATCTGGCTGTAGACGACCAGCTGGGTGGAGATCGGGACCGTCCTTCCCAGTCCTTCACCGACGGTCTCGCTGTAGCTCGTGTTGCCTCCCAGGTTGCCGAGCACAAGGTCGCCCAGCCATTCGCCGTAGCGAGACATCGCGGGAATCACGCCCGCCGGCGTTGTCCGTGACGCGTCGGGGTAGTTGTGCACGAGCAACCAGACGATGGCCATGGTCGTGACCACCGTTGCCACCACCCTGAGGATTCGCCGGAGAAAGTACCGTCGAGATTCGGTGGGCAGCAGCGCAACGCAGATGGCGGCGAGCAGGCCGAGACCGACGATCAACGGCACCCCGCCGATCGCCACGGACACGAAGGTGACAACCGACGCCACCGCAGTGACGATCATGACCCGCCCGCGGTTCATCGGCCGTTCCGGTTCAAGGCCCGCCGCAGCCGATCATCGAGCTAAAGGTCCGCGGCCATCACCCGCACCGCTTCGGCGACCGCAGCCGGGGCTTTCACATGCACCATGTGCCCCATGTCAGGCACCTCATGACGTTTCACCACGTTGAGGTTCTTGTCGAACACGTTGGCCGACGCAATGAACCCTTTGTCTTTGGCGCCGACAACGGTGTAGGCGGGGACGGTGATCTCGGTCATGCGGTCCATCACCATGGCGTCGGTGTGCATGGAGATCTGCTCCATGCCTTCGGGGATGTCAGATTTGGTGGCCATGTCTCGCACCATGTCGTTCCACTTCTCACGACTGTCATCGCTGCGGAATCCGGGGCCGGCTCCAACGAGCACGAGGGCGGCCACATCGTCGGGTTTGAGGATCGCCTGGGCCAGCGACAGGTACCCGCCGAGTGAGTGACCGACCAGGATGGCGGGCCGGCCGACCGCGTCGAGGACCCGGTCGAGGTCGGCGAGAGCGTGGGCTCTGGTGTAGTCACCGGGCGCGGCGGCGCCGGAGCGACCGTGACCCCGCATGTCCCACGTTGCGCTGCGCACGGCACCGTCGAGTGCTTCGATTGCACCGTTCCAGACGTCACCGGTGTTGAGCCACCCGTGGGTGAAGACGACGGGGACCCCATCGCCCGCCAGTGCAATGTGCAGTTCCGGCGGGTTCGCTTCGACAAGCTCGGTCGTGGGTTCACTCACCGCCACGACGCTAGTGCCTCAGGTGAAAAGGCACGAACGAGCCTGGTTTCCTACGGCAATTCCATATTGCGAAACGTCGATTTCAAGTTTGTGATGAGTCTGGCCTGACGGCCCCGACCCTCGGGTACCGTTCGAAACAGCGTCATGGCTAGCAGGTAACAGCCCGACGCCTACAGGACTGGGGAACCGTGAAGATCTCGACCGACGATGTCACCCGTACCGTCTACTCGACCGACAACTCGATCTATCAGATCCGACCAACCGCCGTTGCCCTCCCCTCTGCCGCGGATGAGATACAACAGATCCTCTCCGAGAACCACGCCTCGCCAGATCCACTGCCCATCGTGGCCCGTGGTGGTGGCACCGGAACCAACGGACAGAGTCTCACCGACGGGCTGATCGTCGAGGTTAAACGACACCTCAACCAGATCGTCTCGATAGACCCGGACCAACGGTTGGCCGTGGTGGAACCGGGGGTTGTCACGGCGCAACTCAACGCCGAGCTTGCCGGCCACGGCCTGTTCTGGGCGCCCCACACCTCAACCCTCAACCGGGCGACGGTTGGCGGGATGATCTCCACCGATGCCGCAGGCAAGGGTTCACTGATCCACGGTCGAGCCCACCGTCACGTGCACTCGCTTGACGTGGTTCTTGCCGATGGCACCCCGTGGGTTGCCGAGCCGGTCACCGTTGCCGAGGCCGAGCGGAGAGCCACCGCAGATGACCGCGGCGGTCAACTGTGGCAGGCCCTCCTGGACCTGCCGATAACGGCCGGTCAAGACTTCGGCTTCCCGGAGCTCGCTCGCGGGTTCAGCGGCTACGGGCTTGACCGGCTGCACCAAGACGGCATGGTCGATCCCGTCTCGCTGATCTGCGGTGCGGAAGGAACGCTCGCGGTCATCACTCGAGCCACCTTGAAACTGACGCCGTTGCCTGCGAGCACCGTGCTACTTGTCGCCAGCTACGAGTCGTTCGCCGATGCGCTGGATGATGCCGTCGATCTGCGGGACTCCGGGCCGAGCGCCATCGAGTCCTTTGATGAATACACCTTGGAGCGAGGCCGATCATCGGTGGCATGGCCCGCCCTGGGGGCCGTGGTTGGTGAACACCGTGGGTCGGTGCTGTTGCTGGAGTACGCGGGTGAGCCCGGCGAGATTGATGTGTCGGCCGCCGAGGCAACGCTGGCCGCGACGGGGCGCAGCCGAGCGGTCAAGACTCTGACAAGCGCGGCCGACCAGGCTGCAGCGTGGAAGGTGCGGGCCGATGCCGTTGGCCTGCTGGCCAAAGTGGCGACCGGCGGACCGGAGCGTTCTGCCCGGCCAACCGCCTTCGTGGAGGACTGCGCTGTTCCCGTGGCCGAGATGACGTCGTTCATCGCAGGCTTCCGCTCGGTATTGGACGCGGCGGGTGTCATCTACGGCATGTTCGGTCACGCCGATGTCGGTTGCGTGCATGTGCGCCCAGCGCTGGACCTCACCGACCCGCAGCACGAGTCGATGGTTCGCTCCATCACCGACTCGGTCGTTGAACTGGTGGCAAAACATGGTGGCGTGCTCTGGGGTGAACACGGCCGGGGCCTCCGGGGAGACTCGGTCGAGTCCTTCCTCACGCCAGAAACCATCATGTTGATGCGCCAGGTCAAGCAGGCGTTCGATCCAGATGATCGGCTCAACCCCGGGAAGCTGTATCGGCCGTCGTCGTCGACCGAGCAGATCGTTTCGGTGGATGAAGCACCGCTGCGGGGACAGTCGGACCGGCTGGTGCCGGTGCAGGTCCGGCGCCACTTTGACTCCGCCTTTGCCTGCAACGGCAACGGGCTTTGCCATCACTACGGCGGGGCCGAAGTGATGTGCCCGTCCTACAAGGCCAGCGGAGATCCCGCCCTGTCTCCTCGGGGTCGTGCCGACCTGCTTCGGGCCTGGCTCCACGATCAGTCGGCCGGAGCGGATTCCGCCATTGCCTCATCGGCCGAGTTTGAGGATGCGATCGCGGAGAATCTGCACCAGTGTCTGTCGTGTGCGGCCTGCAGCGGGCACTGCCCGGTCGAGGTCGACATTCCGGAGATGAAGTCCCGCTTCCTCGAGCGGTACTACGAGCATCGGCGGCGTCCCCGCAGCCACGCGGTGCTCTCACGGTTTGAGCAGCTGGCGTCGTTCGCGGCGAAGACGCCGCGCCTCGCCGGGCTCGGCACCGGACCGGCGGGCAAACTGCTCGGCCTTGTTGACCTCCCATCACCGAAGCCGTTCCGGCGGCGCACCCTCCCCCGGTTCGATCCCTCCTCGACCACCGCCACCGGCGGCCCGGACACCGCCACCGGCGGCCCAGACATCGTCATCATGCCGGATGTCTTCACCGGCACACTCGAACGTGAGACGCTTCATCGGGCCATCGACGCGCTGACCGACATCGGGCACACCGTCGGCGTTGCCCGCTTCGTCGGTTCCGGAAAATTCGACCATGTGAAAGGCCGGCGGGATGCGTTCGCAACAGCAACCGCGGCGCAAGCCAAGATGGTGAACTCGATTGTGGCGGCAGGCGCCCAACCGGTGGTGATCGAGCCTGCCATCGCCCTGCTCCACATGGCCGAGTATCAACACATCAACCCGGATCATCCCGGGTCGTCGGTCCGTCACCTGGCCGAGGTGCTTGACGAACGGCGGGACCGCATTACCCCGAGTTCATCACCGGTCGATGTCTCGCTGCTCGCCCACTGCACGGAACGAGCCACGGCCCCACACGTTGTCAGTGCGTGGCAACGCGTGCTCGAAGCAGCGGGGCACAACGTGACGACGCCGAGCATCGGCTGTTGTGGCATGGCTGGCATCTTCGGCCACGAGGAAGCCAACCAGGAGATGTCTCGCTCCCTGTGGGATCTGACCTGGGACGACGTGGTTGCCGACACGACAACTCAGCCGGTGGCAACCGGGTACTCGTGTCGGTCCCAGGCCGGTCGGTTCGCCACGCGACCCGTCGCCCACCCGCTCTATCTACTCTAAGCGTTCCCGGGCGGCGTTTCCCGGGGCCGGGGGCGGGGCGAGCGCTGCATCCGCTGTGGATGCGGCCGGCTAGCGCCAGTTCTGGCCGCCGCCGTACACGTTGATCTTTTCGCCGGTGATGTAGCCAGCCTTGTCGGAGACGAAGAACCGGACGGCGTTCGCAATGTCCTCCGGTTGGCAGACCCGGCCGAACGGCATCTTCTCGTGCAGGGTTGAGATGTCGTCGATGCCTGCTGCGCCTTTGACGAGCCGCCGACCCATGTCGGTCTCGACAAGGCCGGGAGCGACGATGTTGACCCGGATGCCGTTGTCGCGCTCCTCTTTGGCCAACGTCATCGCCAACGACTCCACCGCGGCTTTGCCCATGCTGTACGGGGCGCCATTGGCGGCATGGCCGAGCGTGGCCACCGAAGAGATCGTGACGATGTCGGACCGGTCATGGGTCCGCAGATGAGGAACGGCCACCGAGAAGAGGTGGTGCGGTCCGAGCGCGTGGGTTGCCATAACCCGCTGTAGTTCTTCGGCCTCGGTGTCGACGATGGACCGGCCGCGGCTGGCGATCCCGCCGTTGTTGACCAGCACCTGGAACGCTCCGAACCGGTCGATGACTTCGGCGACGTTTCTGGTGTTGTCATCCGGTTGGGTCACGTCGCCCTGAATGGCGATGGCAGCGCGGCCCATCGCCTCAATCTCGGCAACGGTCTCTGCGGCCGCATCGCCGTCTTTGCGATAGGTGATCGCAATGTCCATGCCCTCTTCGGCCAGGCCAAGGGCGATGCCGCGCCCAATGCCACGTCCGCCCCCGGTTACCAGTGCCACTCGATCAGCCACAGCAAGCTCTCCTTCTCATACCAACCCGACCTACCCGATCCGGTTCGGGTGGGTCTCCTTGGTATCACACGATGCACTGACACTCCCAGATGGCCGGACACTCCCAGATGATCCGGCGAGGTGCTGTTCGGATGCCGTTCGGTGGGTCCAAAGGCCATCTCATTTGGCCTCCGCTTCGTCGGCCCAGGTACTTTTGGCAATGCGCGAAAATCCGGTGAAGGACCTGTTGGATGGAGGTGGGACGGCCTACGGCACGATGGTGTTCGAGTTTCTGAGCGCCGGCCTACCCCAGGTGCTGCAGAACGCCGGGGCGCAGTTCGTTTTCTACGACATGGAACACAGCGGGTTTTCCATGGCCGAGATCAAGATGCAGCTGGCGTTGTGCCGGGGTCTGAACATCGTCCCGCTCGTCCGGCCCCCGGACACCACGTACCAGCACACCGCTCGGATCTTGGATCTGGGTGCCATGGGGATGCTGTTCCAGATGTGCGAGACGGCTGAACAGGCCGAGGAGTTTGTGCGTTGGACCAGATATCCGCCGGAGGGCAGGCGGGGTGCCATGTTCGGCGGAGCGCACGATGATTACAGCGCCTCGACCGTGCCGGAGATCATCGCCGGTGCCCACGAGCGGACGATGGTGTGCGTGCTGATCGAATCTGCGAAGGGGGTGGCAAACGCGGAGGAGATCATGTCGGTCCCCGGCGTCGACGTTGCCCACCTTGGCCACGGCGACCTGTCGCTCTCGCTCGAAGTGCCGGGACAGACCGATCACCCGACGATGCAAACGGGGATCGATGCCATCCTCGCCGCCTGCGAAACCCACAACAAGACAGCGGCATGCCTTGCGGGGTCGGTGGAGATTGGGCAGGACTGGGTCCGGCGCGGCTTCCGGATGGTCAGCTACAGCTACGACATCGGGCTGATGACGTCCGCTCTCGCCGAAGGTATTCGCCGTATCAAGGAAGATGGATAGGAGCTCGTAGCGATGACCGAACAGTCAAGCGGCGCCGCGGTGCTGGCCAACCCACACCCACTGACCGATGCCCAGGAGGCTCAGTACCGAGAGCAGGGATGGATTGTGATTCCCGACGTGTTCTCCGCCGGGGAGGTATCGATCTTGGGCGATGCGGCGCTTGACGTCCTGGAGCGACCGGGGCCCGAGGTTGGACGAGAGGCCGACGGGGCCCCGGCGATCTGTTGGGGCATGCACCTCTTCAATGATCGGCTGCATTCCCTTACCCGCCATCCGGCGCTGGTGCAGCCGGCCAAGCAGCTACTCGGCGATGACATTTTTGTGCACCAGTCCCGCATCAACATGAAGCAGACCAACGGGTCGCTCGTCGCTTGGCATCAGGACTTCGGCACCTATCACCGGGTGGATGGCGTGCCGGAACCTCGGGGCATCATGATGGCGGTCTTCGTCGATGATGTCACCAACGCCAACGCGCCGCTGCTCGCTGTGCCGGGCTCACATCGAGAGGGCCTGGTGTCGACCGCAGTGGTCGATCCAACGTCGAACGATCACGAGGAAGTCTCGAAGTACCGCTATGACATCACTCCGGAGACGATGGCCCGGTTGGTCGACGAGTATGGCCTTGGCGTCATCACCGCCTCCGCTGGCTCGGTGCTGTTGATGGACATGACGGTGGTGCACGGTTCGTCGGTCAACATCACCCCGCTGCGGCGGCTGCTGCTTTACATCAACGTGTGTCCGGTCGACAACCGTGGCGAAAGCTACGAACGGCCGGAGTACTACGCTGCCAGAGACTTCTCGCCGATCGAGCCGCTGGCGTTGAATTGCCTGCTCACGACAAAGTAATGCCGGTGAGAATGATGCAGCTCAGCACGAACTGATATGAAGGTGTTTCTGTGACGTTGACGTTCGAACCGTTGGATGCCCCACTCGGGGCGCTTGTGACCGGCTTCGCTCCGGGTACCCCGGATGGTGGTGACCTGCCGGATGTTGCCGAACTGACCGCGGCCCTGGCTGAGCACGGGGTCTTGGTCTTTCGGGGTAGCACCATTTCGGCCGCTGAGTTCGTGGCGCTTGGCCGGGCCTTCGGTGAACTCGAGGTGCTTCCTGAGCCGGAGAAGCGACACCCGGACCACCCGGAGATCTTCAACCTGAGCAACCTTGATCCCGACGGTGAGATTGTCACCTTCGACGATCCGCAATCGGTATTCCTTCGTGGCACCGAACGGTGGCACACCGACAGCTCGTTCCGCAGGATTCCCTGTCTGTGCACCATGCTCAACGCAATCGAGGTGCCGGCCACAGGTGGCGAAACCGAGTTTGCCAACATGCGAGCGGCGTACGATGCCCTGCCGGAGGACCGCAAGCAGCATCTGCGAACGCTGACCGCGGTGCACAGCTACGAGTACTCGCGGGCGAACAATCCTGGACGGATGGACCCCATGGATGATGCCGAGCGAGCGAACTACCCGCCGGTTCCGCATCCACTCGTTAGACGCCACGCTGATGGCGGAGAGTCGCTGTACATGGGCGGGCACGCCAGCCACTTCGTTGAGTTGGACGAGGCCGAAGGACGTGCGCTGCTGGCCGAGCTTGTCGAGTTCGCAGCGCAGGATCAGTTCGTCTACCGCCACACCTGGCAGCAAGATGATCTTGTCGTTTGGGACAACCGGTGGACGCTCCACCGGTTGCGGCCATACGACATTGCACATCAGCGTCGTGTCATGCAGCGGCTAACGGTCGCCGGCAGTGAGCCGGTGGTTGGTGGCGTAAAGCTCTGAAGCAAGCGTCGGATTAGAACCAGGCGTCGTCGTACCCATGCGACGCTGTCGAACTGGTGTCGGTGCTGGTGTCCGAGCTGTCGGAGCTGGTGTCCGAGTCAGTGCCACCGGAACTTGAATCGGCACCCGTGCCGCCGTAGCCAGACGAACCCGAACTGGAGCCGGAACCAGAGCTCGATGAACCGGAGCTGGAGGAACCGGAGCTGGAGTCGCTGCTAGACGAACCAGAGTCCGAACTAGAGCTACCACTCGAACCAGAGCCGCTGCTCGAAGAGTCAGAGTCCGAGCTTGAGCTGGAGCCAGACGAACCCGAGTCCGAACCAGAGTCGCTGCTGGAAGAGCCGGAGCTTGAGCTGCTGCTCGAAGATCCCGAGTCGGAGCCGCCCGAACTCGAATCGGCGCCAGTACCGCCGTACCCCGAACCACCCGAACTCGAACTTGAGCTGTCGGAGCTGGAGCTGGAATCAGCGCTTGAACTTGAATCGGAGCTAGAACTCGACGAGTCCGAGCTCGTGCTGGCGTCGGCCCCCGAGTCGGAGTCAGAACTAGAGCTGGAGTCAGCGCCTGAATCTGAATCCGAGCTGCTGTCAGAACCCGAACCCGTGTCGCCCGAATAGTTCGTCGGCGCATCGTCATAGCCATGCGACGCTGTCGAACTGGTGTCGGTGCTGGAGTCAGAAGAGTCAGAGCTAGAGCTGACATCGGCTCCAGAATCCGAATCCGCACTAGAGCTGGCGTTCGCCCCCGAATCCGAGTCGGAGCCCGTATTGGCATCGGCCCCTGAGTCAGAGTCAGAGCCGCTGTCCGAGCCCGAACCCGTGTCACCCGAATAGTTCGTCGGCGCATCGTCGTAGCCATGCGAGCCGGAGGTATCCGACCCGCCGCTCGTATCAGCATCAGCAGAGACGTCGGCATCGGTTGACGTGTCGGCATCGGTTGACGTGTCGGCATCGGTCGACGT
>CAZSTV010000109.1:0-18014 GCA_964609665.1 uncultured Acidimicrobiaceae bacterium
ACACCATCTGCATCTTCATCAACCAGCTTCGAGAGAAGATCGGCGTGATGTTCGGTTCACCGGAGACAACCCCCGGTGGTCGTGCGCTCAAGTTCTACAGCTCGGTCCGGCTCGACATTCGCCGGATCGAATCGCTCAAGGACGGGGCCGAGGTGGTTGGTAACCGGACAAGGGTCAAGGTCGTCAAGAACAAGGTTGCACCACCGTTCCGCCAGGCCGAGTTCGACATCATGTACGGCAAGGGCATCAGCCGTGAGGGCTCGCTGCTCGACATCGCCGTCGATAGGGACATCGTCAAGAAGTCGGGTGCTTGGTACACCTACGAAGGCGAGCAGATCGGCCAGGGTCGGGAGAACGTCAAGAACTTCCTTATCGAAAACCCTGACCTGGTCATGGAAGTTCAGGACCGGGTGCTCAAGGAAGTCGGTCTGGTCGAATCGGATGAGGAAGACGCCCCTGAAGAGGTTGACCTCACCGATGTGGAGGATGACAAGCCCGCAAAGGCGGACAAGACATCCCCTGATGATGAGCCAATCACGCTGAAATAGGCCCAAAACCACAGATTCTGTCAGTAAACGAGAGGCGCAAAGCCCCACCCCTGTGGTGGGGCTTTCGCCTGTCCGGGCCACCAGGGTCGGTCGAGATTCGGCGTTACCCTGGATATCACGGCAGGTATGTGTATCGCAGCGGCACTATTCAGGCTGCGAACGCACCAGAAGCGGGTAAGAGAAAGAGCGCGTAGTGGGCTTGAAGAGTATTTCGGTTGGTCTGACCTTTGACGACGTCTTGTTGGTCCCCAGACGGTCAGACATCCGGTCGCGACAAGATGTGTCCGTCAGGACTCGGCTGACAAAGAACATCGAACTTGACCTTCCTATCGTCGCCGCCAACATGGACACCGTCTGTGAGACGGAGATGGCCATAGAGATCGCTCGGCTCGGCGGTGCCGGAATCATCCACCGTTTCATGTCAACCGACGCCCAGGCCGACATGATTGCCGATGTCAAGAAGGCCGCCACCGAGTCCGGCAAACCCATGGTGGTCGGCGCTGCGATTGGCACCGACCGCGATGCCTTGGACCGCAGCCACGCCCTGGTGGACGCCGGGGTTGACGTCTTGGTGCTGGACATCGCCCATGGTCACGCTGGACATGCCATCGACCTTGTCCTCAAGTTGAAGGCCGAGTTCCCGAACACCGATGTGATCGCCGGAAACGTGGCCACCCGAGCCGGCGCCGAAGATTTGGCCGCAGCTGGCGCCGATGCTGTGAAGGTTGGTGTCGGACCCGGCGGCGTGTGCACCACCCGCCTGGTTGCAGGAGTCGGCGTGCCCCAGCTGACCGCCATCGGCAACTGCGCATCCGCACCCCTGGTCGATGCCGAGGGCCGGGCCGTTCCCATCATCGCCGACGGCGGCATCAAGACCTCCGGCGACATCGCAAAGGCACTCGCTGCCGGTGCGAGCACCGTGATGATCGGCAGCATGTTCGCCGGGACAAAGGAAAGCCCCGGCGAGGTCTCGCAGTCGAGCCACGGCTTGGTGAAGCGGGTCCGTGGCATGGCCTCGTTCGAGGCGCTCAACGCCAGAGCCGCTCGCGAAGGCGAAGCGGTGGACCGGGAGTACTTCGAACAGCGGGCCCCCGAAGGGGTGGAAGGCACCGTCCCCTATCGAGGTGAGGTGGCAAAGGTGGTCGGTCGACTTGTCGCCGGTCTCCGGTCCGGGATGAGCTACAGCGACGCCACTTCCATCGAGGAATTCTGGGAGAAGGCCGAGTTCATCCAGGTCACCGCAAACGGTGTCCGGGAAAACCACCCTCACGCCACCATCTAGCCCGTCGCTGCCCAACGGGACTGTGCATTCGGTGGTCTACCATTGAGACCAGTGGCAGCGACCGACGGACATCGGGAAATAGACGTTCATTCCGCCAAGTCTGCGGGTCGGCATCGCCATGCCGCAGGGCGCCTTGCGTGGGTTCGCCAGGTTCGAGGCCTCGATGCCCGACGGTTCCTCGTGCTTGTCGTCTCACTAGTGCTGTTGGTCGCCGCCTGCGGCGATGCAGAGCCGGAGCTGACAATGGCGGAGCGGTTGGCCGCCGTTGAAGGACGAGAACTCAGCGCCGCCGAACTTGCTGATCGTTTGGCGGTTGGTGAAACCCTCTGCGGCATGGGTGACGAGGTGCTCGATGAGATTTGGCGTCAACTCAACGAACGGCAACTCAACTACCAAGATGTTGTTTTCGGCCACATCTGCCCGGACCGCAGCGTTTTCTACGCCAGCCTGACAGGCCGCTACGTCACCGAGGAGGCGGAGGAGTCCGGCGTCGTTCCAAGCACCACGCGGCCACCGATCACCACCGTGGCGCCGTCATCCACCACGGCTCAAACCGATGGCGGCGAGACCACCAGCTCGCAAGGTCCAGACACCGCCACATCGGTCGACCCGTCGGACAGCACAGCCACAACCGCTGCAACTGAACCCTCCACCACGACCGAGACCTCCGCCGCTGCCGAGACCTCTGCGACCACGGCGGCGACCACCACTGCGACCATCACTGCGACCACGGTGATTGCCACCACAACGTCCTCACCAGCTGAGGGCGAGGGCGGCTAGCTACAACCCCACATCGAGACACCAATTCGACACGAAAAGAAGCGGGTCAAAGATGAGCGGGTCCGGTGGTTTGCCACTAGAACTAGAGGATGAGCGAAACGCAAGATCCGTTCTCCGCACCCTTCGGCACGCTCTTTGGCGACCAGATCGCAATTGCGACCCTCGCTGCCGGTGGGGAGTACGAATATTCAGGACAAACCGGGCCGCTTGAGAACTTCTCGCTCCACCCCGGCACCCACGCCCTGCACTACGGCAGCACGTGCTTTGAAGGCCTCAAGGCCCACCGCCAGGTCGACGGTTCACTGGCCATTTTTCGCCTGAACGACCATGCGGACCGGATGACGCAAAGCGTTGCCAAGCTACACATGAAGGTGCCGCCGGCGGAACTGATCAGCACCATGATCGTCGACGCTGTGGAAGCCAATTCATCCCACACGCCGGAGTCGCCAGGGTCGCTCTACATCCGGCCCACCCTCATCGGCACGCTGCTCAACATCGGTGCCGCCGCAGCGCCGAGCGACTCGGCCATCCTCTACATACTCACCTCGCCGGTCGGTGACTACTTCGCAGGCGGCATTCGTCCGCTCACCATCTACATCGAGACCGACACGCCACGGACCACCCCGCAGTTCGGCATGGTCAAATCCGGCGCCAACTACGTGATGGCGCTCGGCCCCACCCTCGAAGCGAAACGTGACCACGCCGCGGACCAGGTGCTCTTCGCCACCGGCGGCGACGTGACCGAGACCGGCGCCTCCAACTTCTTTCTCGTCGACGATGAGCGAATCATCACCCGCAACCTGGACGAGTCATTCCTTCACGGCGTGACCCGGGCATCAGTCCTGACCCTGGCGGCAGACCTGGGCTACAAGATCGAAGAGCGGTCCATCCCCGTCGATGAGCTGAAGGCCTGGGCGGACCACGGCGAGGCATTCCTCTCCGGCACCGCCGCGGTCC
The DNA here is from genome assembly GCA_964609665.1 of uncultured Acidimicrobiaceae bacterium. Taxonomy (GTDB): domain Bacteria; phylum Actinomycetota; class Acidimicrobiia; order Acidimicrobiales; family SZUA-35; genus JAHELU01. Next base: position 3,568 of record CAZSTV010000109.1, read on the forward strand.
TGGCGCCGGTCGGCAAGATCACCGTCCACGGCGAGCAGCTGGAAATCGGCGACGGCCAGCCCGGCCCGAACACTCTGAAGCTGCGCAAGGCCCTCACCGACATCCAGGTCGGTCTCGGCGAGGACACCCACAACTGGTTGACGCCCGTTAGCGGCTGAACCTCAGGAGAGATCCCGCTCAATCAGCTCCCGACGGAGCAGGTCGAGCAGGGTGATGGTGGAGAACTGGCGGATACGTTCCCGATCTCCCGGCAGCTGCACCGTCACGGCCCGCTCCGCCATGGATCCAGCGACGGCCAAACACACCGTGCCCACCGGTCGCCCCTCGGCCTCATCGGGGCCAGCCACACCGGTAGTAGCCAAGCCGATGTCAGCCTTGAGCTGGCGGCGAACGCCATGAGCCATGGCCAGCGCCGCCGCTTCTGTCACGACCGGCCCCTCTTCCAACCCGAGCAGGTCAAACTTGACCTGCGGTTGGTAGGCAACGACGCCTCCCTGAAACGCTCGGCTGGCGCCCGGGACCGCACAGAGCCTGCCGGCAACGTAGCCCCCGGTGAGCGACTCGGCCACCGCCACCGTGAGAGAACGTGAGACAAGCTCGGAGATGACAACCGCCTCCATGTTCTGGTCGTCAAGGCCAAACACGATGTCACCGAGCAGTGGCCGCAGCACCTGCTCCTCACCGTCGAGAATGGCCACCGCCTCGTCCTCGGTCGGCGCTTTGGCGGTGATGCGTACCTTGAGGCCTTCAACGCCACTGGCCAGGAAGGCCAGGGTCGGATTGCCATCGGCGTCGAGCTGTTCGATGCGCTCGGCAAGGATCTCGGCCAACGCCGATTCCGACGTGCCCCAGGTCCGAAGCACCCGTGACCGGATCACCGCGGACTGGCCGGACCGTGCGGTCAGATCGGCGATGACCGTCCCGTTGATCATCTCCTTCATCTCATAGGGCACCCCGGGGACCGCATAGATGACCTTGTCTCCCACCGGGCAGACAAGCCCCGGCGCCGTGCCCGGCTGTTCGGCCATCGTCCGGCCGCCAACCGGCACCATGGCCTGCCGCAGATTGTTCTGCGGCATCGTCCGTCCCCGACTGACGAACATCTGCTCGATACGATCCGCGATGGTCTGGTCGAGCTCGAGCTCCACCCCCATCACCTCGGCGATGACGTCACGGGTCAGGTCGTCCTGGGTTGGACCAAGTCCGCCACAACAGATCACGGCGTCGCTTCTCGAAAGCGCAAGCTGCAGCACCGCTTCGATCCTGGCCGGGTTGTCTCCCACCTTGGTTTGATAGTGGGAATCAAGACCGGCCAACGCCAGCTGCTCGCCTATCCACGACGAGTTGGTGTCGACTATCTGTCCCAACAGCAACTCGGTGCCGATAGCCACCACTTCGACCTTCACGTACAACCTCCACAGGATCTGACAACGGCTCGGACATCCGTTGTCCGCACCCTAACCCGCCGTGGCTACAACCCAGTAACGTCGATTGCCTCCAGGGCTGGCAGCACGATGGATTCGAGCAGCTGATCGCGCTCAGCGTTGGAGGAGACGAGCACCACCAGCACCGTTCGGCCGCCGATGTCACGTTCAAACCAATCGACACCGGTCGCTTCGCCCTGCGCCCTGCGATGCCGCCATTGGCTGGTCAGCTCCGCTGCGGAGATCGGGCCGGCGGTGTCGGTCCCGGTGAACGACGTGGCCTCGGGAATGGTGAAGCCCTGCTCATCCTCGATGAACTCCTCGATCAGGTCGCTCAGGACCTGATCACCGGCGAGCTGGTACAGCTGCGAGGCGTCGAGGAACGACTCCCACCGGTACTGGTCGCCCGACAGTGAGCCGACCGTCCAGCCGACGGGACGGACCGTTTCCACCTGGACTCCGAACACCTCGATTGTGTAGCTCACCGGCTCCAGTTCCACCGCGGCACTCTCGTCGGGGAGGAACCGCAGTTGGTTCTCGTTGAAGCAGTCGGTCGCTGGTTGACCGTCGAGGTCATCCAGGAAGTCGAGCAAGATGGCCGCACCACACGCGTCGGTCGACACGCCGTGGGAGCCGAACGGCGCCACCACCAACGTGCCGTTGCTCAACGTCTTGAGTGCCTCCTCGGCCCAGGAGACCGGGGTGACGGGGTCATATACACCGGCCATCAGCAGGGTCGGCACATCGCTGACCACCGCGGTGTTCGACGTTTCCGGTGCCTGGCCGTTCGCAAACGCCTCGCAGGTACCGAAGGCCAGGTTCCCCGTGTTCGACGCGAAGTCGAACTGTTCCTTCAGGCCGAACGGGTCGGCTGGCACCGCGGCCGCCACTTCGTCCGGGTCGGCAAAGCTGATCTCTTCGTTGCAGGCGATCGAATAGAACATTCCGCTGGTGAAGAACCGCTCGGTGGTTCGGTCCTGGGAGAGGAACGTGGTGATTTCATAGGTTCGTCCCTGTTCAAGTCCGTCGATGAGTTCAGGAAGATCCAGGAACTGCCGGGGCGAGTAGAGAGCCCCAACGACCACATCGACAATGGTCTCGCCGGTGACGAATAGATCATCCACGTCACCACTGATCCAGTCCCGTACTTCCACCTGGACCGGGTCGGCCTCATACCGGGCCACGACGGCCGCTATCCGCTCCGCAAAGTCGCCACCGGCAGCGCACGCCCGCTCGGCGGCGCATGCAGCAACAACGGCCTCATAGCTGTCCAGGAACGTCCCCGGGTTGTCTCGAACCGAGTCGACCTGTGGCGGGTAGACCGAATCAAGCACCGCGCTTCGCACCGAAGCGGGGTGGCGGCGCAGCACCTCAAGCCCCAGCTTCGTCCCGTAGGACACCCCGTACAGGTTCCACGATTCATAGCCGAGGGCCACCCGAATCGCCTCAACGTCATGGGCGTTGTTAATCGAGTTGAAGCTGGTCAGATCGATGCCGGAGTCAAGCAGCCGGGACCGGCATGCCGCCAGAGCGTCATGAAAGCGACCGGTGGCTTCGGCGTCATCGATATCGGGGACATCCTCGAGCTCCCGAGACAACGATTCGGTCTCCGGGCAGTCGAGCCGAGGGGTCGAGAACCCGGCGCCTCGCTGATCGAAGAAGACGAGGTCGCCCCTGGCGGTCAGCGGCGCAATCGTGTCTTCGACGACAAACTGGATGGTGTCCAGCGAGTGCGATCCCGGTCCGCCGTCCAGGTAGACAATGGGGTCTGGGGCGCCAGCACCTGACGCTCCGGGAAACTCGGCGACGGCCAACTCGATGGTGCCGTCACCTGTTTGCCAGTCCATCGGCACGGCGACCGTGCCACAGCGAGGTGATAGACCTTCCGGCACCTCGAACGGGCACGGCCCGTCCACGAACTCTGCGGAAATCTCCACCGGCTCCAGATCGGCAGCATCATCCGCTGCTACTCCGGTGTCGTCGGCGTCCACCGAGCCGGACACGCTCGCGCCATCGACTTCATCCACCGAGCGAGAGCCGAGAGTTGACGCCGTCTCGTCGCCGCCGAGAACGTCGAGCGGATTGGCACAGCCTGCCGCAATCAACGCGCACGCCAGCAGCGTCGCCCATTTCAACGGTTTGAGCGACTGCGACACCCACCGCCGCGGTTGCACAGCGACTAGCGCTCCCCGGTACTTCGCAAGGACTTGCGGCCGTCCAACGCGTATTGCATCCCGCTGAACAGCGTGAACGCAACGGCGATCCAGAGCAGCCCGTCGGCGACCCACGGGTACGGGTCAAGCGGAGGACACATCGCCGCAGCCAGGGCGACCCCCTGCACGAACGTCTTGTACTTGGCGGACTTCCTGGCCGGGATGGCCAGACCTCGTCTGCCCCAGTAGCTCCGGTAGGCCATGATGGCGACCTCTCGAAGCGCGATGAGCGTGATCGGCAGCCAGTGGAACCGGTCGAGCCATACCAGCGCATAGCCGACGAGCAGTACCACCACTTTGTCCGCCAGCGGATCGAGAAACGCACCGACTCTGGTTGGCGCGGCCCGTCTGGCCAGTTGGCCGTCCATGAGGTCGGTGGCGCCCAGGAACCAGCCAAACCAGAACGTCAGCCACCACGGGTTGGTGACCAGGACCAGCCCGGCCAGCAGCGGTGCGGCGGCGATACGGAAGATGGTGAGCGAGTTGGCGGCGAGCGACCAGCGAGAGTCCCCGATGAAGCTCATTTCGGCGGAGGTCATACCAGCTCGACCGATGTCTCATCTATGGCGGTCACGGTCCCGGCGATCAGATCAGGGCCACGGGCATCGATGATCGATGCGGTCGCGAAGCCACCGACGGGAAGATCCTCGGGAACCTGGATGATGCCGTCGATCTCCGGGGCTTCGCCGACGGAGCGGGCAACCCCTGGGGTGTCGACAAGCACGGTGGTCGTGGTGCCGATCAGGGCGTCTCGCTTCTCGGTGGTGATGGCGTCCTGCATTGACCGCAGCTCGGCCAGGCGCTCGTCACGCAGCGCTCCGGGAACCTTGTCATCGAGGACTGCGCCATAGGTCCCCTCCTCTTCGGAGTAGGAGAAGAAGCCACACCAGTCCAGCTGAGCCTCTTCGACAAACGCGAGCAGATGGTCGTGGTCGGCCTCGGTTTCGCCGGGGTAGCCGACGATGAAGTTTGAGCGGAACGCGGCACGAGCGTCACGAGCCCGGATGGCCTCAATGCGTTCGAGGAACCGGTCGCCGTCACCCCAGCGACGCATCCGACGCATCAGCGGCGGGGACACGTGCTGCAGCGACAGATCGAAGTACGGCACGCCGGTGCCGAGGATGGTGTCGATCAGTTCGTCGGTGAGATCTGACGGGTAGAGGTACAGCAGCCGGACCCACGGCACCATCTCCGCCACGGCGTTGACCAGCGGGACGATCTGGCGTGAACCCTGGCCCTGGTCTCGACCGAACGCGGCCAGGTCCTGGGCGACGAGCACTACCTCTTGGACCTGCAGCTGTTCCACCTCGGTCAAGATGGACTCCATGGTCCGTGACCGCTGTTTGCCTCGGAATGAGGGAATGGCGCAGAAACCGCAGTTGCGGTCGCATCCTTCGGCAACTTTGACGTACGCCCACGGCGCGTCCGATGCCGGCCGCGGCAGTTCAAGGAGATCGAACTGTGACCTCGCTTCACCCGAGGCCCGGGTTGGGCCGAGGGTGACAGGCACCCCGAACGGCGCCACTCGATCAACCTCTGGTAGCGCCTCGGAAAGCTCGTCGCCGTAACGTTCGGCAAGGCAGCCGGTGACGACCAGCTCTGCGTCGGACCGCCGGGTCTGCTCCAGGCCGAGGATGGTGTCGATCGACTCCTGCCTCGCCTCCTCGACAAAGGCGCAGGTGTTGACGACCACAAGATCCGCGTCCTCGGGCCGCTCGGCGGGCTTCATGCCATCCGCCGCCATGGTCCCGACCAGCTTGTCCGAATCGACCTGGTTCTTCGGACACCCCAGGGTCTCTATCCAGTACAGCTGAGCCACGGTCCCAGGCTAGCGAGCGAACGGGCGAAACTCGGGTTTGTGGGCGCCGGGTGTCAGAGCGTGGTCGGGGTCTTGGCCGCCCGATCTCGCTCCAACTTCGAGAGAAACATCATCACCAGGCCGATGATGGCAACGAAGAACACCACGCTGGCGGCGATCGCTATGTATCTGCCGTTGTCGTTCGGAATATCGACCTCGCCGAGGCGGACCGGCTCGAAGCCGGTGGGGTCGTAGTCGAAGAAGTAGCCGGACTGGGTGTCATCGCCGTCCGCCGAGCGCATGGAGAAGCGAACAAGGTACCGACCGGTTTCGGTCAGCGGCTCCATCTCATAGCGAAGAATCTGGCCCTCGGAGACCACGGTGGTGCCGTCCACCAGCTGACCGTCCGGGCCCTCGAGGGTGATGACTGCCTCGGTGACGACGTCGACGAATACCAGATCGAGAAAATCAACCGTTCCCCCAACCCGCTGAGCGGGCCCGGGCGATCCCTGCAACAGGTCGGTGTGCGCCCCAGCCGGCGCTGCAACAGAAACCAGCGCGAGCACCAACGCTATGGCCGCGACGACGCCGGTGACAGCAGATCTCATGACTGCCAAGTGTAGAGAATCAGGCGATGGTTATGGCCACGGGGTGGAGTAGGCCAGCTCCAACCCGCCAACTTCCCAGCGGCGAGATACCAAACGACCAGACCCGGAGAGGGTCACGTACGCCGTCTGCAAATCCGGGCCGCCAAAACAGATGTTGGTGGTGAGCGGATCGTCGAAGGGCACGTGGCGGTAGGCGCCGTCGGGGGTGATGATGGTGATGCCACCGTTGCGGATGGTGGCGACGCAGATGTTGCCGAGGGAGTCGACGGCGAGCGAATCGAAAAGTGGACCACCCTCGGGGTCGGCCAGAATACTGCCGCGATGTTCGGGGCCGAAGTACCCGGCGATCTCACCCGGGCCGGACAGCGGCCACTGGTAGAGGCGGCCCTGGTGGGTCTCGGCAACGTACAGCATGTCCTGGTCCGGCGAGAGCCCAACCCCATTCGGTGCGTCGAGCGGGTAGACGACCTCGCGAATCTCCGAGCCGTCGGCTTTGGCGTAGTACAGGCCACCACGGTCTCGCTGGCGGGCTCGCTCCTTGCCGTGATCGGTGAACCAGAAACCGCCGTGATTGTCGAACACGATGTCGTTCGGGCCCCGGAGCATCATCCCGTTGACCTCGTCGTAGAGCACGTCGACTTCACCGGTGTGGAGGTCGACCGTCTGAATCTTGCCGCCGGTGTAGTTGTCCGGCTGGTGGCCGGGCACGGTCATGCCGTTGACCTCATGCCAGACAAAGCCGCCGTTGTTGCAGACGTAGATTTTGCCGTCTGGGCCGACCGCGGCACCGTTCGGCCCGCCCTTGAGTTCCGCTACCACGTCGACATCGCCCTCGGCCGACACCCGGGTCAGGGTGCCCCTGGCAATCTCGACAAGAACGACCGAGTCGTCCGAGAACCAGATTGGTCCCTCGGGGAAGCGAAGGTCGCTGGCCAGGACCGTGGTCTCAACCGCCGTTTGCTTCACGCTTTGCAAGGTCATCTCCAGTCAATACACAACCGCATTACGTCGCCTCTAGCGATAATGGCCCGTTCCTATGCGAAAGTCGAGTCCGACTTCGCTTCACAGACCAAGCGCGGTGGTCACACTACCTGTCTGATCCGCCATCAGAACCACCGACAGCAACCAGGCGCTGAGCAGCACCACCGCCTCCAGTTTATGGACTCGTTTCCTGGTCACCATGAACGCCCACGCACTGAACGCAACCAGCGCCATGCCGACCACACCGACATTGACCAGCCCCCGGTCGAGAATCGGGCCAGCGCCAACGAGGGCGATCACGCCGCCGACGGCCAGGCTGTTGAACAGGTTGCTTCCGAGCAAGTTGCCGAGAATCAACTCCGTCTCGCCCTTTCTGGCCGCAACGACCGCGGTGACGAGTTCAGGAAGCGAGGTGCCGATGGCGACGAGGGTGAAGCCGACCATCCCACCGGTAATGCCCAGCTCTTCAGCAATTGCCGTGGCGCCCCACACCAGGAACTGGGCGCCGAGCACCGTGCCGATCAAGCCGATGATCGTGCGGACAAACTGGCTCCCGGCGCTGCCCCCTTCGTCGAGGGGCACATCGGCGATTCCCTCGGTGCGACCGGCGACGATGACCCAACCGAGGGCCAGAGCGAGCGCAGCTAGAAGGACTATGCCCTCCCACTGGGCGAGTCCCCCCGTGGTAAAGAACGCAAACAGCAGGACACCGAGCAGCGACAGTGGGGCTTCTCTGGCCAGAATGCTCGGCGTCACCAGCAGCGGCACAATGAACGCGGCGGCGCCAAGGACCAGTGTCAGATTGGCGATGTTGCTGCCAACAACGTTCCCAACGCCAAGGTCCAGGTTCCCGTCCGAGGCTGCGATGCCTGATACGAGTAACTCCGGGGCGCTGGTGCCGAAGCCGACGATGACGGCACCGATGACTACTGGGGAGACCTTGAGGGCGCTCGCAACGTTGGCTGCGCCCTCAACAAATTCGTCCGCCGCCCGCGTCAAGAGCGCAATGCCGATAGCCACCTCGATCAGGGCGACCACCAGGGTTGGCTGGGTCAGCAGGTCCACGGAGCGAGGCTACAGGTCAAAGACCGCGCCGCTACCCGGCCGACGGCAGCTTCCCAGCCAGCGACTGCGCTCTACCGATGGTTCTCTGTCACGAACCCTCTTCGGCAACTTCCACAGCGTGGAACGACCGAACGGGAGAACTCCTGAATTAGGCGGCGAATCTGCAACGTTCGCCGGAAGGGTTCACATGGCCCGCCGATGAGCCCCGGGACCCCATGCTCGGTAGCCCCGCTGAAAAAAACTTCCAATGAAGCTGGACGAAGGTGCTATTCCGGCGACCGATACCCGGGAGGCGGCGCCAGTGCCGGGTCGAAATCGCCGGCGAAGTCGTCGTCATCATCGTCGTCGAAGTCATCGGGATCTGGGTCGGTGATGGCATCGGCGGCCGGGCCGGGATCAAGCGGCTCCTCGGCGTCGATGTCAAACGGCATCGGGTCCGGCTCGAAGGCATCAGGATCGAGGTCCTCGACCACCCGCAGCTTCGGAGCCTGATCCACCGGTGGCTCGGCCGACGCCGGCTCTGCCGCCGGAGCAGCCTTTTGAGGATTGAGCGTGGCGGCGGCAGGCGTCTTTTCAATCCCAAGGTCGGGATCGGGACCGAGCGCCGGGTCAAGCTTCTTCGGGTCGACACCGGGCACCGGGGTTGCCGTCGGACGCCGCTCAGCGGTCGCGGCTGGGCGCCGTTGCGGTGCTGCGGTCGGCGTCTGCTTTGACGTTGGCGCTGCCGCCGGACGCCGTTCCGGGCGTGCCGGCGAAGCCTGCTTGGGGGATGCCGTCGGAGCCTGCTTGGGCGTTGCAGACGCAGTCTGCTTGGGCGTCGCTGGCGCAGCCTGCTTGGACGCTGCAGGCGCAGCCTGCTTGGACGCGGCCGTCGGACGCCGCTCCGGGGATGTGGCCGGGGTCGACGTTGGCGTCTCGGTCGGACGCCGGTCCGGGGTTTTTGCCTGGACCGGTTTTGGCGTTGGCGCTGAAGGTCGTTCCAGCGGCCGCTCCGGTTCCGGATTTGGAATGTCGGCAAGGGTCTTGCGGCGCTGTCGCGGCTCTTCAACCACCGGCTGAGCCGACGGTGTCGTGCGAGCAGGGGCAGGGGCAGCAGCGGGGCTCGTCGAACCTGACGCCTGCGCTCCGGGGCGAGGCGATGGGTCAGTGGCCGACGGCGGTGCCGCAGCGGGTGCGGAGGCTGAGGTGGGTTGCGATGTCGGAGCCGAATCGGACTGGACCGGGCGATCCTGGCGAGTGGGTAGCGCCGCCGACGTGAGCGGCGCACCGGCCGCGGGTGGCGCGCCGGCACCTGGCGGGGTTGCCCCCGGCCAACGGCCTGCGTCCAAATCGTCCGGGCTCATCAGGACCTCGCGGGCCTTCGAGCCAACGGATGGACCAACGACGCCCCGCTCTTCGAGCAGATCCATCAAGCGACCGGCTCGTGCAAACCCGACCCGCAGCTTGCGCTGCAGCATCGACGTTGAACCGAGCTGCGAGCGAACGATCAGCTCCATTGCCTGGAGCAGCAGGTCATCGTCGCCTTCGTCTCCGGTCGAGCCTCCGGGCAGCATCGCTCCGGCTTCGGCGCCGCCGGCACCGTCATCACCAAGGACCCGACTGTCGTAGTGGACCTCGGGGGCCTGCTCGATCCAGTGGTCGACGATGGTCGACACTTCTTCTTCGGTGACCCAGGCACCCTGGAAACGGGTTGGCGTGCTGGTAGTGCCGTCGTTCAGCAGACCGTCGCCGCGGCCGACCAGACGCTCGGCACCCGGCTGGTCAAGAATGACCCGGCTGTCGGTGAGGCTGGATACGGCGAAGGCAAGCCGAGCCGGGACGTTGGCCTTGATCAGGCCGGTGATGACGTTGGTCGACGGACGCTGGGTGGCGATGACAAGGTGGATGCCGACGGCCCTGGCCTTTTGGGCGATGCGACAGATCGACTCTTCGACGTCCCGCGCTGCCACCATCATGAGGTCAGCCAGCTCGTCGAGCACCACCACGATGTAGCTCAACCGCTGATACTCACTCGATTCTCCGTCCGGCCCGACCTTCGGGTCGAAGCGGCCATCGTCGACCGCCTTGTTGTAGCCGTTGAGGTCACGGACCCCGACTTCGCTGAGCAGGTCGTAGCGACGCTCCATCTCCCGGACCGCCCACGCCAGCGCATTGGCTGCCTTCTTCGGGTCGGTGACCACTTCGGTCAGCAGGTGCGGGAGACGCTCGTACTGGGTGAGTTCCACCCGCTTCGGGTCGACCAGGATCAGGCGGACCTGGTCCGGGGTCGACCGCATGAGGATGGAGGTAAGCATCGAGTTGATGCAGCTCGACTTACCAGAACCGGTCTGACCCGCAACGAGGAGGTGAGGCATCTGGGCCAGGTTGGCCATGATGGTTTTGCCGGTGATGTCCCGACCGAGTGTGACCTCGAGCGGGTGGGTGGCCTGGCTGGCCTCTTCGGAGACCAGCAGGTCGCCGACGGTGATCATCTGGCGGCGGACGTTTGGCACTTCCACGCCGATGGCTTGCTTGCCAGGGATTGGCGCCAGGATGCGAACGTCGGGGGTGGCCATCGCGTAGGCGATGTCCTTGTGCAGCGTGGTGACGCGGCTGACCTTGACGCCGGGGCCGAGTTCCAGCTCAAACCGGCTCACCGTCGGGCCGACAACAACACCGATGAGACGGGTCTCGACGCCGTGTTCGGCGAGGGCATGTTCGAGCTGACGGCCGGTCTTTTCGACAGACGCTCGGTCAACGTCTTGTGATTCAGAGCGGTCGAGGATGTCCATGGTCGGCAGGTGCCACGTGCCGTCTGGCGGCTGCGGGGCGGCGACGGCCATTCCCTCGACCACCGAGGTCTGAGGAACTTCGATAACAGGCTCCGGGGCAGGCCCGGCATCCCACGCCCCACCGGGCTCTTCTGGTGGGTAGTCGTGAACCTCGTCGAGTGGTGGCTCCTCCGGAAGCGGCTCCGGCTGGCGGAGATCGATGTAGTGATCTTCAAGCTCGGCTTCATCCTCAGGATGGTCGCCATCTTCAAACATGGCGGCCAGGCCGGTCGGGCGCCGAGACAGCTTCGGTTGATCACCGTCTTCGTCGTCACGATTGCGGCGAGGGCGGGCCGACCAACCGGACCGCATCCGTTCCCCGAGTATCTCAAGACGGCCGGCCACCGTGTCTGCTGCGGTGCCGAGCGACATGGAGGTCAACAAAATTGCGGCAACGATCACCAGGACGACGGCAATGGCGATCTCGCCGATGAAGCCGAGATAGCGCTCAAAGGTGCCGCCGAAAAACACGCCGACCCAACCGCCGGCCTTGCTGAGACTCTCCACCGAGGATGACCAGTAGGGCCGGCCGCCGATGAGGTCGAGGATGGTGAACGCGGCGACGACGAGCGCGGCCCACGGCAAATAGGACATCAGCTGATCTGACAGCGGACGGGCCTTACGACGCTTGCGTTTCTTACTGCGCAGGATGAACCAGCCACCGGCGATCAGTCCCAGCGGGACCAAAAAGCGAGCGAGCCCAAAGAGAGCCCCGCTTGCGGTGGCGAGACCGCGCCCGACAATTCCTGTTGTGCCGGTGTAGAGACCAAGACCGAGAACGACACCGAAGGCCATGACGAACAGGGCCAAGATGTCTCTGCGGTCTTCTTGGGCGCGACGCTTTTTGCTCTTCTTGCGTGCCGGCTTGCGTCCGCCCGTAGCCCCTCCACCGGAACCTGATGTGCTCCGAGTTGATGTTGCCACAGTGCTTCTAGATTAGCGCAGACCGAACGCCAAGTGAGGGAACGCCGGTCGAAACCCCCTGGTTTCGGGGGATTTCCAAAAGCGAAACGGCCAAAAACAGGACTTCTCGGACATTGCGGCGAGGTACCGCAGGGTGGCTAGTCGCCCGATTCGTCTGCCTCGTGAGCGCCGAGCACCACCGGGACCACCATTGGGCGGAGCCGAGTGCGCTTGTTGATGAAGCGACCAAGCGCCCGGCGAGACGCCCGTTCAAAGTCCTGACGAGTGCGTTTTCCTGAAGCCAGTGCGTCCTCAATCGCTTCTCGCACGGCCAGCGTTGCCGCCTTGCGAAGCTCATCACCCTCCGGTCCATCGACCCAACCGCGGCTGATGACCTCAGGTTCACGGATCAGTTCCGCTTTCGGGCCGACGATCGATATGGGGATGATGACCGAGACAAAGCCGTCCTGGCCAAGGATGCGGCGCTCGAACAGCACGTTTTCGTCGAGCGCTCCAACGTTGCCCGCAATGTAGATGTACTCGGCCGGGATGTCCTCGGTCCGCTTGAGACCCTCGTCGGTGAGCAGCACCGAATCTCCGTCGTTGCACATCATGACCTTGTCTGCGGCCAAGCCCATTTGGGTGGCGATCCTGGCGTGCTCGGCCATGTGCCGGTACTCGCCGTGGACCGGAATGAACCACTCCGGCTGGACGATGGAGTGCATGACCCGCAGCTCTTCAGCTTTGGCGTGACCGGTGGCGTGGACCTTGGCCGTTGCCGAGTGGACCACCTCGGCCCCTCGGCGGACGAGCCCGTCGATGACCCTGGTGACGCCCATCTCGTTGCCGGGAATGGGGTGAGAGGAAAGGATGACGCAGTCGCCCTCGCGGATGTTGAGCCACTTGCTGTCACCGCTGGCCATCCTGGCGAGCGCCGACAGCGGCTCACCCTGGGAGCCGGTGGAGATGACGCACAGCTCGCCATCGGGGATGTCCTCAACGTCTTCGATGTCACGCAGCTTGGCGTCGGGAATGCGGAGCAAACCCATCTGACGAGCGAGTGAGACGTTGTTGTTCATCGAGCGGCCGAGGGTGGCGATGGTCCGACCGGACGCAATTGCCGCGTCGGCGATCTGTTGCACCCGGTGAATGTGGCTTGCGAAACAGGCAATGATGATCCGACGGCCATCTCGGGCCCGGAACAAATCCTGGATGGACTGACCGATGGATGTCTCCGATGCGGAGAACCCCGCCTCCTCGGCGTTGGTAGAGTCACACAGGAACAGCCTGATGCCGTCTTCCCTGGCCAAGTGCCCAAGGCCGGCAAGGTCGGTGAGGCGAGAGTCGACCGGGGTCATGTCCAGCTTGAAGTCGCCGCTGTGCAACAGCACGCCCTGCGGGGTGTGGAACGCTGTGGCGAAGCCGTGCGGCACCGAGTGGGTGACGGGGAAGAACTCCATGTCGAACGGGCCGACCTGAATTCGGTCGTTGTCACTGACTTCGATGAACGAAGCCTGGTCGGTGACGCCCCGCTCCCCTATGCGGTTCTTGGCAAGACCGATGGTCAGCGGCGAGCCGATGATCTTGAGCGGGATTTCCTCCAGCAGGTGACTGAGCGCCCCGATGTGGTCCTCGTGACCGTGGGTGGCAACCACCCCTTCCACCCGGTCCGCGTTCTCCCGCAGGTAGGTGAAGTCCGGCAGGACCAGGTCAACCCCGGCCATGTCGGAATCCGGGAACATCAGACCGCAGTCGATGAGCATGATTCTGCCGTCGACCTCGATGGCAGCGCAGTTACGGCCGATCTCTCCGAGACCGCCGAGGAATGAGACCCGTACCGGTGCCGCCATCAGCCCTCCGACCTCCCGAGCGCCGCCAAAACCGATTTCGATCGGAGCTCCATATCGTCCGGCTCCGGCCCCATCGGCAGCCGACAAGCACCAACCGAAACGCCGAGGATGTTCATCATCGATTTGGTCGGTACCGGACTCGGCGCATCGTCGTACCCGAAGTGGGCATAGGCCGGCATCATCTGCCGGTTGAGATCAATGGCATCTCGCACCCGGCCGTCGTTGTACGCGGCGATCATGTCGGCCATCAACTGCCCGACGTAGTGGGTGACCACGCCGACAACCCCGACCGCACCGACCGAGAGAAACGGCAACGTCAGCGAATCATCGCCGGAGTACACCTCGAATTCTGCGGGAACCTGCGCCATCAGTGCTGCTGTCTCCGCCGGATCTGCGGCGGCGTCTTTCAGTGCCACGATGTTGTCCACCTCGGCCAGCTTCACCAGCGTTGCCGTTTCGATCTTGCGGCTGGTTCGACCGGGGACGTCGTACACCATGACCGGCAGATCGGTTGCCGCGGCCGAGGCCCGGAAGTGTTCGAACAGTCCGGCTTGAGATGGCTTGTTGTAGTACGGGGTGACGCTCAAGATCCCGTCGGCCCCCGCTTCGGTTGCCATCTCGGTGTTCTTGATGGAGGTGCGGGTGTCGTTACTTCCGGCTCCTGCGACGAGTGATTTACCGGGAATCGCTTCGCGAATCGCCATGATCAGCTCGCGCTGCTCCTCGTAGCTGATCGTCGGCGACTCGCCGGTGGTGCCGGCCACTACGACGCCGTCGTTGCCGTTGTCCACCAGG
>CAZSTV010000110.1:0-9725 GCA_964609665.1 uncultured Acidimicrobiaceae bacterium
CCGAGGGCTTGTGATTTATTTGTCATTACAAGCACTCAAGTAATTTCTATAATTACGAATCAAATGATCCAAGTTTGGCTTTCCAAACTTGTGGTCGAGGCTTTGCCTCGACACTCGTGCTCGCTGTTGAATTCTCAAGTTCATAGAACTCATTGAGTCTGACTTCGGATAGGGTCTCTAGAAGATCCATCCGAGGTCAAAAGATCGCCATAGCAGTCCCGTCGGTTACATTCCGGCCGGTTGCGATGCATAGTTTCGGTGGCTACTGCGGAGGGGTCACACCCGTTCCCATCCCGAACACGGAAGTTAAGCCCTCCTGCGCCGATGGTACTTGGTCGGAGACGGCCTGGGAGAGTAGGACGCCGCCGGATTTCTTTGCAGGGTAACTCCCTGCCGAAGACCCAGCTTTCGAGCTGGGTCTTCCTCGTTTTGCCGTACCGCAGCGGCCTGGATCGCTGGACGGTTTCGGACGGGCGTCGATCGCTCGCTGTCTCAGGATCGTGACCGATGTGCCGCTAGGTTTGACTGTTCTATGAATGAGCGTTCGAATCAACGGCGACCAAAGCCGGCAGGGTCTGGAAACCGCCGATCGCAGGGTGCGGGTTCGGCTCGTAAAGGGAAGCGGATCCCGCCGCCGCCAAAGGACCGCCCTCGTCGGAACGCGGGTCCTGAGATGGACGTCGACCGTGATGGCCCGGACGAGATGGTGATCGAGCGTGTCGATTCGCCAAAGCGCAAGAGGAAGGGCGCAAAGGGCACGAAGCGTCGCTCCGTCGATGTGAGCCACGTCGAGATGCATGGAGTAGCCCCCACGACAGCGACCAAGCTGCAGCGGCGCCTAGCCGAGGCCGCCACGGCCTTTGAAGCGGAGCGGTTCAACGACACCCAGCGCATGCTGGAATCGATCGATCGGCTCTCGCCGGGCGTGCCCGAGGTCCACGAGTTGCTCGGCCTGACCCACTACCGGATGGGCCGTTGGCAAAAAGCGACCAAGGAGCTCGAGCGTTTCAACGAGATGACCGACTCGGTCGAGCAGCACCCCGTTCTCGCCGATTGTGCCCGCGCGTTGAAGCGCTGGTCGAGGGCAGAGGAACTCTGGCATGAACTTGGCGGTGCATCGCCGGGCCCAGAGTTGATCGAAGAAGGCAGGATCGTCCAAGCGGGCGTCCTGGCCGACCAGGGACGGCTCAGCGACGCTATTCGATTCATGGAGAAGGCCCCAAAGCCGAAGGGCAAGCCGGGTCTACATCACCTTCGTCGGTGGTATGTCATGGGCGACCTGTACGAACGGGCCGGTGACCAATCCCGGGCTCGGCGGGTGTTCACCGACATCGCAAAGGCAGAACCCGACTTCGGCGACGCCGCTGAGCGGGCCGCAAATCTGTAGTCGGGTGGCGAATTTGTAGGCGGGCATCGGACCTCTAGACGGGCTGCAAATCTGTAGGCGGGCCGCGAACCTATCGGCGGCGAACCCACTAGCTGGCGGCAACATAGTGGTTTCACGACCTCAGGTGGTTCAACTCCTTCGTTCCTAATGGCGTCTGGGTTATCCTCAACTCGGCCGAAAGACGGCTTCACCAACCATGAGGTCATACTCACGATGAACGAGCAGCAACTTGAAAAGGTCTCCAACGACGCCGGGTTCGTAGCGGCCCTTGATCAGAGCGGTGGAAGCACCCCAAAGGCTCTTGGCCTGTATGGCGTCGACGAGTCGGCCTACAGCAACGACGATGAGATGTTCGATCTCATTCACCAGATGCGGTCCCGAATCATGACCAGCCCGGCCTTTACCGGCGAGCGGGTGCTCGGTGCAATCCTGTTCGAGATGACCATGGATCGCCAGGTCGAGGGTCAAGACAGCGCCGACTATCTCTGGAACACCAAGTCCGTTGTGCCATTTCTGAAGGTCGACAAGGGGCTCGAAGATGAGGCCAACGCCGCCCAGGTCATGAAGCCGATGCCCGACCTTGCATCGTTGCTCGAGCGGGCGAACGAGAAGGGCATCTTCGGCACCAAGATGCGGTCGGTCATCAAGATGGCCAACGCAGAGGGCGTGAAGGCCGTCGTCGGACAGCAGTTCGAGGTGGGCCATCAGATCATCGAGGCCGGACTGGTTCCCATCATTGAGCCAGAGGTGGACATCAACAGTGCCGAGAAGGCCGGAGCGGAAGAGCTCCTGCGGTCATCGATCATGGACCACCTCAACCAGCTCAACCCCGACCAGTTGGTCATGTTGAAGCTGACCCTGCCCGAGGCCGACAACTTCTATGCCGACCTTGTCAGCCATCGCAACGTCGCCCGCGTAGTTGCTCTGTCCGGTGGCTATTCGCGAGAAGAGGCGAACAGCCGGCTCAGCCGAAACAGCGGCGTCATCGCCAGTTTCTCCCGAGCGCTGACCGAGGGTCTGAGCGCCGGCCAGTCCGACGATCATTTCAACGCCACGCTCGACGCAACGGTTCAGAGCATCTTCGAAGCGTCAAAGAGCTGACGTAGGGTCGAACCAAATGCTGGCGGCTCATACAGGCATCCTTGCGTCCATCGGCGACGGTCGCCTGGACAACATCATCATCGATCGCTCCGCTCACCTGGTGAGCGGAGCGGTGGTGCTGATCACCATGACCATCGCCCTTGGGCTGGTGCTGCGCCACGCCTTACGCAACGAGGCAGTGACCAAGCCAACACAGATCTCGCTGGCGGCGGCGCAAGTCTCGCTCACGGTCCAGCTGCTGCTCGGCATCAAGCTGCTCGACCAGGGGCAGGGCATCGTCCAGCTCTACATTCACTACATCGGCGGCCTTATTCCGCTTGGCGCGTTCCTCGTCGGTGGCTGGGTGGCACGTGGAGATAGCGGTCGAAGCGCCCGAATTTTGGCGGGCCTGCTCGCCGTTGGCTATGTCTCGGCCTTCATGGCGTTCGTGATCGGCCGGGCCTACGTAAACCGAGCGCTTTAGACAAACAAGCCCGCCCTGCCAGCGGGCGCCATTCCGCCGACGCCGACAGGCGCGCTATTCCCGTCGCCGACAGGCGCGCTATTCATAGTGCTCGTGGTGTGGCTCCACCCACACCTCGTCAAGGTGGGGGTACGGTCCGTGGCCGGCACCGCCGGTGGCGTCCCACCGTTGCAGCACCTGGCCTGACGGCAAACGAAGACGCGGTTGCACCTTCCGTACGATTTTCCCGGCGATCACCCCGAAGACAAACCCTGCCATGTGGGCCATCCACGCTCGCGGCCCGACCGAGGTGAGGAACTGGATGGCGAGCCACGTCAACAGGAACCAGCGCGCCCGAATATCGACGAGTACAAGAAAGACAAGGGTGCGAATCGGCGCGTCTGGGAACCAGACCAGGTAGCTCCCCATGATCCCGGCCACGGCGCCGGACGCGCCCAGAATCGCCACGGTGCCTGACGGTTGGATCGTCACGTAGGCAATGGTGGCCACGGTGCCTGACAGCAGGTAGAAGACCGCAAAGCCAATTCGGCCAAGTCGATCCTCGATGTTGTTCCCGAACACCCAGAGGAACAACATGTTGAACCCAAGGTGAAGGTAACCGCCGTGGAGGAACATCGATGAGATGATGGCGGCCAGCACTGGCTTGTTCGGGAACAGCGGAGCGTCGCTGGCATTTGGATCGCAGGCGATCGGGTCTCCGCTGCCGTAGTAGGTCGCCGAGATTTCCGATGACGAGAGCGGACGCTGCTGCGTGATCTCACATGGAATCGCTGCATGCTCCAACGAGAACCGAAGGTTGTCCGGTAGCTGGTGCGTTGTGTCGGCTGCTGCCAAGAGGGAGACCTCTGCATCGCCACCAACATAAGCGCCGAGGTGGATGGCAACACTCACCAGTATGAGGAACCAGGTGACAATCGGTCGCCGTCTCGTCGGGTTCTCATCGAAGAGGGGCAACATGACATCCTTACCCTATTGCCTGGATCAGATGCTGGCATCTTGAATCAAACCCTTGAAGTGACGTCTCGCTTCGGGGAACGGCGGCACCGTGAGTTGTCCTCGACCTGCGCGCCGCGCTTGCAGGTGCAAGCGTCTGCAGCCACTTGTAGGATGTAGGCATGATTTCCCAAGATTCGTTTTCTGAGGCCATCAACAAGGGCGTTGCCGAGATGCGGTCTGTCATGCAAGACGCCGCCAATCGCTTCGAGGCCGAGGCCACCAAGTTCGCCGAGGCGGTAGGCGCCGATGATCGGGTCAACAACGAGCGCGTGAAGTCCGCAACCGATCAGGTGCAGTCCATGGTCGAGATGCTCAAGACCGAGGCGATGAATGCCGCCGGCCAGTTCTCCGAAGGCATCAACGACGCCGTGGAGGAGTTCCGCGGCTTCGTTCAGACCAACGTGCCCGGTGCCGCTCAGGCCGAGAAGGCCGCAACCGGTACGGCTGCTGCTGCGAAGAAGGCGGCGAGGGCGGCAACGAAGAAGACCGCGGCAAAGCCAGCAGCCGCTAAGAAGTCAGCTGCCAAGAAGAGCACGGCGAAGAAGAGCTCTGCCAAGAAAGCCACGGCCAAGAAGCCTGCGGCGAAGAAGAGCACGGCAAAGAAGTCGACGGCGAACAACGCCACGGCCAAGAAGTCAGCCGCCAAGAAGACCACGGCGAAAAAGTCTGCTGCTAAGAAGTCAGCTGCCAAGAAGAGCACCGCCAAGAAGTCGACGGCCAAGAAGAGCACCGCTAAGAAGGCGGCGAAGAAGAAGTAGCTCCCGGGCCTGGACCCGCATCCACGGTCCGCCCCCGCTTCTCACAGCCAAACACACTGCTCGGCGTACTGCTCCGGCCCCACAGGGGTCTGCTGCCGGCGTCCCGCCGTGAGTACGGGCGATGTTATGACCGCTCGCTATCCTACGGCGAGGGCTTCGACGACGAGCGCGGCCGTTGTCCGGGGAGGCCGAGATCAAACGTCGACTTGATGCAGAGATGGTGCGGCGCAACCTCGTGCCGAGTCGGGATGCGGCAAAGCGAGAGATCGAAGCGGGCCGCGTGCTGGTCGACGGTTCGTTTGCGACCAAGGCTGCTCGCATGGTGGATACCGCACAGAGCGTTGTGCTGTCCGGCCCGCCACCACGCTTCGTTGGTCGCGGCGGCGAGAAACTGGAGGGCGCACTCGACGCCTTCGCCTTAGACCCCGACGGTTTGCACTGCCTTGACGCTGGTTCGTCAACCGGGGGCTTCACCGATTGTCTTCTGCAGCGCGGCGCGGCCTCGGTCGTCGCCGTTGACGTCGGTACGAATCAACTGCACGAACGTCTCCGGGCCAATCCGAAAGTCGATGTTCGAGAACAAACCGATGTGCGCACGCTGCAGCCGTCGGACCTTGACCATCAAATCGATCTTGTGGTTGGTGACCTTTCCTTCATTTCGCTGACCCTTGTATTGCCCGCAGTGGTCCCGCTCGTCGGCGACGGGCAGTCACTGCTGATGCTGATCAAACCGCAATTCGAGGCCGGGAAGCAGGAAGCATCGAAGGGGCGGGGCATCATCACCGACCCTGCGATCTGGCGTCGAGTCATTGGCGAGGTGCTGCAATCGGCCGCCGAAAACGGCGCTGGTTTAGCGGGAATTGTCCCATCGCCGATCACCGGATCGGCCGGGAATGTGGAGTTTGTCGCCTGGCTACGGCGCGGTCGCTCTAGCATTCCAGGGAGTGACAGGGCTATTGAGAATGCGGTCGGCGCGGCCGAAGCGGGGGTCTGATGTCTAGGCGCCTTGGCGTGGTCATGCACAGCCATCGCCAGGAGGGCCGGGATCTGGCTCGCCAGGCGATCGCCTGGTGTGACGAGCGCGGCTTCACCGTGTCGCTTCCGCCCGAGGACGCCGCGCTGATCGACCGGGAAGATCTCGGCGTTGCCGAGGACCTGTTTGGCAAGGGCCTCGACGCCTGCGTGAGTCTTGGCGGCGACGGCACCATGTTGCGTACCTCTCATCTGGTAACCGAGGACGGTGTGCCGATTCTGGGGGTCAACATCGGCCGTCTTGGATACCTCACCGAGGTGGACCCGGCCCACATGCTGGAAGCGCTCAATCTGTGGGATGCCGGTGAACTCTCAATTGAGGAGCGGATGCTGCTCAAGGTCACCGCAGACCGCGAGGGTGAGGATTTCCTTGGGTACGCGCTCAACGAGGCCGTCGTCTACCGCTCTGAAAGTGGCCGCTCGCTTGAGGTTCTGACATCGATCGACGGCGAGCCGTTCAGCGACTACCTGGCCGATGGCGTGATCGTTGCAACCCCGACGGGGAGCACCGCATATTCACTGTCAGCGGGCGGTCCTATAGTCGAGCCAGACTTTCATGCATTGTTGCTGACGCCCGTAGCCGCTCACATGGTGTTCAACAGGTCGATGGTTCTCGCTCCCACAACCGAGGTGACGCTCACGGTCAAGGGGTACCGCAGCGCGGTGCTTTCCCTCGATGGTCGAACGGCGCTTGAGTTGGAGCCGGGGGAGTCGGTCATGTGCCGTGGCGCTGACCGCACGGCAAAGTTCCTGGTCCGCGGAGACCGTGACTTTCACACCATTCTCAAAGAGAAGTTCAGACTGGTGGATAACGAATGCTTGTAGAGATCGCAGTCGCCAACCTGGGCGTGATCGACCAACTCACGTTGGAGATCCCACCCGGCATGATCGCCCTCACCGGAGAAACCGGTGCGGGAAAGACGCTTTTGGTGGACGCCATCAACCTGCTGGTCGGTGGCCGCGCCGACCCTGCGCTGGTGAGAACCGGGGCCGATGAGGCCACCGTCGATGGCCGCTTCGTGCTCGACGATGAAGAGTACGTATTGACGAGGGTCATTCCCGCCGATGGGCGCTCGAAGGCGTACGTCAACGGTCGGCCGTCCACGGCATCGGCCCTTGCCGAAATCGGAAGCCGCCTGGTCGACCTGCACGGGCAGCACGCCCACCAGTCGCTCCTCGGCGTAGAGGCCCAACGAGATGCCCTGGACATCTTCGGCAAAGTGGACCTTGATGATCTGCACCATGCCCGGGACACCCTGGCGGAGATCGATGGCGCCCTGGCCGAGATGGGCGGCGACGAGCGGGCCCGGGCCCGGGAACTGGACCTTGTCCGCTACCAGGTGGTTGAGCTGGACGAGGCCGAGCTGGATGACCCCGACGAAGACGCGCTCCTGGAGGCCCGAGAAGAGCTGTTGGCGAACGCTGTTGCTCACGAAGAAGCGTCTTCGGCCGCCCTGGACAGCCTTGTAAACGACGACGGCGCTCGAGATCAGGTGGCATCCGCGCTGACGTCACTGGATGGTCGTCCGCCGTTCGTTGACGTTGCCGGTCGGCTCCGAAACGTCGTCGCCGAGTTGGATGACATCGGTGATGCCGTCCGCTCCATAGGCGACGAGATCGATCAGGACCCGGAGGAGCTGGAGCACGTGCTCGCTCGACGGCGCATGTTGCGAGAGCTCTGCCGCAAGTACGGCGACGATGTCGCTGCGGTCATGGCCGAGCGGGACATGTTGAGGAACCGGCTCAAGGAACTCGAAGATCACGATGTGCTCGCCGCGGACCTCGACAGTCGACGGGCCGATGCCATCAAGGCCTTCGACGAGGCCCGAGGGGTTGTCCGTTCTGCCCGTATTGCCGCCGCCCCGGATTTGGCCGCGGCTATGGAGTCACACCTGCCGGAACTCGCCATGCCGAAGGCCAAAGTCGGTATTGCCGTTGAAGGACCCGACGGGGGAGAGGTGTCGTTCCAGCTGGCGGCCAACCCCGGATCCCCGCTCCAGCCGCTGTCCAAGGTGGCGTCCGGCGGAGAGCTCGCACGAGCCATGTTGGCGCTACGAAGCGTCCTCTCCGAAGCACCACCGGTCCTTGTCTTTGACGAGGTTGATGCCGGCATCGGCGGCCAGGCGGGCTTTGCCGTCGGTCGTTCACTGAGCGACCTTGGGGACCGGCACCAGGTCCTTGTGGTCACCCACCTTCCGCAGGTCGCCGCCTTCGCCGACGCACACCTGGCCGTTGAGAAGAAGCAGGGCGACGATGACACGGTGTCCGAGGTGCGGCTGCTCGACGACGACGGCCGGCTGGTGGAGGTTGCCCGGATGCTGTCGGGTCACCCCGACTCCGAGACCGCTCGCCAGCACGCGAAGGAACTTGTCGCCGAGGCCGCGGCGACCCGAGCCAAACGCCCGTAGCGCTGCCGAGTACTACACCCTTGCGCCGTTCCTATGCGGCGAGGGTGGCGTCCAACTCAGAGACGAGAGCTTCCACTCCCTTTTCGAGCTCCGGCTGATGGGTCGCAAGCGTGTCGGCGACCAGGGTGACGTGTTCGGCGTCGAACGCCAGGCGTGGACGTCGGGCCAGGATGCGGCGCAGGCGCTCGGAGACCGCCGCCGGGCTGCGGTAGTCCCGGGGCAATGGCCAGGTGGCCACCGACTGCAGGTGTTCCTGCCAGTCGTCGCGCCTGGCGGGATCCACCACAGCGTGCAAGCCAAGCTCGCGATCCGTGGTTCTGGCGGTGGTGGTCTCCACTGCCGAACGCAGCTCGGCAACGTCATCGAGTAGGAGCCCGTCGAGCAGTAGCTCAACCCCAACATGGCCACAGGCTCTCGCGGCCCCTCGGCCAATCCCGGCCTGCTCCAGTTCGGCGGAGACCGCTTTGCTGTGACGGCGAAACCAGGGGTGGGCGTGAAATGCCTCATCGGTCCGATGATGCAGGCCAACCCCGGCCTGGACGGAGTGGTCCTGTGGTCGGTCGGTCAACCGGAAACGACCCATCGCCGCAAAGTCGGGGAGCGCCGCGCCGAGTAGGAACCCTCCGAGATCATCGGGAGGCGACGAGGCCCCCGAAAGATGCAGTCGGGCCAACTGAATGTGGCCGACGAAGTTCACCGGTTCGCGCTATTCGGTGAGCGCACCGTACACCAGTGCTTTGAGCTCCTGACGAATGGGATATGCCGACGATGGCATCAGCTGGGTAAGACCGATGACGGTCAGATCTTCTACAGGGTCGACCCAGAACAGCGTGGATGCTGCGCCGCCCCAGGCGAATTCGCCGGGCGATGAGATCACCTGTGCCGCCATCGGATCAGTCACCACCGAGAACCCAAGACCGAAGCCCACGCCGTCGTAGCGGGTCTCGCTGAAGACCGGCTGGCCCATGGACGCAAGGTCCCGGCCGCCGGGGAGATGGTTGGTGGTCGCGTACTCGATGGTCTTGCGGCCGAGGACACGGTTGCCGTCGAGTTCGCCGCCCCGCAGCAACATTTGAGTGAAGCGGTGGTAGTCCCCGAGGGTTGACACCAGACCGCCGCCGCCCGACAGGAACGTCGGCTTTTTGCGGAACGGGCTGGTGGCGTCGCCCGCATCGATGGCGACCTTGCTGTCGCCATCGGCACCTTCTGGCAGAGGGAACGGTGAGAGCGCTGGGACGGCGTAGTTCGCCGCAAGGCGATCGCCTCGGTCGTCGTCGACCCAGAATCCGGTGTCGACCATGCCGAGTGGGTCGAAGATTCTCTGGGCAAGGAAGTCATCAAAGCTCTGCCCGCTGATGACCTCGACCAGGCGGCCGATGACGTCGGTGGCGATGCTGTAGGACCATTCGGTCCCGGGGGAGAACAGGAGCGGGATGTCCGCCAGCAGCTCCACGTATGATTCCAACTTGTGGTTGGCGTCGACCTTCGCTTTTCGGTACAGCGAATCGACCGGGTGCCGGCCCATCCAGCTGTAGGTCAGTCCGGACGTGTGGGTCAGCAGATCATGCACGGTCATCTCC
>CAZSTV010000110.1:9735-17927 GCA_964609665.1 uncultured Acidimicrobiaceae bacterium
GGAAACTTGGTGCTGTAGTTCGCTGCGGTACCATCGGCGAAGACCCGAAGGTCCGCCCAGGACGGGATGAACGTGCTCACCGGCTCGTCGAGACGGAAAAGGCCCTCCTCGTACAGACTGAGGAGCGCAACCGAAGTGATTGGCTTGGACATCGAGAAGATGCGGACCAGCGTGTCGTCGTCCATGGCGACGCCATCGGCTTCGCGGGCGTGGCCCTGGTGGGACACATGGGCGATCTCGCCGCCACGACTGATCAGCAGCGAAAACCCGGGAAATCTCCCGGACTCGATGTAGCGCTCAGCGACGAAGCGATCGATTCGTTCCAGACGGGTGGGATCCAGGCCAAGTTCTACGGGGTCGGCAAGAGGCAGGTTCGAAGTCACCGTTCAATACTGGCAGCACCGGCGCGTATCCCCCAACCCGGATCCGCCGCTAGGCGCAGTTGACCACGACTCGGCCCTTGACCTTGCCGGCCAGAATTTCCGGTGCAAGCGATGCAACGTCGGCGAGTGCCACCTCGGTGGTCAACGCATCAAGCTTTGACCCATCAACGACGTTTGCGATGCGGCCCCAAACGGTCTCGCGATGCTCGGCAGGGCACATCACCGAGTCGATTCCGAGCAGGCTGACACCCCGTAGCAGGAACGGGATGACCGTTGTCGACAGACCGTTGCCGCCGGACAGGCCACAGGCCGCAACGCTTGCGCCGTAGGACATTTCGGTGAGCACATGGGCCAAGGTGTCGCCACCGACCGCGTCGACACAGCCTGCCCAACGCTCGGCCAGAAGTGGGCGGGACGGGTTCTCCGACAACTCGTTGCGGTCGATGACCTCCGCCGCGCCGAGGGCCACCAGGTCGTCGGTGTTTTCCAGGCGTCCGGTGGACGCCACGACGTGGTGTCCAAGCAGGCCGCCCCACAGCACCGAAGATCCTCCGACACCACCGGAGGCGCCGGTGACGAGCAGCGGACTGTCCGGACCGGCGGTCAGACCGTTTGCTTCCAAGGCGTCGATGGCCTGCATGGCGGTGAACCCTGCGGTGCCGACCGCCATGGCCTGGCGGGCGGAAAGCTGCTCGGGAATTGGGACCAACCAGTCGGCGTTCACCCGGGCCCGCTGGCTGTAGCCACCCCAGTGGGTCTCCCCAACGCGCCACCCGGTGAGCGCCACCCGATCGCCGGGGGCGAACCGGTCGCTGTCCGAAGATTCGACGGTGCCCGCCATGTCGATCCCTGGAACGTGAGGGTAGTCACGGACCAGGCGACCAACGCCGGACAGGATCATGCCGTCCTTGTAATTGAGCGAGGAGTACTCGACGGCGACGGTCACGTCACCCTCTGGCAACTGTGCGTCTTCCAGCTCGGTCATCGTGGCCGAAACCGAATCGTCGCTTTGTTCGAGAAGTAGGGCATTGAAGGTCATGGCTCGCACGGTAGGCCCGGAAGGGGTTGGTGTTCCAACTTTGTTGCCCGAGCAGAGCACCGAGTAGTACGCCAGGTAGAACGTGGAGCAGTGTGCAGAGCCGAAAAGAGCGCCGTGCCGCGGGGTTTTCGCCAACCTGGGCCACGATGGTCCCGCGTCGCTCGGCTTTGCGCTAGGTTGGACTAGGCCGAGATGGCTGCACGTGCGGTTCGTTGTGTTTCGAGCCGGATCTGGGCGCAACGTGGCGTCGTTTCCGGTACCGAGACCGCTGAATCGAGCGAAGCTAGGTACTAGGAGCGTACATGACCAAGCATATTTTCGTGACCGGTGGCGTCGTAAGTTCACTAGGCAAGGGGCTCACCGCCTCGTCACTTGGCAGACTTCTGAAGTCGAGGGGTCTCAAAGTAACGATGCAGAAGCTGGACCCGTACTTGAACGTGGATCCAGGGACAATGAACCCGTTTGAGCACGGTGAGGTGTACGTCACCGACGACGGGGGCGAGGCGGACCTCGACCTCGGTCACTATGAGCGTTTCGTTGACGAGAACCTGTCGCGAGCCAGCAACGCGACCACCGGTTCCATTTACTCTTCGGTCATCGCAGCGGAACGCCGCGGGGACTACCTGGGCAAGACCGTCCAGGTCATTCCACACATCACCGACGAGATCAAGCGTCGGATATCGATCCTCGGCGAAGGCGATGTCGATGTGGTCATCACCGAGGTCGGCGGCACCGTCGGCGATATCGAGATCCTTCCGTTCCTGGAAGCGATCCGTCAGTTCCGCCTCGACGTCGGCCGCGAGAATGTCTGCTACGTCCACGTGACTCTGGTGCCGTTCATCGGCCCTGCGGGTGAGCTCAAGACGAAACCGACCCAGCACTCCGTCACCGAACTTCGCAGCCGCGGCATTCAACCTGACGTCATCGTCTGTCGCTCCGACCGGCGCATCTCCGATGGTCTCCGGGCCAAAATCTCCAACCTCTGTGACGTGCCGGAGGAAGGGGTCATCAACGCTCCCGATGCGGGCAGCCTGTATGAGATCCCGCTCGTCATGCACGAAGCCGGCCTGGACGCCTACGTTGGTCGGCTGCTCAGCCTCGAACCGGCGCAACCAGACCTCAGCGCCTGGAAACAGCTGGTCGAGCGGGTGGAGCAGGCGTGGAAGCCGCTGAAGATCGGCATTGTCGGGAAGTACGTGACCCTGCCCGATGCCTACCTTTCGGTGGCGGAGTCGCTGCGTCACGCGGCGTTCAAGCATCAGGTCGATCTTGAAATCGACTGGATCATGTCCGATCACGTCGAAGGGCTGCTGGTAAACGAGAAGCTCCAGGGCCTTGACGGCATCGTGCTGCCCGGTGGGTTCGGTGAGCGCGGCGTCGAGGGCAAGATTGAAGCCGCAAGCTTCGCCCGTGAAGCCAAGGTGCCCTGCCTCGGTCTCTGTCTTGGCATGCAGGTCATGACCATTGAGTTCGCCCGCAACGTGCTCGGCATGTCCGGCGCCAACTCAAGCGAGTTCGACACCCAGGACTCGACGAGCCCCTACCCGGTCATCGATCTTATGGACACCCAGCGCGGCGTGACCGACATGGGCGGCACCATGCGGCTTGGCGCGTACGTCGCTGTACTTGCCGAGGGCTCGCAAGTGGCGGACATCTACGGCGAACTGGTGGTGAGCGAACGTCACCGTCACCGCTATGAGTTCAATCCGAACTATCGCAACAAGTTTGAGGAAGCGGGCTTCCATTGCTCCGGCACGTCGCCGGATGACCTTCTCGTTGAGTTCATCGAGCTTGAGGACCATCCGTTCTGGATCGGCACCCAGGCTCATCCAGAGCTGAAGAGTCGCCCGAATCGTCCTGCGCCACTGTTCGACGCCTTCATTGCAGCCAGTCTTGCCAAGGCCGAGGACGAAGACCCCGGTCGCTTCATCGGGCTGGCCCCAGAAACCATCTCCATCGACGCCGTTGAGTCCGAGAACGCTGATCTGGTAGATCGCCATCAATGACAGACCCCTCACAATCCGGTCCGTCCCCGTCATCGCCACCCGATTGGGCGATTGAACGCGGAGTCATTTCGAGCGAGCACTTTGCTCCCGTCTCAGAAACCCTGATTCACGAAGGGACGGTCATCAGCCTCTTCAACGCCACCATCGAAGACGGCGAAAAGAACCAGTTCGACCGTGACCTTGTCCGCCACCCGGGCGCGGTTGCGGTGGTGCCGATCGACGGATCCGACATTCTGCTGGTGCAGCAGTATCGAGCGTCGCTGAACGGCGACCTCATCGAGATTCCGGCGGGCAAGCGTGACGTTGCCGATGAGCCGCCGATCGAGACCGCCTACCGTGAACTCGAAGAAGAGGTCGGGATGAAGGCTGGCTCGATGGAGCTGTTGCTGAACGTCCACCACTCGCCAGGGTTCTGTGATGAGTACGGCCACATCTTCTTGGCCACCGACCTGCAGCCGGTGCCGCAGCGCCGCGAGGGCCCAGAGGAGCAGGTGATGGTAGTGCATCGAACGTCGCTGGCCGAGGCGGTCGAGATGTGTCTCAGCGGGCGGATTACCGATGCAAAGTCGGTCTGTGGCATTTTGGCCGCGGCCCGACAGCTCGGCGTCGACTAACTTCGGTTGGCGATGGCTGGACTATTGCACCTTGTGAAGCGCTTCTTCGGCGCGGTGCGACCAGGAGCTCCTGCCCCGGAAGATGAGGCATGGGCCGAGTCCCAGCTGTTGGACGGTGAACGCGCCGTCTGGGCCATGATGAACAACCCGGACAGACGTCATGCCGTGGCGGTAGCCCGGGACGTCGTTGCAACGTTTGCCGCCACAGCTGCAGACCCTGGGGCCGACACTGCACCTGGAACGCAGGGCGGCGCCGACCGGGCGGTCGTGGCTGCGGCCCTGCTCCATGACTCGGGCAAGGTACTGTCCGGGATGCGGACCCCCAGCCGCGTGTTTGCCACCGTCTTTTGGGCCGTCGCCGACGACTCGCTTGCCGATGACTGGCTCGAAGCTCACAGCGGGGGAGCCCGGCTACGGCTGGCCCAGTACCGGAGACACCCCGAACTGGGTGCCGAGATGTTGCGGGCGGCAGGATCTGATCCACTCACATATAGCTGGGCCGCAGAGCACCACCGTCCGCCCGAAAAGTGGTCGGTCGCACTCGACATCGGCATGGTCCTAAAGGACTGCGACGATGACTGACCACCCGGTGACATGCCCTCGATCGCCTTCGGGTCGGACATGCTGAGCATCCTGGCGGTCCTGATCGGCGGGGTGCTCGTCTTTTCGGTCACCGTCGACATGGTCAACACCCTGGTTACCACCAGCACCGGCAGCGGTCGGTTCTGGCTGACCAGCATCCTGTATCGGCGGACCTGGAGGGCACTGCGGGCAGTTGCCGGTGCGCTGCCGACCGAGTCGGCCAAGGAGGCGCTGCTCGGCGTCTTTGCCCCGGTGTCGGTCCTGCTGTTGCTGGTGGCCTGGGTTGCCCAGCAAATCGTCGGGTTTGGGCTGATCTGGTGGGGGATCGGCCAGGTCGACGGGGCGGATTCACTCTTTGACGCCGTCTACTACTCCGGCGTTGTCTACTTCACCCTCGGTTTCGGTGAGGTGGTGCCGTCCGGAGCCCTGCCCCGGCTTGGAGCGCTGGCAGAGGCGCTGTCCGGAGTGCTGACCACGGCCCTGGTGATCGGCTACCTCCCGGCGCTCTACGGCGCCTATGGCCAGCGGGAAAAGAAGCTCATGACGCTGGATGACGGGCTTGAGGATCGCATAACGCCAACGTCGCTGCTGCTCAGCAGGGCGCCGACCGCAGACGTCGATGATGTCCTGCGGTTCTTTGAAGGATGGGAGGAGTGGGTGACCGATGTGATCGAGACCCACACCACCTTCCCGATGTTGCGACTGTTTCGCTCCAAGTATCCGGGGCAGAACTGGGTCACCGCCCTGGGGTTGGTCACCGACACGGCATTGCAGTGCCAGATCATCGAGGGGGCGAACAACCGAGCGCCGTACTGGATGCTCCGCCGTTCGATCATCCTCTTCGACGAGCTCACGAAGGGCGTAGACCTGAGCGAATATCGCGAACGGCTCGATGCCGAATATGCGACCGATCTCGGCCCGAACGGAGACCACCTGTTCGCCCAGTTACATCAGGAACTGACCGAGCATGGATTCCAGCTGCGGCCACTTGCCGATGCCAGAGCGGAGACGATGGAGCTTCGCAGACTGTATGACGCCAAACTCGAGTACCTAATAGACGAGCTTTTGGCCCCTAGAGGGTTTTGGGGCCACAAGATTGGTGTTCGTTCGGCCACCATCGACAGTGAGCGACGAAACTAGCCCTCCCTCGGCGGACGCTAGGTCGAAGAGGTACTCCGAAGCGTTCGTCCGGCCTATATGCCTGCGTTGCGAGTGGTGGTACTTCTTCAAGTATGACCCCCCGTCGCGCCCGTTTTCGTCCGCCCGCCCCCGGCCGGACAGCCGTTCCGTCCCGGCCCGTTGTCGGCCTCCCGTTGCTCCTCGCTGCCGCTGCCACGCTGGGTGCGTGCTCGGCCCAAACCGATGTAGCCGCCGATGATGCATCGGCCAATGTCGCTGACACCGCCGACACTTCTCAGACCACAGACAGCACCACCGAGTCCGGTGGTGACGCCGGTGACCCGAGCAGCTCCGCCGGTGACACGCTGAGCTTCGGCGATCCGGTCGACGACGGCTTCGCCGAGGTCATCGACCTTGAGATCGAGCCCGAGGAGACACCAGAGGCGGACCTTGCGGTGCTGTCGGTCCCGGACGAGGTTGTCCAAGATGTCGCCGATCAGCTCGAGGTTGCCCCGATCGCCGCTGGCGAAGAGATCCTTGATGTCGTCGACGTTGTAGACACCGAAGCAGAAGTGGCTGCTGACCGCGACGGTCGTTCCCGAAATTCCAGCGGCGAACTCACCATTCTCGATGACGCCGCAAGCTTGGCCTGCGCTCACATCGAAGTTGCGCTCACCCATCTCGACGAGGGCAACACGTCCATAGCAATCGAGCGGATCTGGGCCGCATCACAGCAGGCCGCCAGCTCCAACATTTCAACAATCCAGTCGTGGGAGGCACCCCTCGCCGAAACGGTCGCAGACGGCGAAGTCAGCGACCTTGCACCGTTGATCGGGTTCATCTCGGTCTGCGCCGAAGGCGGGTATGAACTATGAGAATTGCACCGAGAACTCTGACCCGGAAGTTGGCCGTCGTCGCCGCAACCGCAATGACCGTGGCGACGGGCGCCGTTGTGGCACCCTCCGCTCAGCCCGCTGCGGCAATCGAGCAGCCTGATACCGTCAACCTCGACGGCCTGAACATGGTGCCGGAACGGATGTGGGGCGTCTCCGGGCAGAACCCGGCCGACACCCAGACCCAATCGCTCGACAACCTGGTCTGGGACTTCGCCCAGATCGGCAACAGGATGTTTGTCGGCGGCACCTTCCTCAACGTGCAGGAAAACAAGAACGCAACCCCGATCGTCCAGTCGTACGTAGCGGCGTTCGACATCGATAGCGGCGACTGGGTGTCCAGCTGGACCCCACAGATCGACCGCGGCGTCTACTCCCTCGAAGTGCTGCCGAACGGGTCCCTTCTCGTCGGTGGCGAGTTCGAATCGGTGAACGGCGTCGCCCGACAGGGCGTTGTCGCACTCGACCCGCTTACCGGGGCCATCGATCCCAGCTTCACCGGCTCGGTCGACCGGCCATGGTCGACACTGCGGGCCGTTGTCCGTGACCTCGAAGTCGACGGTGACCTGGTCTACGTGGCCGGAAACTTCTCTCACCTTGACGGCATCAACGGTTCCAGGACCAGGGTCTACAAGGCCGGCCGTTTCAATCCCGCAGGTGTCATCGACCCGACCTGGAAGCCGGAGATCACCGGTTCCGGCGTATGGGGACTCGACACCGACGTCGCACGCAATGAGGTCGCTCTCGCAGGGTTCTTCAGCGCTGTGAACGGCGAAGCAAACACCGGTAACTTCCACACCGTGGACGCCACTACCGGTGCGTCGGTGCCCGGCATGCTCGATCTGCCACGCAACCTGCCAAACGCCCAGCCGGAGATGTTTGACGTCACCTACGGAGATGGCACCATCTTTGCCATCGGTGAGCAGCACATCATTCAGGTGCTCGACATCAACGATCAGGCGATGCTCGGCTATCACCACACCGGTATCGGCGCCAACGGGTTCACCCCGTCCGGCTACTTCGGCGGCGGCGCCTACCAGTTTGGCGAGCGGATCGGCGACATCGTGTTTGCCGGCTGTCACTGCACGTACTCCATTCGTAACGGCAACGTGAACCACTACTCGTCCTTCACCGGTCAGCGAACGCCGAACCGCCTGGTGATGGCCTATGACGCATCAACCGGTCGCATCATCGACTCGTTCATGCCAGACATCCACAGCCCTCGCGACGGCACCTGGGCCGCGGCCAGTGACACCAACGGTTGCCTGTACATCGGTGGTGACCTCCACGTCGGCGGCGTCGACGCCGGCACCCCGCGCTGGGTCGGTGGCTTCGCCAAGTTCTGTGGCGACGGACCTCGGGTTGACGGCCTCCTCATCGAGGCAGGTTCGGAGTGGCGCTATGACGACAGCGGCGCCGACCTCGGCACCGCTTGGCGTGAGCCTGGTTTCAACGACGCGGGCTGGGGCACCGGCAATGGTGAGCTCGGCTTCGGTGACGGTGACGAGGCCACCGTCATGGCGAGCGGCAACGTCACCTACTACGCCAGGAAGACC
>CAZSTV010000111.1:0-10335 GCA_964609665.1 uncultured Acidimicrobiaceae bacterium
GATTCGGTCAGCGTGGGCGGGAAACACGCCGCCGACGAGGTGGTCGGCGATCTCGGTGGTGGTCATGTCGAGCACTGCCCGAATCATGTGCGAGCCGACCAGTTTTTCCATCGAGCGGCCGCCCGTGCCGGTGGCGTGGAAGATCAGCGGCTCGTACTCAGCTTCGAGCGCCGCGGCCAGGCGGGTGACAAGCGGGGTGGTCACCCCGAACATGGTCAGGCCGACGGCGGGCTTGTCATCGACAACCTGGGGCACATCGTTCATGGCCATCCCTGCGATGGCGTTTGCCGCGTTGCCAAGCACCGTCCGAGAGATGCGGTTGATGCCCGCCACATCGGTAACCGAGTACATCATGGCGATGTCGGACGGTCCGATGTAGCTGCCGACATTGCCCGATGCGACCGTTGAGACCATCACCTTTGGCACGCCGATTGGCAGTGCCCGCATGGCCGGTGTCACCAACGCGGTACCCCCGGACCCGGCAGCGCCGATGATGCCGCTCACGTCGTCGGCGTTGGCCATGATGAACTGCTCAAGGGCGACCGACATCGCGGCCACGGCGGTGCCGCGGTCGTCGGAGACAACTGCATCCGGACCGTCGGGGTGGTGGGCGGCAACGTCGGACGGCGTGACATCGGCCGAGGACTGGTGGCCGCTGGTGCCAACGTCAATCAGCCTGGTCTGAACGCCGGCGGCATTGATGATGGTTGCCAGATATTCAAGCTCGCGTTGCTTGGTGTCTCCGGTCCCAACCACGTAGATCGCACCCATTGCGTTGCTCCCTTGTTCGACTCGTTCGGCTTGTTCGTTTCGGCTCTCAGGTTCGCTCGTGTTAGCGGCT
The DNA here is from genome assembly GCA_964609665.1 of uncultured Acidimicrobiaceae bacterium. Taxonomy (GTDB): domain Bacteria; phylum Actinomycetota; class Acidimicrobiia; order Acidimicrobiales; family SZUA-35; genus JAHELU01. The sequence continues at coordinate 842 of CAZSTV010000111.1, forward strand.
CGACCAAATCACCCGGTTGACCTCGTTCTCCAGAAATTCTTGGCGTCCGGACACCGGCTGCGGGTCGAACTCGCTCGCCGTCGCCTCTTCCGCAATCGAGTCGAGGGTTGCCCCTTCGGACTGAATGAGCGTGCCGATGCCGCCGTCCCAACCGGCGTAGCGCTGCTCCCGTGCGGTGCGCAAGGCGCCGTCGTCGAGCAACGCTTCGGCCACCAGCAGCGACTTGGCCAACGTGTCTATTCCGCCGATGTGACCATGGAATAGGTCCGCCCGGTCCATGCTTTGACGACGGAGCTTGGTGTCGAAGTTGAACCCGCCGGTCGTGAATCCTCCAGCGGCCAGCATCTCGTACACCGCCAGCGAGAGCTCATCGACCGAGTTGGGGAACTGGTCGGTGTCCCATCCGTTCTGGGGGTCGCCACGGTTGGCGTCGACGCTGCCGAACAGGCCGTTGGCCAGCGCGTACGCCACCTCGTGGTGAAAACTGTGACCGGCCAACGTCGCGTGGTTCACCTCGATGTTGACCCGATACTCACCCATCAGGTCGTAGCGGTCGAGGAATCCGTGCACGGTTGCGCAGTCGTAGTCGTACTGGTGCTTCGTTGGCTCCTGGGGCTTTGGTTCCAGCAACAGGGTCCCGGTGAAACCGATGGCGTGCTTGTACTCGGCGACGAGGTGGAGGAAGCGGGCGAACTGTTCGCCTTCACGTCGCATGTCGGTGTTCAACAGGGTCTCGTAGCCCTCGCGGCCGCCCCACAACACGTAGTTCTGGCCGCCAAGTTGATGGGTGGCCCGCATGGCGTTGCGGACCTGGGTGGCGGCGCAGGCAAAGATCTCCGGGTCGGGGTTTGTGGCTGCGCCCGCCGCGTAGCGCGGATGGCTGAAGACGTTGGCGGTGCCCCACAGAAGTTTGACGCCGGTTTCCTCCTGCTTTGCCGCGGCGCGGTCAACCATGGCCGCGAGGTTGCTCGCCGTCTCGGCATGGCTGGACCCCTCAGGGGCAATGTCAACGTCGTGGAAGCAGTAGAACGGCACACCGAGTTTGGAGAAGAACTCGAACGCCGCGTCCTGCTTCTGTCGAGCGGCGTCCATTGGGTCCCTGTCGGGGTCCAGCCACGGTCGGTCGAAGGTGCCCGCTCCGAAGACATCACTGCCCGGCCAGTTGAAGCTGTGCCAGTAGCAGACGGCGACCCGAAGGTGATCCTCCATGCGCTTTCCCGCAACCAGACGGTCGGGGTCATAGACGAGGTAGCCGAGCCCATCACCAGGGTCTTGCCCAGCGACCGCAACCGGACCGATGCCGTTGAAAAATTCTTCCATTGATGGGGAGTCCTAACTCTTGTAGGCCTGGCGGCCGATCCCTTGGACCGGGATGCCTTGCGATGCCAGCACCTCGTGCTGCAGCGCGTACATGTCGGCGGCGGCCCGGTCGATGTTGCGGGTGAACGAAACGGAGCCTGCAAGCACCGGCCGCAGCAGGTCCTTGTCCTGGATGCGGGCTGGCGTGTACTCGTGCTCGACGATCAGTGGCGTCGTTGCGAAGTCCATGTCCAACAGCTCCCGGGCGGCCAGCTGATGGTCGAGCCAGTCGACCGTCCGGTTCTGCAGATAGGCGAGCGGATCATGGCGGGCCGTCCCCGGCAGCTCGTGCTCACACAGCGTTGTCTGAATCTTCCAGGAGTTGGCCTGATCGGCGGGGTTGGGCGAAATCTCGCCGTCAACCCAGTCGCCGCGGTTGACGGTCTGTCCGCCGTAGCCCCACGCGGAGACCCCTTTCGAGTCGACGACCTGGCCCTTGACGTGCATGCCGGTGATCAGGAACGGGTACCCCTCGTCCTTGAGGTACTGGAAGATCGAGCGGGTGTCCTGGCCCATCAGGATGGCGTGGGACGGGTCGTAGTGGACCCGGAACTGATCGCCCACGCCGTGCTTCTCGCAGATCTGATGGAGAGCGATCCACATGCCGGGGGCGTAGCCGATGTTGTTGTGGAAGTTGTCGCTCGGGGTCCAGCCCGGCATGGGGCACTGCTCGACCCGGTACTCAAGCCCGCGGTCCTTGGCCGCCTGCAGCATCGGCACGAAGGAACGCTCGAACTCGATGAGGTTCTGGTCCATCGACTTTGACTGGTCGCGGCCGACGAAACCACAGACTGCGGGAGCGCCGAGAAGAACGGCGGCATCCATGGCCGAGATCATGAAGTCGATCTTGGATTGGCGCAGCGCCGGGTCCTCGTGGAGCAGGTTGTCGAAGTACGCAATGTCGGCGATCTCCACGCCGGTGTCTGCGACGGCGGCCTGTACCCGCTTTGCCCGCTCAGCATTGAATGGCTCGCGCAGGTCGAGGGTGTTGGCCACCGGGTCGAGCATTGCCTCGGCGGGAACGTCGGAGAGGTCCGGGTGGATTGCCGTCGACAGCTCGATCGAGTCCGCACCGCACTCGGCGGCATACGCCAGCCATTCCTCGACGGCGAGGTCGGGATCCGGGTCCCGCTTATCGCGAGGGGTCAGCTCTTGCAGCGCTGCGGTCAAAATGCCCACTGGCATGTAGACCGGTTCGAATTCCTTAGACGTTGACAGTTCGTTGGACGTTGACATGGAAAGTCCTTCCGGAAGAGACGGTTTGTTAGAGGGAGACGGGGGCCCTGTTGCGGGCAGATTCGATTGCGGCGTGCAGTACACGTTGGGTCTTGAGCGCGTCGGCGAAGTCGACCAGGGCCACCTGGGGTTCCCCGCCGGAGAGCACGGTGACAATGTCGGCCGCCTGGTTGACAAAACTGTGCTCGTAGCCGAGGCCGTGACTGTCTGGCCACCAGGCTGCGGCGTAGGGATGATCGTCCCCACCCCTGGTCACGTCGATGGTGGTCCAGCCTGCGGTCCGGCCGGACCCGCTTGCGTCGTAGAAGTCCAACTCGTTCATCCGCTCGAAGTCGAAGCGGAGGGCGCCGTGCTCGCCGTGAATCTCGAACCGGTTGGCGTTGTGATAGCCGGTGGCCAGCCTGGTGGCTTCGAACGATGCGATGCCGCCGCCGCTGAGACGGGACAGAAAGGCGACGGCGTCGTCGACGGTGCTCGGGGCCTTCGCCCCCTCGGTCGCAGCCCCCGCTCCGGCGATCTCGCCCCCGGCGTCTTCGCCGAGCACGCTTCGCTCAGGAATGAAGGTCTGCTCGATCGCTCCTTCGACGACGGTGATTTCCTCGCCGGTCACAAAGCGGACCGCGTCGATGATGTGAGCGTTGAGGTCACCGTGAGCCCCAGACCCGGCCACGTCTCCCTGGAAGCGCCACAGCAGCGGCGTGTCTGGGCCACCCCAGCTCTGCAGGTAGCAGGCTCGTGCGTGGTAGATGCGTCCAAGGGCTCCCTCGGCCACCAGTCGGTGGGCCAGGGCGACGGCGGGAACCCGGCGATAGTTGTACCAAACGAAGGTCTTTGCCCCTGATGCTGCCTCCGATGCCGCAGCGGCGGCCGCCATTGCCTCGGCGTCAGCCAGGGTGCCCGCCAGCGGTTTCTCACAGACCACGTGCTTGCCGGCTTCGAGGGCGGCGATGGCCTGTTCGGCGTGGACGTTGTTCGGCGTTGCCACGTCGACCAGGTTGACGGCGTCGTCCGCGAACATGGTGTCGAGCGAGGTGGTGGTGTTTGCCCACCCCCAGGTTGCGGCAAACTCTTCGAGCTCGGCGGCGTTGCGGCCTGCCACGGTGTGCATCACCGGCACGGTGTCGTTGTCGAAGAACTTGGCGACGTTGAGCCAGGCGTTCGAGTGGGCTCTGCCCATGAACTTCGTGCCGATAAGTCCAATGTTGAGCGGCGTGGTCATCACGGTTCCCTTCGAATGTGGAATGAGTGGGGCATCAGGCGTCAACCCCCAGGTATTGCTTTTGTAGCGAGGCGTCGTCGCGGAGGATGTCCGCGGTGGTTTCGTGCTCTATCCGTCCCGACACAACGATCAGCTGGCGCTCCGCCATGGAGGTTGCGGCTCGAAGGTTCTGTTCAACGATCAGCACCGCGCTTCCCTCCTCGACGAGGCGACGGACCGCAGCGACGAGGTCATCGACGATCGTCGGGGCGAGGCCCTCGGAGGGCTCGTCCATGAGGTACAACTTGGCGTTCAACAGCAGCGCTCGACCGACCGCCAGCATCTGCTGCTCACCTCCGGAAAGTTGGGCACCGCCGTTCTTCTTTCGCTCCGCCAGGCGTGGAAACAGTTCATAGACCGCGGCCGGGGTCCACCGTTTTCCCTTTGTGCCCTTGGCGAGCATGGCGAGATGTTCATCGACGGTGAGCGACGGAAACAGCCGACGACCCTGTGGGATGTAGGCAATGCCTGCCCGTGCAATCTTCTCGGGGGTAGTCCCGTCGATTCGGGTGCCGTCAAAGGTGATGGCACCGGCCGACGGTTCGACAAGACCCATCAGGGTGTTGCAGAGCGTGCTCTTGCCCATGCCGTTGCGGCCAACGATGGACACCGCCTCCTGGTCCATCGAGAACGTCAGTTCATCGAGAACCTGCGATGCGCCGTAGCCGGCGCAGAGCCCTTCGACCGAGAGCAGGCTGGACATCAGCCCTCCGTTCCCAGGTAGATGGCGTGGACCAGCGGGTTCGCTCGAATCTCGCTCGGGGTTCCGGTGGCGACGGTGAGGCCGTCGGCCATGACCACCACCCGGTCGGACACCTTTAGCGCGACGTCCATGTCGTGCTCGATCAGAAGCATGGTTGCCTCGGTTGGAAGGTTGAGCAACAGCTCGATCAGCCGCTCCCGCTCACCTCGGGACAGACCGGATGCCGGTTCGTCCAACATGATCAGGTCCGGGTCGGTCACCAGGGCAATGCCAATTTCGAGCTGACGCTGTTGGCCGTGGGAGAGGTTGCTGACGGTGGCGTCGAGCTGATCCTCAAGCCACACCCTCGCCCCTGCGTCACGGGCTCGTTGACGGAGTGCGGTGTCAATGGCACTGCGTCGCAGCGAGAGATGGCGGCCGGTCTTGCCGGTCTGCGCCAGGTACAGGTTGTCCTCGACGGTGAGACCGCTGAACAACCTGGTCTTTTGATAGGTGCGGGCGACGCCAAGCCGGGGCCTGACCCGAGAGGGCATTGCCGTGCAGTCGATGCCTTTGATCGTCACCCGACCCTCGGTCGGTGTGATGTCTCCAGCGATGGCGTTGAACAGTGTGGTCTTACCAGCCCCGTTCGGTCCGAGAACGGCGAGCCTCTCGCCCTTGGCAACGTCGAGATCGACGCCGCCGAGGGCGAGAAGGCCGCCAAATGCCACCTTCACCGCTTCAAGCCGAAGTAGCGGGGTGCCCGCCGACACCTGCTGATCTTCCACTGTGGCTGTTTCGGTGGTCATGTGTAAATGCCGTCCTGTTCGTTCGTCTCGGGGACTTGCCGTTGCGACTTGCCGTTGAGACTTACTGCTGCGGCACGCCGTCGACGACAGGGATTTCGTTGCCCTGCCAGGGGAGGTCACGCACCTCGCAAGGCACGTTGTCACGCTCCGGCGGGTCGGTCTCGGTCGAGAACGTTCCGCCGAAGGTCTGGTCGACACCGGGGACGATGTATCGGGTCTCCTGCACCACCTCACCGTTGTCATCAAGTGCGAGCTGAGCGACGAAGGTGTCGACGATGCCCTGACGGTTCTCATCCAGGCTGACGCTTCCGTACGGAAGGTCGAGGTTCAGGCCGGACAGCTCGGCCCGGAGGGCCTCATGGTTGTTGCTGAGATCACCGTCGACGTTGGCCAGGGCGGTGGCGAAGGCCGTGCCCGCGGTGTAGTAGCCGTAGGCGAACCCGAAGCCAAGGGCGACCGAGGGCGCCGCAGGCTCGTTGCCGGAGAGCGCTCCGGCCAGGGTCTCCCAGGTGGCGTCAGCGCTTGCGAGGTAGGCCTCGATCTCCGGGGTCTGAATGTCTCCGGGGAGCGATGCGAAGCCACCGATGTAGGCTCCGGCGATATCCGGACCGAGTGCTTCGGCCAGAGCGGCGTTGAAGAACAGGTTGCCTGCGTGCTGCTCGCCGACCAGGTCACCCTTGGCGTTCAGGAAGGCCTCAAGCGATGCGTTGGTGCCGGTGCCGCCGATGACCCAGAAGTAGCCGTCAACCTCATCGGGATCTGGTAGCTGCTGCACGAACGAGGAGTAGTCGGTGGTTCCCAGCGGAGGGAATACCTGACTGACGATCTGGCCACCTGCGGCACAGAAGTCAGCGACGAAGCCCGCCGCCGAGGTCCAGCCGAACCCGTAGTCATCGGCGATGACCGCTGCGGTTTCCCAGCCGGCGTCACGGCTCAAGATGTCACCGATGCCAGCGTTCCACTGGGCACCGTCACCGTTGAAACGGAAGAAGTTCGGAGCCCGGATGGCCAGCGTGCTGTCCTGGGCACCCGAGATGCCGTTGATGAAGGTGACCTCGGGGTGGTCGAGTGCATAGTCAGCGATGGCGATGCCCTCGTCACCGGAAAGCGGGCCGAGAACCACGTTGGCGCCGTTCTGCTCGACGAGGGTGCGGATCTCTTGGATCGCTCGATCTGCGGTGTCGTCACCACAGCCGATGCCGACCAGCTCGATCGGTGTGCCGGCAATCTCGGCTCCGGTGAAGCCGTCGAGTGCCGAGGTGGATGAGCCAACCGTTGCTCCGGCGCCTTCCACCATCGCCAGTGTCGCTCCGGCGACAACATCTTCGTGGAAGCCACCGAAGGCACCTTCGCACTCACCCATGATGCCGAGGCGGACGACGTTGTCTCCCGCCGCAGCCTCGTCACCCGAGTCTCCATCGTCGCTTGAATCGGCGTCGTCTGAGTCGCCATCGTCGGAGTCGGAGCTGTCTGCTGGCTCGTCTCCGTCGGCGTCGCCGGAACTTGCGTCGGACTCGGTTGCCGCGTCGTCAGCGGAATCGTCCGAACTTGAACACGCTGCTGTTATCAGCGTCAGCGCGAGAAGCGCCAACAGCGCTTTTCGTATGGTCGATGACATGTGTTTCCCCTACCTGTTTGTTTGCTACTGAACACTTGTGGTCGCGACGTCGGCGTCGGATCTTCTGCCGAGCCGTCCGAGGGCTCCGGCCAGGCCGTCCGGTGAGACGACCATGATGATGAGAAGGACGATTCCGATGACGGTGTTGAACCGCTCCTCGGCCAGGATCCGATCGCGGATGATGCCCTCGATGCTCCCCAGGCCTGGAATGTCGCGGAGATAGATGTTGGCCCCCACAAAGACGAAGGCTCCGAGCCACGCCCCTTCAAGGCGAAGGATGCCGCCGATGACCGCAATGATGAAGAGGTCAAGCGTTGGCGAAATGGCGATTGACGTCGGGTCGATTTGTCCGTTCCACCAGATGTTCAGGACGCCGGCGATGGCGGCAACAAAGCCGGCCATCGTGAAGGCCAGCGTGCGGTGAAGTTGCACGTTGAAACCGAGTGATGCCATACGAACGGGGTCGTCTCGTACCCCCTGGAGAGCCATGCCGAACGGCGTTTTGGTCACGGCTCGGAAACCCAGGTAGCACAGCACCGACATTGCCAGGGCCGCGTAGTAGAGGCGCTGGGGTTGGTTTGCGAAGAACTCCGGAGCGTCGATGCCGGTCATGCCGCCGAAACCGGAGAACGTCGTGACCTGACCGAAGAAGAAAAAGCCGATCACCGCGTAAGTGAGCGTGAGCATGAGGAAGTAGATGCCAAACGAGCGAGCGGCGATCGCTCCAAGCAGCGCCGCGGCGATGGTGCAGACGGCCAGTGCGATGGGGATGGACAGCCACGGGTTCCACCCCAGCGCCAGACCGCGCCCGCTTGCCGCAACAAGGTTGCCAATAGCGAAACCGGCGATCCCGAAGATCAGCCACTGTGCGAGCGAGTCCATGCCGCCGTAGGCCGACAGGAAGACAATGCTCGATGCGGCCAGTCCGAGGATCAGCGTGCGGGTGAGCACGAAGTCGATGAAGAAGTCGGTGCCGAAGGCGGGCACGATGGCGAAGAAGACGATGGCGGCGATGACAACGACGTTGCGGGATGACATGTCAGTCGACCCTTCCGAAGAGACCGGCCGGTCGAGCTGCCAAGACGATGGCCAACACCACAAACGTGAAGATGATCGAGAGGAAGGTGAGGTCGGCCGGGAGGTAGGCCGGGGCGAAGGTGGTGACCAGGCCATACAGCAGCGAGCCCGCCACCGCCCCCTTCAGCGACCCGAGTCCGCCGATGATCACAACGACCAGCGAGTTGAGCAGCCACTGCCCGTCGGTTCCGAAGGCCACCCCGGAGAACGAGGCCCCCATAGCGCCGCCCATCCCGGCGAGGAAGCTGCCAACGAAGAAGGTGATCCCGAAGACAACGGACACGTTGATGCCGAGGGCCCGGACCATCTTCTCGTCGTCGACCCCGGCCCGGATGACCATGCCCATTCGGGTTTTGTTGAGCCACAGGTACAGCAGTGCGCCAACGACGAGCGAGACACCGAGCATGAACAGCCGGCTGAGTGCGTAGCGCTGGCCGAAGATTTCAAAGAACCGGACCATGTCGCCCGGCCAGACCATTCGCTGGGCCAGGCCGCCGTACTGGAATAGCATCTGGTCGGCCAGGATCACCGTCGCCGCGATGGTGATGATGGCCTGGCGTAGATCCTGGCCCTGGTTCCATTTGAGAAAGAGCTGCTGGATGACCACGCCGAGAGCAGCCGCGACGGTGGCACCAACCAACAGCGGGACGAACCAGTTGATGAGCGAGACATCTTCTGGCTGGACGTTGCGGGTCTTGCCGACGAGGGTCTGCTGCAACGTCAGTGCGATGTATGCCGAGAGCAAGAAGAAGGCGCCGTGGGCCATGTTGACCGTGCGCATCAGCCCGAAGATCAGGGTGAACCCGCTTGAGACCACGAAGAAGAGCCCGGCGATGGTGAGCCCGTCGAGCAGGGTGACGGTGAACTCTCCAGGCTCGGCGATGGCGGAGCCTGCCGAGGTGGCGATGGTCCAGTCACGGTCGGCGAGGAAGAGAATCCACAGGCAGATGAATCCGCCGACTGCGTAACCGATGGCGGCAGGGATCCGGCGAAGCAGGACAATCTGTTGCGGCGTGAGGCCGAACAGCCCAATGGAGATCGGCGGTGCTCCCCCATTTCCAATCGATGTTGCTTTAGCCACAAGGACCCCCGCTGTGACCATATGGTCAGGGGCGGAGGCCGGTAAGGGACGGCGGAGTCAACTTCTCCAGCGCGTTGGAGGGGGCGCGAAAGAACTAGATCGGCTTGCGTTACTCCGAAAGCAGAGCGGCCGCGGCCTCTGTTCTGGTCCGCACATCCAGCTTCATGAGGATGCTGCTGACGTGGTTCTTGACGGTGAAAATGCTCAGCACCAAGGCCTCGGCAATTTCCGCGTTGGTCTTGCCGACCTTCAGGAGTTCGGCAATCTCGGACTCTCGTGAGGTCAGTGATGACATTTGCGATTCGCTGTTGCCGCCGACGAGGGCCAGCGTGACTTCGGATGAGAAGGTGGCAACGCCTGTGGCGGCGTCACGC
>CAZSTV010000111.1:10345-11771 GCA_964609665.1 uncultured Acidimicrobiaceae bacterium
GTCCCAGCGAGCCCCCATCGACCGACTTGATCAGGTAGCCAGTGGCTCCTGCGTCGATCACCTCTCGGACCCGGGCCGCGTCGGCAAAGCTGGACAGGGCCACTATTCCGAGATTGGGGTGGTCGGCTCGGAGGCGACGTATGGCCTCCACACCGCCGATCCCGGGCATGACCAGATCGATGACGACCACATCGGGCTGCAGCTTTGCCACTTCGGCGATGGCGGTTTCACCGTTGCGGGCCTCGCCGACGACGTCGAGATCGGCAAAGCCTGCCAGCACTGAGCTGACACCTTCACGCAGCAGATCGTGGTCGTCGACAACGACGATCCGGATCACCGCCTCAGCCTCGGAAACGATGGTCACGGCTCCACCATGACGGTGACAGTGGTGCCTTCACCGATGGTGCTCTCGATGGTGATGTCGGCCCCGACCGCCTCCGCTCGCTCTCGCATGATGTGGAGGCCCATTCGGCCCCCGGGGACCTCGGCCAGATCGAAACCGTCGCCGTTGTCGGCAACCCGCAGCACGATTGGCGGTCCGGGAACGAGGCGAACGTCGAGTTCGGACGCGTTCGAATGCTGCACGGTGTTGGACAACGCCTGTTGAGCAATCCGGTACAGGGCGGTGTGGAGGGCGGGTCCGACGTCGATGGGCCGGAGATCTGCGGTCACCTCTATCTTGCGGCGGGCTTCCAGCGCGTTTAGTAGGTGACGCACCAGTTCGTGGAGGTCGACGTCTGCCAACTCGTCCGGTCGCAGCTCGAGCAGCAGGCCGCGCATTTCCGACAGCGCACCCCGAGTCAGCTGCCGGAGCCGATCGATGCGACGGTGAAGGTCGGACTCGGGCGGAACGTCGTTGAGCAGCGACTCGGCGCTGAGTGATGCGGTCCACAGCGTCTGGTTGATGGCGTCGTGCAGATCTCGGGCCAGGCGCTGGCGCTCCTCGGCGGCGGCAAGCTCCGAGACCCGCTCGGCCAGTCTGGCGTTCGAAATGACCGCGCCGGCCTGGTCGGCCACGGCCCCGAGGCGCTCGGCGTGATCGTCGGTGAAGAATTCCGACGTTGCGCTCTCGACCAGCAGGTAGCCGACAATCTGGTCGGCCTGACGCATCCGGGCGCCGAGCACGCACTTGGCTGGACCGAGAGCACGTTGGGGGCTGCTGACAATCACCGGGCCGGGGCTGTCGGCCAGCCGCTGGATGATCGAGAGCTTGCTCAGCGTTTCGGTGTCGAGGTCGCTGTCGACCGGGTGGTCATCCAGGTAGCCAAACCCGGCATGGTGTCTGCTGAGTTCCAGGTCACCGTTGGACGAGGTCAACAGGATGGCCGCAAGGTCATTGGAGACCAGCCGCTCAAGTCCTGATAGCGCCTGCTCTGTGACGGTCGGAAGGTCAAAGCTGCGCGACATTGCCGCGGCGGTGTCGCGC
>CAZSTV010000111.1:11781-17923 GCA_964609665.1 uncultured Acidimicrobiaceae bacterium
GCGTAGGTGCGCTGTTGGCGTTCCTCGGCCTGGGAGCGGATCCTGTCGTCGACCTCTCGGCGCAGCGCCTCGTTTGCCCGCTCGATCTCCGCGGTGCGTTCCTGCACCCGATCGTCGAGGTCTTCCAGTGTGCGTCGCAGTTCCTCCTGCGCTTCGTGGTACTCGGTGACGTTCTTGAAGGTGCCGAGCAGGCCGATGATCTCGCCCTGGCGGTCACGTAGCGGAACCTTGTTGGTTTCAATCCAGGTGACCGACCCGTCGGCCCTGGTCAGTCGCTCGAGAATGCCGTACTGCGGCTCGCCGCTTTCGAGCACGGAGCGATCCCAGTCGGCAAACCACTCCGAGCTGTACTCCTCGGCATCGGCCCATGGCATGTCGGCATCGGACTTACCGAGGAGTAGTGACGGTTCGAACCCTGCGGACTCGCTAAATGCCTTATTGCATCCGACGAAACGGTGGTCCAGGTCCTTCCAGAACACCGCATCGGTCATTGAGTCCATGAGGATCTGGAGCATCTGCTCGCTGGCAAACAGCGCTTCGTCGTTCGACAGGGCGCCCTTGAGTCGGCCCGCATAGCGGTCCCGAATCTCGTTTGTGCTCGTGGCCTCTGAATTGGACGAGAACGAACCCCTGGCTTCCATGTTCAGCTCGCCACGTCTTCACGTTCGCCGTTCGAGGCGTCGTTCGGCAGATAGTCCAGCTCGATGAACTCGGCGACGTTCGGCTTCCACACTTCTTCCACGAATGCCACATGCTCGGGGTGGTTGCTGTAGCCGTCGTAGGCCGCCTGCGATTCGAAGTACATCGACAGCGCGTGAGTGAAGTTGTTCTTCGAGCCGACCTGGCGAAGGGTCTGAAACCGCTGCACCCCTCCGATGGAGGCGAGCGTGTCCACCCCGGCCCAGAACGCCGCTGCATCGGCGGAATCTTCCAGTCGAAAGGCGACCGTGTGGTGGATTGCTGAAGTCTCCATGTTAATCCACATGGTGCTACAGAAAGCCGATTCTGGCTAGGCGAGCCTCCGGGCGCTCGCACCGCGAGCTTCGGCTGGGGCGCTGCGCCGGACCGCTCGATTGCGGATCGGCCAGAGAACCCCGGACTTCGCAGGGTAAATTGGTGCGCTTATGGAAAAGTTCGGATTCGTCGGCCTGCCAAACGCCGGAAAGTCATCGCTGTACAACGCCCTGACCGGGGGCGGCGCGCTGGCAGCTCCCTACGCGTTTGCCACCACCGACCCAAACATCGGGGTCGCCAAGGTCTTCGACCACCGCCTCGACGCCCTGGCCGAGATGAGCGCCTCCAAGAGCGTCGTTCCCGCCAGTGTGCAGTTCACCGACATCGGTGGTCTCGTCGAAGGGGCGAGGGACGGCGAGGGGCTTGGCAACAAGTTCCTGGCCAACATTCGGGAGGTCGACGCAATCGTCTTTGTGCTGCGGGCCTTCCGCGACGATGACGTGCCAGGTCCCCAGGACCCGCTGGAACATCTGCGCATCGTCGAGCTTGAGCTGACCTACGCAGACCTTGAAACCATCGAGCGCCAGATCGACAAGAAGCGCAAGGCGCTCAAGGGCGACCCGTCACTACGGGCAGAGGTAGAGGCGGCAGACGCCGCTCTCGTGTACCTCGAAGCCGGGACCCCGCTGTACCGAAGCGACCTGTCCGAAGAACACGCGGCGGAGTTGAAGCCGTGGTTCCTGCTGACCAACAAGCCCGTGCTCGCCGTGGTCAACCTGGACGAAGACCAGTTGGCGGACGCCGACACCGTGACAAAGCCGGTTCGAGAAGAGCTTGGCGATCTTGCGCCGGTCTTTGGCGCCTGCATCCAGCTCGAAGCCGAAGCGGCACAGCTCGACCCCGAAGATCGGGCCGAGATGCTGGACGGCTTCGGCCTCGGCGAAGGCGCCATCGTGCAGTTCATCCAGGCCGCCTACCACACGCTTGGTCTCCGAACGTTCCTGACCACAGGGGAGCAGGAGAGCCGGGCCTGGACCTACCGGGTTGGTTCACACGCACCCGAATGCGCCGGACTCATTCACAGCGACCTGCAGCGAGGCTTCATTCGGGCCGAGACCATTCGCTGGGACGAACTGCTTGAGATCGGCAGCTGGTCAAAGGCCCGCGATATTGGCAAGGTTCGCCAGGAGGGCAAGGACTACGTTGTACAGGACGGCGACGTGCTGGAAATCAGATTCAACGTTTAGGCAAGCGGGCCACCTCGACGGGCAGCGCAACACGTGATCGGTGGCCGGAAGTAGGAAAGATGAAGGGGCATCGGACGACCGAACAAGACACCGAGATCGGTTGGCTGGTCCGCGACGATCAGGTTTTGGCGTCGGCCGAGGTGGCGGTCGGTCGGATGGCAAAGGCCCGTGGCCTGCTCGGCCGAGACCGCCTCGATGGAGCGCTGGTCATCGGTGGCCGACGTTCGGTCCACAGCTTCTCGATGGGGTTTGCGCTCGATGTCGCCTTCCTCGATGAGGACATGGTGGTGATCCGCACGCTGCGGCTACGGCGGAACCGGGTGACCATGCCGGTGTGGCAGGCTCGTTGGGTTGTCGAGGCCGAGGCCGGCGCGTTCGGGCGGTGGGAGCTGAAAGTCGACGACGTGCTTGAGATCCGCACGGCCGATGGTGAAACGGCTGACGGTGAGACGGCCGCCGGTGAAGCGGATGACCGGTGACCGCTCCAAGTGGCGATGGTTCACGCCTGGGCACGCTGTATATCGTTGGCACCCCGATCGGGAACCTGTCCGATCTGAGCGCACGGGCGGCCGAGGTCCTCGGCGGCGTCGACGCGGTGATCTGCGAGGACTCACGTCGGACCGGCAAGTTGCTGGCTCACATCGGGCCAAGGGGAAACCGCACCGAACGGCCCGACCTGCTGGTCGCCAACGAACACACCGAGGTCCCTCGGCTCGCTGAGATCACGGATCGGTTGGCGGCCGGGCAGCGGATGGCCCTGGTGAGCGACGCCGGGATGCCCACCATCTCCGACCCCGGCCGGCACGTGATTGCCACGGCGATCGCCGGTGGCTACGGCATTGAAGTGGTGCCGGGGCCGACGGCGGTGTCCTCGGCGCTGGCCGTCAGCGGGATGGACGTCGACCGCTTTGTCTTCGAGGGGTTCCTGCCCCGCAAGGGTCGGGACCGGACAGAACGGCTTGCCGCCCTTGGTCAGGAGGCGCGGACGATGGTGCTCTACGAAGCTCCCCATCGGCTCCTACGCACCCTGGCCGATCTGGCCGCGATCTGCGGGGCCGACCGGTCGGTCGCCGTGGCCCGCGAGCTCACCAAGCTCTATGAAGAGGTGGTGCGGAGCACCCTGGCCGATGCCGCCACGCATTTTCAGGCCAACGAACCTCGTGGCGAGTTTGTGATTGTGCTCGCCGGCCGTGACGATGCCCGCTCGACGCCATCGGACGATGAGCTGCTCGATGCGCTGCGGGTATCCATCGAATCCGGTTTGACGAAACGTGACGCTGTCGCCGAGATCACCAAGCGAACCGGCGAACCGAAACGGAGGGTCTATGACCTCTCAACAACCCTTTAGCGACCAGCCGCAGATGGGGCGGGCCCCGTCGGTTCGGGTCGACAAGTGGCTGTGGGCGGTCCGGGTGTACAAGACCCGAACGTCGGCGACCACGGCCTGCACGTCTGGCCGGGTGAAGGTCAACGACGAACCGGCGAAGCCCGCTACCAAAATTTCGGTCGGCGATGTGGTTGAAGCCAGGCGAGGCGACCATCTGGTGGTCTACCGAGTGTCCGGCCTGGTCGACAAGCGCATCGGCGCCAAGTTGGTGGCGGACAACGTCGAAGATCTCTCGCCGCCGAAGCCGAAGAAGTCGGACCCGGTCCTCGCACCGCCAGGTGGGGCCCGACGGCGGGGCGAAGGGCGACCGACCAAGAAGGAACGGCGAAAAATCGACAAGCTACGTGGGATGGAACGATGAGCGCAGAACCTCGGACCGGGCTGACGGCGATCGCCCCACCGCTCGACGGCGATGTCATCGGTTCCTGCCCGCTCGACTGTCCCGATGCCTGCTCGTGGGTGGTGACCGTCGAAGGGGGTCGGGCGACCAAGCTGCGGGGCAATCCGGATCACCCGTTCACCCAGGGTGGGCTGTGCAAGAAGGTCAACCCGTGGTTGACCTACGCATCGGAGCCCGGCCGGTTGCTGTATCCGCTGCGACGGGTGGCACCGAAGGGTCCCGGCGTTACGCCGGAGGAAGCGTTCGAGCGCATCGGCTGGGACGAGGCGATCACCGAGATTGCCGACCGGTTCACCCACATCATCGACACCACGGGCCCTGCCGCCATCTGGCCGTTCGCCGGGACCGGCAACGTCGGGCTTGTGCAGGGCGGATCGTTGCCGTCGGGCTCACGGCTGTGGAACCATCTTGGAGTCTCCGGTAGCCAGCTGACCATCTGTTCGGTCAGTGGCCACCTTGGACTGGGATACACCGTTGGCAGCGCGGCGGGGTTTGACCCCGAAGACATTGCCTCGGCCGGGACCGTCTGCATCTGGGGTTCGAACACCCTGGTGGCCAACCAGCATCTGTGGCCTTTCATCGAGGAGGCCAGAGCTGGTGGTGCTCCGGTCATCGTCATCGATCCGGCCAAGACCAGGACCGCCGCCCGAGCGGATCTGCATATTGCTCCACGGGTGGGAACGGACGCGGCGCTTGCCCTCGGGTTGTGCCGGGCCATCATCGATGCGGGAGCGGTCGACGAGCGCTTCATCGCCGACCGGGCCGTCGGTTACGAGACGTTCGCCGAGTCGGTGGAGCCGTGGACGTTTGAGCGAACCGCCGAGGTCTGCGATATTGCGCCTGTCGTACTGCAACAGTTGAGCGAAACGTTGATCGATCGGGCGCCCCTTGCCATCAAGCTTGGTCAGGGCATGCAGCGTCACGCCTCCGGGGGTCAAACCGCCCGGGCGATCTCCTGCATCCCCGGTCTGCTGGGCTCCTATGACCAGGTTGGGGGAGGACTTGTCTACTCGACGAGTGATCCGTATGGCTTCAACACCGCGGCGGCGGGCGGCGCGGAGCTTGGCACCCGGCCGCGTTGGCTTGCCACCACCAATCTGGCGGCCAACCTCAACACGCTCGACGACCCGCCGGTGGAAGCGCTGTTCATTTATGGCGCAAACCCGATGGTCTCCAACCCCGACATCGAAGCGGTCCGGCGCGGCCTGGCCAGGGAAGATCTCTTCACCGTGGTTGCCGAGGTCTTTCACACCGAAACGACCGACTATGCCGACATTGTGTTGCCGTCGACCATGCAGCACGAGCAGCTCGAGATCAACGACTCGTTCTCTCACCTGTACCTCAACCTGAACCGTCCGGCCGTCGAGCCGCCGGGGGAGTGTCTTGCTCACACCGAGATCTTCCGCCGGTTGGCCGCCGGGCTCGGCGCCACCGAGCCAGCGCTGTTTGCTGACGACGTCGCGCTTGCGGCGGCCCTTATCGACACCCCGGCATACCGCGAGGCCGGTATCACCATTGAGAAACTGCTCGCGACGGGATGGGCTCGCCTGCCCGACACCCAACGTCCGTACCTGCCATTCTCGGAGCGGTTCCCAACGCCGTCCGGCCGGTTCGAGTTTGCGTCGGAGAAGGCCAGGGATGAGCACCACGGTCTTACCGCCAACTATCGCCCGCCGGTCGAAGCCGGGAGCGGTCCGGGTGGGTCGGCGGGCGGTCCCGGTGTCCCGGGCGACGCTCACTATGACCTGATCGCCATCGCCAGTGATTGGCACATCAACTCGGTGTTTGCCGGGACCGATCGGACTCGTTCCCGGACCGGTCAACCGCAGGTGACCATCCACCCCGACGACGCCGCTCGTGACCAACTGACCGCCGGTGCAACGGTGACCGTCAGCAACGAGCGCGGCGAGTTCACCGCTGAGCTTGCGGTCGGTCCGACCGCCCGGCCGGGCGTTGCGGTGACCACCAAAGGGTGGTGGGGGATGGGCGTGAACGCCACGGTTGCGGAACGAGATTCCGACATGGGCCGCGGCGCGGTGTACCACGACAACAAGGTGAGGATCACCCCGAGAACAAGGTGAGGATCACCCCGAGAGCACGGTGAGGATCACCCCGAGAGCACGGTGAGGATCACCCCGAGAGCACGGTGAGGAT
>CAZSTV010000112.1:0-1879 GCA_964609665.1 uncultured Acidimicrobiaceae bacterium
CACCATCGCTAGTCGGCCGATAGGAGGCGATGGGCGAACAGTTTGAAACTGGTACAGATCGAGGTGTTCGTCTGCGGTGGGGTTTGCGACGGGCCGCAATGGTTCGTCGGTCGCTGCTGGCGCTGGCTGTCATCGCATCGACGTTGACCATCGTTGGCAGCGGTGCCGGGCCGGCACTGGCCGCGGACCAGCCGTTCACGCCTCGGTTCACCACGAATGCAGCGGGCTCTATCGAGTTCGCAGGCAACACCTTGCTCACCTGCCCCACGTCAACCAACTGCACCGCGGCCCAATCCGGCAGTACCGGCACCTGGGCCAACAACCAGTTCACCATGGTCGAAGTGGACGTCGATGGCGTTGGCGGCACCTCCAACTCCAGCTCGGCCGAGCTGACCGTTCCAGCTGGAGCCTCGGTGTTGTTCGCCGGTCTGTACTGGGGTGCGGTCTCAAATTCTGGACAGCGAGATGAGGTGCAGTTCGACACTCCGGCAACCCCCGGGTACGCGTACTCGACCGTGACCGCATCGACGCTGTACAGCACCGGGCAGACCTACCAGGGCTTCGCCGATGTGACCAGCGCAGTGAGTGCGGCAGGTTCCGGTGTGTACACGGTGGCCGACGTTGCGGTCCGCACCGGCCGCGGTCGCCACGCCGGTTGGTCCCTGGTCGTTGTACTCGACGACCCGACAGAACCGTTCCGCAACCTGACGGTGTTCGACGGTTGGAACCAGGTGAGGTCGGGCGAGGTGCAGAACATCTCGATCTCGGGCTTCCTGGCACCGCCAACCGGACCGGTCAACGCGGAGATCGGCCTTGTCGCCTACGAGGGCGACAATCGCTACAGCGGCGACTTTGCGCAGTTGAACGGCACCAATCTCTCCGATGCCTCCAATTCGGCGACCAACTTCTTCAACTCGACCATCACCAGCGGTGGAGCACCAACCGCTGGACGGTCCCCGGACTACGCCGACCAGCTTGGCTACGACGCCAACATCGTGCACACCACCGGGCTCGTCGCCCCCTCGTCGACCTCAGCGACCGTGACACTGTCATCGAAAGGTGACTGGTACTACCCGGGCGTCATCACCTCCGGCATCGAGATCTTCGTTCCGGATCTGACGACCGACCTGGTGAAGACGGTGACCGATGACGACGGTGGCGACACCCACCCCGGCGACACCCTCACGTATGACATCAGCTTCAGCAACACTGCCGCTGATGCCGCCGTGGCCGTGCAGCTGACCGACACCATCCCCAGCGGCACCAGCTACGTGCCGGGCTCATTGGAGATAGTGTCCGGCGACAGTCCCGGCACAAAGACTGATGCCGTTGACGGCGATACCGCGTCTATCACTGGCTCTGACATCCTGTTCAACCTCGGAACCGGGGCCAATGGAACAACAGGCGGGCGGGTCGCTGCATCCACTGGCACCGACTACCACGTCAGGTTCAAAGTCACCGTCGATACCGGCACCGAGAACACCACCATCACCAACACTGCCGACGTTGGCTATGACGGCGAGACCGTCGGCGATTCATACACCGGCTCCACATCGGCTGCGATCGACGTGACACCACTGGCGGATCTCCGGCTGCTTTCCAAGGTCGATGACGTCGATCCGGTGATCGCCGGGTCGGCCACACCGGTTACCTACACCCTGGACATTGGGAACTTCGGCCCGTCACCGGCAGACAACGTCGTGGTCACCGACACCCTTCCAACCGGCGTGACCTACGTCGACGGCGCATCCGATGCACGCTGCGATGAGACGGCTCCCTCCTCCGGGGTGGTGACCTGCAACCTTGGCACTCTGGCCGCGGTGGCGCCCGGCAGTACCGAGACGGTGACAGTCGCAGTCACCGTCGACGAGACCACCAC
>CAZSTV010000112.1:1889-13914 GCA_964609665.1 uncultured Acidimicrobiaceae bacterium
CCGCAGCACAGCTCGGCAACCGAGCAATCGTGGCCACCGACACGACCGATACGTCACCGCTCGACGACACAGCGGGGGAGCGGACCGCCGTTTCCCGTCAGGCCGACCTCTCGATCTCAAAGGTGGCGACGCCGAGCCCGGCCAGCTCCGGTGATGCAATTGCCGGTGGCCAGATCAGCTACCTGGTTACCGTCGACAACCTCGGCCCGTCGTCAGCAACCAACGTCGAACTCGCTGACGCGCTTCCTGCGGGTACCTCCTTCGTCAGTGCCACTCCAAGCGGCGGCGGGTCTTGCAGCCAGCCGGGAGCGGTTCAGTGTTCCTGGTCCACCGTCGCAGCGAGTAGCAGTGAGACCGTGACCATCGTGGTTGCCGTCGACCCTGACCAGGACGCCGGCACCGTGACAAACACTGCGTCCGTTGAGGCCGACGAGGAGGACACCGTCACCGCAAACAACACAGCGACGGCTGCCACGACCCTGGTCCGAGAGATTGACCTGGTCACCACAAAGGTCAACGTGTCGGCGCCGGCCCCAGGCCAGAACGTGCTGTACGCCCTGACCGTTACCAACAACGGTCCGTCTTCGGCCCGCTCGGCGAGCGTGGTCGATGACCTGCCGCCAGAGGTCAGCTTCGTTTCCGCCATCTCGAGCAGCGGGTGCACGTTGACCTCTGCTCCCTCTGAAGTGACCTGCGCACTTGGCACGATTCAGCCCGGCGAGACCATTGACGTGACCATCGGCGCGAGCGTTCCATCAAACCTGGCCGATGCTACCGAGTTGGTGAACACCGCTTCCGCCACCGCGGATGAGGGGTCAAGCCCGGTTGCTGAGGATCGAGTGTTGGCGGAGCGCCAGGTCGATCTGTCGATCGTGAAATCCGCCGACGCCGACCCGGTCGCCGCCGGCGCCACAATGGTCTACACCCTCGATGTTGCCAACGCCGGCCCCTCGGACACGACAGGCGCCTCCATCGTCGATACGCTGCCCGCCGGTCTGACGTTCCTCGCCGGAAGCTCCGATGGCCGCTGTAGCGGTCCCGCACCGACCATCACCTGTTCGGGGATCAACGTGGCGGCAGGTGGTGCGGACAGCCTCGACATCGCCGTGTCGGTCCCGGCGGGTATCGCTGCCGGTTCGACCCTGACCAACAGTGCCGTCATCTCACCGGGCACTGGTGAGCAGGACACGAACGCCGCCAATGACACCGCCACGGTGGATACGCCGGTCGAGCGCACCTCGGCGTTGCAGGTGGTGAAGTCGGACAGCACCGATCCGGTAATTGCTGGAACCACCATGAGCTGGACCGTCGCGGTGACCAACTTTGGCCCGTCGATCGACAACAACGTGACCCTGACCGATTCACTGCCATCCGGCGTGACGTTTGTGTCGGCCACCGGCCCCTGTACCGAGACCAGCTCCGGCTCCAACGTGGTGAGCTGTGCCTTCGGTACTTTGCCGGTGTCGCCGACCGCCGGTAGCACGGTGTCCACGACCATCACCGTTGACGTTGCGGATGGCCTTGCCGCCGGGACGGTGTTGGTGAACAGCGCTACCGCCGATGGCGATGCGAGCGCCCCGGTTGTCGGCACCGAGCAGACCACCGTTGACGTCAGCTCCGATGTGACCATGACCAAGACCGCCCCCGCATCGGTCAGCGCTGGCGACTCCTATTCCTATGTTGTCACCGTCGCCAACGACGGTCCCTCCGACGCCACCGGCGTCATCGTCACCGACATCCTCCCGCCGGAACTCACCTCGGACTCCTGGACCGCAACGGCCGGGTTTGCCACCTGCAGCGGAAGCCCACTGCGATGCACGCCAGGAAGTACCGCGCCCGACGGTCAGCTGGCCGCCGGAGACAGCGTTGTCATAACCATCGACGTGACAGCGGACGCTGCCACCGCCGACGGGTTCGCCCTGGTCAACAAGGCGACAGCCTCCGCCAGCCAGCCGGACCCCGATCTGTCGAACAACGTGGTGAGCGCAAGCAGCACCTCATCGCGTTCGGCCGACCTTGCTATCACAAAGTCCAACCCTGCCGGACCGATTCCCGCCGGTGGGATCATCACCTACAACCTGAACGTCGACAACCTGGGGCCGTCGCAGGCATCGAACGTGACCATCACCGACCCCGTTCCCACCGGGCTCACCTTCAACGCTGCGGCCTCATCCTCGGGTTGTGCCCCGAGCGGACCGAATGTGGTCTGCACCATCGTCACACTCGACCCCTCTGACCCCGTTGCGGCGTTCACCCTCGCCTTTGATGTCGGGTCGGGACTTGCCGGAACCACGGTTGGCAACACCGCAACCGTTGGCGCAACCGAAACCGACCCCGTGTCAGGAAACGACTCGGCAACCGACACCACTTCCATCTACGGCGAAGCGGACTTGACGCTCACCAAAACGTCACCTGCCGCTCCCGCTGTCCCCGGCCAGACCTATCGCTATGAACTGACCGCCAGCAACGACGGCCCGTCGAACGCTGTCAATGCCGTTATCAGTGACACGTTGCCTTCCGGTACCAGCTTTGTCGCCGGCTTGTCCGACAGCCGCTGCAGTGCCATCGGCCAGACGGTGACGTGCGCTATTGGCACGCTGACGCCCGCGCCAGCGGCCGGGTCTCAGGACACAGTGGAGATCACCGTCATGGTCGAGAGTTCGGCAACCGGAACCGTTGCCAACACCGCGACGCTGGCATCGGATACCGCCGACCCGAACGCACTGAACAACACCGAGACCGACGTGTCGCCACTGATGCCTCAGGCCGACCTTGCGCTGGTCAAGACGGTGGCATCAAACACCGTGAACGCAGGTGAGAACGTCTCCTATACCCTCACCGCATCCAACAGCGGGCCGTCCGACGTCCCCTCATACTCGGTGACCGACACGCTGCCGTCCGGTCTGACCTTCGTCGCTGGCTCCAGCAGTTCGGCGTGTTCAGCGGCGGGACAGGTCATCACCTGCACCGATGCGACGGCGTTCCCTGCCTCGGCGCCAGCCCGAACGTTCACTGTCGTTGCGTCCGTGGCACCCAATACCGCCGATGGCGCCACACTGGTCAATCGGGCGGAAATCACCAGCGATGTCGACGAGGTCGATGGGTCAAACAACGCCTCGTCAGTCCCGGTGACGGTGAACCGGGCGAGCGACCTGATCATCACCAAGTCCGCCCAGTCACCGACGGCAGTTGCCGGCGACGAGGTCGAGTTCGTGCTCAACGTGCGGAACGACGGACCGTCAGACGCAACAGGAGTGATGATCAGCGACACTCTGCCCTCCGACGTTGTGCCTCTCACCGCGGTTCCCAGCGGCTCGGTCTCCTGCAGTGTCTCGGACCAGACCGTCACGTGTGGTGGCCCCTCACTGGAGGCAGCTGAGTCATTCGACGTGACGGTTCGGGCCACCGTGGTCGCCTCAACGCCGGACAATGCAACGCCGGTCAACGCGGCCGCCGTCGATGCGGTCGAAGCAGACCCCGACGGTGACAACAACAACGACACGGCGTCGGTCAGCGTGACCCGGCAGAGCGATATCCGGCTGACAAAGTCGAGCAACTCTCAGCCGGTCGCCACCGCAGGGTCCTCGCACCTGTTTGAACTTGAGGTCTCCAACGTCGGCCTCTCAGATGTTGACGGCGTTGTGGTCACCGACACCATCCCCGCCGGGGCGACCTTCTACGCCGCACTGTCATCTGGCATCTGCTCCGAACCCACCGCGGGGACCGTCACCTGTGCGGTTGGTCTGTTGCCCGCCGGTGCCGTCGCCGACCTTGTTGTCGCTGTGCAGCTCGACGGATCTCTCGCCGATGGCTCGACGCTTATCAACTCGGCATCCGCCACGGGTCAGAGCAACGACGTTGACCTGACAAACAACTCGGCCACGGCGTCGGTGAGCGTCGAACGCAGCGCCGATATGGCCATCGTGAAACAGGGTCCGACCGCGCCGGTGACAGCGGGAACTCAGGTGCTGTTCACGCTGGCGGTAAGCAATCTCGGCCCGTCCGATGCCGACAACATCACCGTCACCGACACGCTCCCGGCCGGGTTGACGTTCGTCCCCGGGGCGCCGACCGACCCGCGCTGCAGCGCCGCTGGTCAGCTTGTGACATGCTCCGAACCGGGGCCGATGAGCGCAGACGGCACCTCCACATTCCAGATTGCTGCCGTAAGCTCCGCCGGTCTCCCCGGCGGCGGAACGTTGACGAACGAAGCATCCGTTGCCGCCGACGGGCAGGACCCGAATGACGCCAACAACCAGTCCGCCGTCATCATCGATTTCAGCAGAAGCTCAGACCTGACAGTGACCAAGGTGGACGCCGCCGACCCGGCGGTGGCGGGGGAGCAGCTGACCTACACCATCGTTGCGCTCAACGATGGCCCGTCCGTAGCGGCGAA
Organism: uncultured Acidimicrobiaceae bacterium; assembly: GCA_964609665.1. Taxonomy (GTDB): domain Bacteria; phylum Actinomycetota; class Acidimicrobiia; order Acidimicrobiales; family SZUA-35; genus JAHELU01. The sequence continues at coordinate 6,286 of CAZSTV010000112.1, forward strand.
CGCCGTGGTGACCGAAACCCTCCCGACCGGCGCAACGTACGTTGACGCACTGTCCGACGTTCGCTGTGACGAGACCCCGGCCGCCGGTTCGGGAGTCGTCACCTGTGCCATCGGCACGCTTGCCGTCGGCTCGGTGAACTCTGAGTCGCTAACAATCGTGGCCGACCTGAGCGGTGCACTGACCTCCGGCGCGCAGCTGGACAACACCGTCTCACTCAGCGCCGACGCGTCGACAACCGCCAGCAGCTCGGAGGAGACAACGGTCAACCGCGAGGTGGACCTGGTGGTGGCCAAGAGCCTTGGAACGACGCCCGTCATCGCCGGGCAGCCGATCTCATGGACGGTGACGGTCGACAACAACGGGCCGTCAACGGCAACCGACGTTGTCTTGACCGACATCCTCCCGGTCGGCCTGACCAACATCACCACCAGCCCGGGGCCGCTGACCTGCGATGCAGCCGGCGCGGTCGTGCTGTGTAACTGGTCAGAGGTTGCCTCCGGTGACAGCGTCAGCGTGACCATCAACGCGAACGTCGCCGCCTGGGTCACCACGTCGACTGACGTCACCAATGGTGCCGTTGTCACCGCTACCGAGACGGAGCTGAACGAGGCCGACAACGCAACAACGACGCCCGGCGTCACCACCAGATCGGTCGACGTCTCCATGACCAAGACGGCCCAGGCAGCGACCATCAGCGCCGGTACTCCCGCGGTCTGGACTCTGCAGGTGTCCAACGATGGACCGTCCTACGCATCGAACGTACGAGTGTCCGACGTGCTTCCCCCGGAGGTCAGCTTTGACTCGGCAGCCTCCAGCCCGGCCTGCGGCGAAACCGCCGCGGGCTCCGGCACCGTGATCTGCACCCACGGCGTGCTGCCGGACGGCGAGTCGGTTGAGTTCACCATCGCCACAACCACAGCGTCGACGTTGGCCGGTGACGTGCAGCTTGAGAACCAGGCATCGGTCGTCACCGACGAACCGAACACCAGCACCCAAACTGCTGCCACCGGCACCATCGCCGTCGGTACCGCCGCTGACCTTTCTTTAACAAAGACCCTCGGCGATCCTGGGCTCCAAGCTGGTCTCGATGCGTCCTACACGGTTGTCGTTAGCAACGACGGCCCGTCCCAGGCGACCGATGTCGTCCTCTCGGACACCTTGCCGGAGGGTCTGACCTTCAACCCTGCAGCCTCCGACGCTCGGTGCACGGCCTCAGCCACCGTCGTGACCTGCACCATCGCGGCGTTGGAAAACGGCGCCAGCGAGTCGCTGCAACTTGGCGTGTCCGTGGCCCCCACCGCCGATGGCGTGATCACCAACACCGCCCAGGTCTCCAGCGCCACCCCCGACCCGGACCAGGCAGACAATAACTCTGCAGTCCAGGGCTCGGTGCAGCGGACCGGCTCCTACAGTCTCACCAAGCAGGCCCAGGACACCGCCACCCAGGGCGACAACATTGAGTGGGTCATCCTGGCCACCAACCTTGGGCCGGCAACCGGAGCGACCCAGATCGTCGATCGGCTGCCGGAGGGCCTTGCCTTGGTCTCGGCCACTGCGCCGTCGAACGTCACCTGTGGCGAGGTGGAGGGTGAACTGCGGTGTGATGTTCCTCCACTTGGCGTTGGTGAAAGCGTTGTCGTACGCGTCACCACCCGAGCGACAGGCAGCGGCGACATAACCAATACGGCGTCGGTGCTGGGCGATCACCTTTCGGCACCTCCAACGGCAACCGAGACGGTCGCCGTGGCACCAGGTTCCCCGTCGGACCTGGCCTTCAGCGGTTCCTCAACCTCCAAAATGCTCCTCGTTGCCTTCAGCCTCATCGGTGTTGGCGGCCTGCTTGTAGCACGCAGAGGTAGTCGTTTCCGCACTACTGGCGGCTGAGTAGGAGGGCGGGCGCAGGAAACTCGCAACGAGTTTTGGGCGCGGCGAGGTTGAGTAGCGTGCTCGTCTCGACGCCAGAGTCAGCGCACTACCCGGCGCTGGCGTTATGCTCCCCGCCATGCATGCGTTTCTTGCAGCCGTTCCGACTCCCGCCGCTGACGGTGGAGGTTCCGGTTCACTCACGCTGCTTTTCGTCTACATCGCCTTGGCGATCGGCGTCTCATTCCTGTGTTCGATAATGGAGGCGGTCCTGCTCAGCGTGTCGCCCGCTTACATCGGCGCACTCGAAGCGGAAAAGCCCGACGTGGCCAACCGTCTTCGTGAACTGAAGAGCGACGTCGACCGTCCCCTGGCGGCGATCCTCACCCTGAATACCGTGGCCCACACCATCGGCGCTGCAGGTGCGGGCGCAGAGGCAGCGGCCTACTTCGGCAACGGTGCCATCGGCGTGTTCTCTGCACTGCTGACGCTGGGCATCCTAGTGTTGAGCGAGATCATTCCCAAGACGCTCGGCGCGGTGTACTGGCGAGGGCTGGCGCCGGTCGTCAGCCGGATGCTCAAGCCGCTCATCTACCTGCTGTACCCGTTGGTACTCATGTCGCAGTGGTTCGCCAAACTCCTGACGCGCGGTGAACGCGGCGGCGATGTGAGCCGAGAAGAGTTGGCGGCCCTTGCGGACATCGGCGCTGAGGAAGGGGTCTTCAGCGATGGAGAGGCCCGGCTATTCAAGAGCCTCCTCCGATTCGAGAGTCTGCGAGTCTCCGACGTCATGACGCCTCGCACCGTCATCATCGCCCTGCCGGCAACGGCGACCGCGCAAGACCTGGTCGAGGCGAAACGCCCGTTCTCCCGCTACCCGATTTACTCGGACAATCGTGACAACATCACCGGCTACGTCCTACTGAGCGACGCCCTGGCTCGGGTTGCCGACGACGCACACACCACCCCGCTCCATGAGCTTCACCGCGAGCTTGTTGCGGTACCCCAGAGCCGCTCCCTGCTTGAGGTCTTTGAAGATCTTGTGGAAGGCGGCGAGCACATCGCCCTGGTCTTGGACGAGTACGGGGGCACCGCAGGCATCGCCACCATGGAGGATGTCATCGAGACGTTGCTCGGGCTGGAGATCACCGACGAGACCGACACCACCGAAGACATGCAGGTCCTGGCCAGGGACCGCTGGCGCGATCGGGCGTCACAGCTCGGACTGCTCGAAGACGGAGAACAAGACTCCACCATCTGATGCCAGCGTGCCAGCGCGTCGCTCGCTTGCTCAGACTTCGGCACCGGAGTCGGCGAACTCAGCCTTGAGGTCGGTTCCTCGGATTCGGCTGAGAATCTGGGGGAGGAACAGCACGATCAGTGCCATCGCCAGGAGACCGAGGTTGAGCCAGCCGCTGACGAATGTGGTGTAGTCGCCTCGGCTGGCGCCCAGCGACCGTCGGAAGTTCTGCTCCATGTCATCGCCGAGGATCAGTCCCATGAGCACGGGAGCGAGCGGCACTTCCAGCGTGCGGAAGAGGAACCCTACGAGGCCGAAGATGGTCATGATGGTGATGTCGAGGCTGCTGTTGTTCACCGAGTAGACCCCGATGTAGGAGATCACGAGAATCATCGGCATGAGGAACCACGGCGGGATGTTCAGGATCTTCACAAAGAGCTTGACCAGCGGGAAGTTGAGCAACAGCAGCATCAAATTGCCGATGTACATCGACGCGATGAGGGTCCAGATCAGTTCTGGCGCGTCGGCGAACACGTTCCCCGACCCGGGCCGGATTCCCATCGAGATCAAAATCCCGAGCAGCACCGCAGTTGTACCGGAACCGGGGATGCCGAGGGTCAGCAGGGGAACAAGTGAACCCCCGGCCGCCGCGTTGTTTGCGGACTCCGGAGCGGCGACGCCGCGAATGTCGCCAGAACCGAACGTGCCGTCCTTGTCCGAAATCCTTTTCTCAAGGCCATAGGACATGAATCCGGCAACCGACGCCCCAGTCCCGGGTAGGAGGCCAACGAAGAACCCGATGAACCCGCCGCGGATGATCGCGCCGAGGGAGAACATGAACTCGGAGAATGTCACCCAGATGCGCTCTGCCTTCTGGAAGACGACGTTCTCCCCGCGGATGGTGTCCTCCAATAGCGTCAGCACTTCGCTGACAGCGAAGAGTCCGATGGCGATGACAACGAAATCCATGCCCTCTTGGAGCTTGAGTTGTCCGAAGGTGTAGCGGGTGACACCGGACTGCAGGTCGGTCCCAACGGTGGACGCCATGATGCCGAGCACAACGGCAAACAGGCCTTTGAAGATGTTTCGCCCGGCGAGGCTCGACACGGTGGCGAAGGCCAGCATGACCACCATGAACTTTTCGGGCGACTGGAACTCGGTGGTGACATCGGACAGGGGTGGCCCGAACAGCATCAGCCCGATCACCGATCCGGTGCCGGCGATGAAGGACCCGATGGCCGAGATGGCTAGCGCCTGACCAGCTCGGCCCTGTTTCGCCATCTCGTAGCCGTCCAGGGTGGTAACCACCGACGACGCTTCGCCCGGAACGTTGAGCAGGATGCTGGTCGTCGACCCGCCGTACTGGGTGCCGTAGTACACCGAGGCCAACAGAATGAGCGTGGCAGCGTCGTCGAGGCCAAGCGTGAGGGTGATGGGGAAGAGGATTGCCACCCCGGTGATGGGCCCGATCCCCGGCAGTACGCCAATCAGCGTTCCGAGCAAACAGCCGACGAGGGCGAGCGCGATATTGGTAGGGGTGAGGGCGGAGAGAAACCCGTCAAGAAGGTTGAATGCGAGGATCAACTCAGAAGCCTCCCCACCAACCGGCAGGCAGTTTGAGCTCAAGCCAGTTGTTGAAGATGTAGGCGAGCGCGACCGGAAACACGATGCTCAGAGGTAGCAGTTTCCGGATGGGAGCCTGAAACAAGACCCCGATCACGACGATGATCGCTGCGCTCGCGGCGATGAATCCGATAGGGGAGAGGATCTGGCCGTACAGGTAGGAGCTGGCGATGACGATGCCGATCTGCCACCACGCGTGCTTTGTGGGCCAGAGCGGGCTTTTGTCCGGCTTGGCGATCAAGTAGAGCGAGATTGCACCAAAGACCACACCTACGCCGGTAGGCAATGTCTTCGGTCCGACCGGCCCCGACCCGAAGGCCGTACCTTCAAACGTTCGTGCCTCGATGGTGTACAGCACGGCTATGACGAGGCCAACCGCTCCCAGGACACGGTCACTCCAGCGACCGCGGTCAGCGCCCCCGTCACCGTAAAGCCGGGGAGAGCTCTGGCTTTCCGGTGACAGCGACGAGTCACTCATTCGGCGACGAGACCGAACGGTTCGGACAGGGTCCGGAAGTCGGTGACAGCGTCCAGGGCGAAGCTCTGGAAGTCATCACCGAGCAGGCGGAGCGGCGACAAGCCGTTCTCTTCCCGGGCGGCGGCCCATTCAGGTGACGCTTCGACCTGACCCAGCGCGTCGACCCAGAAGTCGTAGGCCTCGTCCGACATGCCGCCCGGAGCGAGCAGGCCTCGCCAGATGGGGAAGATGGTCTCATAGCCAAGCTCGACGGTGGTAGGGACGTCGTCCATGCCGGGCACGCGGTCCTCGGACATCACCGCAAGGATCCGGAGATCCTCGTTGCCGATGGTTTCGGAGACGTCGAGGCTGGCCACCTGAATCTCGCCGCCAAGCAGCGCCGACTGTGCTTCGCCGCCGCCGTCGTAGGCAACCCACGGCACGGCCGCCGGGTCCAGGTCGAGCTCCTGGGTGAGGAGCAGCAGTTTGAAGTGATCCTGGCCGCCGATCGGCGAGCCGCCACCAAAGACAATCGAGGTCGGGTCGGCGGTGATTGCTTCCACCAGTTGCTCGAAGGTTTCGAATTCGCTTTCGGTCGGAACAGCGATCACCCCGAAGTCAGCGCCGATGGCACCGATCCAGCGGAACTGGTCGGCCTCAAGGCCTTCGTACTGATTTTGAGCGAAGCGGATTGCAGTCGCTGGCGAAGCGGCGATGACGAGGTCGGAGTTGTCGTTGCGGTTGCCTGCAACGTCGGCGAATGCAACACCGCCACCACCGCCGGGCTGGTTGGTGACCACGATGTTCGAGGTCAGGGCAAGGTCTTCCATCAGCTGGCCGATGGAGCGGCACGTGAAGTCCCAACCACCGCCGGCATCCGCGGGAGCCACACATTCGGGGGATCCGGGGGCGTAGCCCGCCGCTTCCTCACTGTCGTCCGCAGCAGCGTCGTCAGATTCTTCGGCATTGCCGGCGTCCTCGTCTGCGTCAGCTGCGTCGTCTGACTCTTCAGGCTCGTCCGTTTCCTCGGCATCGCCGGAGTCGGTCTCAGTTGTTTCTTCGCCATCTTCGGTGGCATCGTCGCCGTCGCTACCGCAGGCTGCAGCAGCGAGGGCTGCCGCCAGCAGGAGCGCCAGGATGCGAACCCATCTCGTTCTCATAGTTTTCTCTCTCCGTGATTAGGCGTTGTGACCGATGACATAATCAGACGAGGCGTGGGCGGCTCAATCTTGTGTAGGTAAGTGCCACGAAAGGTCATTCGCGATGGTTGTGGTCATTGTGGTCATGACCTAGCGGCAGGGGGTCGCAGCGGCGAGTCGCCGTAAAACCTGGTTATGGCGGCAGTCGTCAAGACAGCTGTGACCAATATGACCAATATGGTTAGAATCGCTTATCGTTTGTGCTGGACCCGCTCGCTGGTGGAGCCTGGTGACGTGCATGTCGGCATCGACGCAGCGCACGGGTTTTCGTAGCGATTTGGGGGACACATCGTGGGCACAGTGTTGGCCACAACAGAGGTCAGGCCGAGGCTGGCCGTTGAGCCGTCGGTCCGGTACCTCGCTTTGGAGCGCCGAGGTTCCCCCGAGCTATGAACCGGGCCCCGTGGCATCAGCGACTCGTCACCCAGGCCATGGCGGTGCAGTTGGCCGTCATCGCCGGTGTGCTTCTCGTCGTTTCGATTGCGTTCGCAACAAGTGAACGTGACGCGCTTGAGGAACAGTACGGGTTGCGAGCCGAGGCCGTTGCCGAGTCCGTAGCGGAGGTCCCCCAGATCCGAGACCTCGTTGACAACGAAACCATCTCGCCGGAGATCCAGGAAATTGCCGAGAGCGTGCGGCTTCGTACCGGCGTGGACTTTGTTGTTGTCACAGACATCAACGGCGTCCGCCACTCGCACCCCAGACCAGAACGCATTGGCCTGCCGGTCTCCACGGATCCCGCACGAGCCCTGGCCGGGATTTCCGGTTGGTATGTGGAGACCGGAACGCTGGGCCCGTCCGTTCGGGGCAAGGTGCCAATCTGGGATGAGACCGGCGAGAACGTCGTCGGCATTGTCTCGGTTGGGGTTCTCACCGGTGAGATCAGCGCGACGCTCCGGGAGCGAATCGCCGGGCTTGCCCTTGCAGCAGGAGCCGCGTTCGCCACCGGTGCTATTGCCGCCTTCATCGGAGCGCGTCGTATTCGCCGCCAAACGCTTGGACTTGAGCCACCGCAAATCGCGGCGCTGTACGAACACCGCGACGGTCTACTCCGGGCGCTGCATGAGGGCGTGCTGGCAATCGACCGAGATGGCTACGTCAGCCTTGTCAACGATGTGGCCGCTTCGATGCTCGGCCTGCAGCCAAACACCACTTCTCAGCGCCTCGATGATCGCCCGGACCTTACGCCGCTGCTGGAACTGGCAGAGCTGGCCACATCGCAGGTGGATGTGCCCATCCAAGTCGA
>CAZSTV010000112.1:13924-17827 GCA_964609665.1 uncultured Acidimicrobiaceae bacterium
CCACCGCCCCGATCACCATTCGGAACAAACACGAAGGTGCGGTGTTCACCTTTCGCGACCGGACCGAACTGCAGGGCCTCATGAGTGAACTCGAGTCAGCGCAGGGGCTCGTTGAAGCCCTGCGAGCCCAGGCCCACGAGCACTCAAACAACCTCCATACCATCTCCGGACTTCTTGAGTTGGGCCGCACCGATGACGTCCTGTCCATCATCGAAGACCACTCAAGCGCCCAGCGTGAACTTGCCGACCTCTACGGGCACCGGACCGGTGGTGACTCAATGCTCGTTGCCACCCTGCTGGCCAAGGCCGCGGTGGCCGGAGAACGCGACATCCGCCTGCGGACCCACATTGGTGAGCTGCCCCAAACCGAGATGCGAACGTCGCGTGATCTCGTCACCATCCTCGGCAACCTTGTCGACAACGCGGTCGACCACCTGAGCGAGACGAATATCGCCGGAGGTGAGATTGAAATTGGCATTTGGTACACCGCAGACGCCATACGCATAGATGTGTCGGACTCAGGGAACGGGGTGCAGGCGGACGAGCTCGAAATGATCTTCCAGGCTGGTTTCACCACCAAGGACATCCGGAGCCACGATGGACTCGGCCTTGCCATCGTCGCTGAATTAGTGGACCGCCACCACGGCACCATCCGTGTCGACTCCGAACCCGGTGCAGGCACCCTCTTCTCCGTCTCGTTACCAACCCCATTGGCCCAAGAGCTCGCCTATGCCTGATCCACTTACCGTCCTGATCGTCGATGACGACTTCCGCGTCGCCGATATCCATAAGGGCTTCGTCGAGGAGGCCGATAACTTCATTGTCGTTGGCACCGCTCAGTCCGGTGAAGCCGCCATCCGCCTCACCCGGGACCTCCAACCCGACCTCGTGCTGCTCGACATCTACCTTCCAGACGGGCTCGGCACCGATGTACTGGCGCAGCTTCGCTCGACCTATCCCGTCGACTGCTTTGTGCTCACCGCCGCTCGCGATGTTGTGACCGTGCGCCGCTGCCTGGATCTCGGGGCGCTTCACTACCTGGTCAAACCCTTTACCAAGAAGGAGCTTGTGGAGCGGCTGCACGAATACGCACGCTGGCGGATGACCACGCTCGTCAACGCCGATCTCGATCAAAACCAAGTCGACCAGATCTTCCATGGATTGACGCCCCCAACGACGAAGCTGCCGAAGGGGCTCTCGCACGAAACGATGGAACTCGTCGTCGGCGCTCTCGCCGAACTCAAAGAGCCGATGGCGGCTGAGGACGTAGCGCAGATCACTGGCATCAGCCGGGTCAGCGTGAGACGCTACCTTCGCCACCTCGCAGATACCGGCCAGGCAGACATCATCCAGGACTACGGCACCCCCGGCCGACCTCGGCACCGTTTTCAGCTCCACTAAGAGGCGACCGGCGCGTCGCCGTCGGTGGGTGTGACCTCAGCGGCGCAGCGGTTGCACCTCGAGATAGGTGAAGACCCGCCAGACCCACTCGAACGGACCGAAGCGGAACCGATCGAGCCACGGCTTTGACCATGCCAACTGAAGCGCCCACACCAGCACCACGAACAGCAGCGCCATGGAACGGGTGAGGTCCTCTTCACCGATGAGGTTGGCGAGGATCCAGACGCCCAGCATCGTCTGCGTCAGGTAGTTGGTCAGCGCCATCCGGCCGACCGCCCTGATGCGCTCGTGAAGGACACTGTCGCCTCTCCGGTTCCAGAGCGAGATGACCCCGATGTATCCAAGGACCACCGGAATCGTGGCCGCGGTGTTCATCGCATGGGTGGGAATGAACCACCGTGGCTCGAAGTCGTTGACCGCCAAAAGCACCGTGGCGAGCGTGGCCACCGGGATACCGGTTCCGAGGCCCCACCGGGCCATACGGCGATCCGCTGCGGGATCTCGGGTGCCGTTCAATACCCCAAGGCGAAATAGGGCGACGCCAATGAGCATCATGGCGAGCGCCCGACCGCCGAACTCGATGAGGAACCAGACCCCGACAGCGTCGGATATGTCAGAGCTGGGATCGTTGGACCAGAGCTCGCCGAGCTCAGACCCGTCGCTCGACACTGTTGGTGAGACCAGCAGCCCAACGATCACCGCCAACGCGAAGATTGCTACCCCCAGGATGATCAGGGTTCTAGGCCTGCGATTCCGCAGGAGCACAACGAACAGCGAGGCTCCTGCGTACACCGTCAAGATGTCGCCGTCCCATAGCAGCGAGTGCGCTATGCCGATCCCGAGCAGAAGCAGGTTGCGCCACAGGCTCAGCGCGATTGGTCGACCACCCTTTGCTGCGGTGCGATCGGCGAAAAGGGCGACCCCCGCGCCGAACAACAACGAGAACAGGCCCATCATCTTCTGGTCTACGAACACCTCGCCGGCAGCCCCTATGAGCCAGTCGAGCAATGTCTTGGAACCGCCGGCATCGAGGTTGAAGTACGCCGCCTGGGGTAGCCCGAACGACACGACGTTCATCAACAGGATGCCAAGCGTTGCCCACCCGCGGATGGTGTCGAGGTTGGTGATTCGTTCTGCCCGAGCAACCGGAGCGCGCCGTTGGTCCCCGCTCATCGCTGGTGGTGGCTCTGGCCGCATCGCACAATCCTGCCGCACTTTCGGCCACAAGCCACCAGTCGTGGCGGGTGCGTAGGTGTACCGGAGTTGTCGAACTCGGGCCTCCGACGGAAGCTCGGCTACCATCCTGCGATGCTCACGGCCGGACAGATCCCTCGCTCGGTCGTCGGAGTCGTGATGGTTGCCCTGCTGCTGTCGGCCTGTGTCGGCAAACATCCCGATGCCGATGACGACATTGCCTGGGCCCGAGACAACGGTCTTGATGAAGCACCGTCCGGTTGGGATGAGACCGAAAGCGAAGAGGTCCCCGGCTACGTCTCCGAGGCCGACAGCTCCGCCACCATCGTCACCCGCAACTACGCAACCGCTGGCACCGCAGACGAACTTACCCAGGCGCTGACGACCGTGGTCTCGGAGTGGGGCTGGCAGCCGGCGTGGTGGGAGTGTGAACTGCTCACCGCCAATTTTGGGTTCCGTCACCCGGACCGAGACGATGTGCTTCTGGACGCCACGCTGCAGCCGGTGGTCGACGGCGTCGACGTTACGGTCCGCGCCGTTTTTGATCGAGAGGGCTGGTCCGGGACCGACACCGAATCTACTGCCTGCTTCGCTGATGTCATCCGCCTCGCCGAGTTGGACCGCACGCTCCCACCGGTGGAACGCCTCAAGCCGGACGTGATCGAGCAGCGCCTGACCGCAGATGAGGTGTCGGCCATTCTCGACATCCCCAACATCACATCGCAGAGCAGGGACTTGAAAACCGTGGAGTACCGCGTTGGCGACGAGTGGGTGCTTTCCGTCGGTGGCCTGAGTTTCTTGATGCCCGAGTTCGACGGATACGGCAGAGATGACGTGTACCTCGTTTCCGAGGCGTCTCACGTCAACGTTTACCGGGCCGGACTTGGGAACTTTGCGGTGGAGATTTCTGACTACACCACGACCGACGACATCGACGTCATCAATCGGTTGGCCGACGAGCTACGCCAGTAACCCGGCCATCTCCGAGTTTGGCGCCGCAGATGTCGGTTGTCGGCTACATGCTCGACGGCCTTCCCTGGGCAAGCACTTTGGACCATGAACAGACAGGACTAGCAATGAGCAACGAACAAGCTGTCGAAGAGGTTGAAGAAGACGTCACGCTCTTCAAGGGCGCGTCGAACAACTCCTACTTCGCCGTGTACTTCAATGCGATCCCAGAACCGGGAGTTGACGAACTTGAATGTGAGAAGCTGACGGTCGACCTACGCCCGGATCGAGACGTCTCGCTGTACACCGAGATCTACAACCCGAAGGCCAGCATCCCCCTGATCGTGACACCGGGCGGCA
>CAZSTV010000113.1:0-6343 GCA_964609665.1 uncultured Acidimicrobiaceae bacterium
CTGCTCGATCGCAGCAGGGCGCAGCTTCGGCTGCCATCGGATCTGGTCTCGGAGAGTCTCCGGATCGCCCATATTCAGTCGATCCCAGATGTCGATGTCGACCTGGCGGCCACCGCGCCGACCGAGGACGCACTCGACCGTCTGGAAGAAAGCGACATTCTGGTCAACGGTGTGCTCGACCCGGTGGCGTTTGAGCTACTGGACGTTGTGAACCAGGCCAGCATGATGGTCGCGGTTGACCTGCGGTACGTGGCGGATTCCAGCGTGGCAACGCTGTGGGCCACCCCTCGGGACGCCGTCGTGTCCAGTTCGCTCGACCCGGACTTCGTCGAGTTCCGACCGGTCCCGGTCTCCCAGATGCCACAGGTGCTGGCCCAGTTGATCGTCCTGCGCTCGCCGAAGTTCATCGGCGACGTGCCAATCTCCATCAACACCCAAATTCTCAGCCAGGCAGAAAAGGCCGACGGTCGGGAGGCGGCGATCGAGCTGCTCACCGAAGGCGGCCTGGACTCGGATCAGGCGGTGCTTCTGCTCGATCTGCAACGCGAAGATGTGCGCCGGTGGCGGATCAGCTCCACGTGGTCAACCGATGACGGCAAGGAAAACACCGATCTTCGTGGCATCGACGCAGGTCCAAGCGGACAGTGGTTGGTTGCCATGACGGACCCATCGGGGACCCAGGGGCAGATGACGTTCACCCCCCAGGGCCACGGCGAGGTCATGAGTGCCTTCCGCAGCGTTTTGCCCAAGAACTGGACCGGCACCCCTATCAATCCGCCACCGACCGCTTAAGTTCGAGGGTCACAACTCCGATACACAACTCAGGGTTCGGCCGTGTGCTGCCACCTCTGAGGGACGTTCAACCTGTGTATCTGCAACGATCGATTCGGACTGCCTTCTCTGTCGCGGTAGCTCTGCTCATCGCGCTGGTCGGCGTTTTGGTCGGATTCGGGGTCGGTGCAGGTCCGGCGGCGGCAACAACCGCCGAGGCCGAGCAGGTTTTTGTGCAGCTGATCAACCAGTTGCGGACCGACAACGGGCTCGATCCGTTGACCGTGGACACGGAGCTGCGAACGGCCGCCCGCTCCTGGACCTCGTCCATGGCGAGCAACGATTCTCTGGCCCACAGCCCGGACATGACCGCAGGCATCACCGCCCCCTGGACCGTCCTTGGCGAGAACGTCGGCGTGCACGGGGTGCATGACCTCCAACAGTTGTTTCAGGCATTCGTGGACAGCCCAAGCCACTACCGCAACCTGACCGACGCTCGATTCCAGTACGTCGGCGTTGGTGTGGTCCACGCCCCGAACGGCAAGATCTGGACCACCCACAAGTTCATGGCAGCGAGCCAGCCGGCGTCAACGCCAACTACCTCGCCGGCGCCGACCCCAACCACCACTCCAACGCTGCCGCCGACAACCGCCACCCCGACCACGCAGCCACCGACGACCGCAGTGCCGCCGACCGCTGTGCCAGCGACCGCTGTGCCGACGACCGCAGTACCGGCAACCGCCCCGGCCTCGGTTCCCAAGACCAACAGCCCGACCACCGCAGCTGACTCCACGCCGGCTCCGACATTGGGCGACACCGCCACACCAAATACGACCCCAATCCCGACACCGACACCGGCATGGCCGTCCCCGTCCGCGCCAGCCTCACAACCGATCTCGCCCGACCGCGGCACCGGTAACGCCGACGGAACCTACAACAGTTCCGATGCCACCGGCGTTTCCAGCGACGGAGTGGCGCTCGATCGGTCCACATCGACCGACGGTTTCGACCCGCTGCCAACCTCAAGCGAGGAAATGGCCGAGTTGGTCAAGCCCGATGCCGAGACCATCGAAACGGTGCTGATCGACCTGATGCTGGCCGGGATCTAACCCCCGCCACGACGGTCGCGCTGCGTCAGCGAGCCTGGACGACGAACTGGGCGACGCCCGCAACAAGAATCGCCAGAAGCAACAGACCGAGAGTGATCACAATGGAGGGCCGCATACCGGGGCCAGCTTACTGGTGACCGGGTCGTTCACCTGTGTCGTCGGGTCGGTCCGCGGTTGGTTTTGACCCGAGCGTTACCGGCGACGGCGCCGTTGCAGGACCATCAGATGGCCAGAGCGTCAGCTCATCGCCCTCGGAGAGGTTCAGCTCGGCCGCTGCGGACCCTCTGTCGACCGCAAGGCTCATCAAGCCGTAGGAATCGACCAGGAGGCCGAAGCCACCGCCGACGATGTTGGCAAAGGTGTCCACTCGCATGGCGTTTCGATTGACCCGACCACCGGTCACGGTGATGACGTCTGGCCAGTCGGCCAGGTAGTCAGGTTCCAGGTTGAGCTGGGCGTTCCCGAATCGGTCGATCCACAGGATCTCCACCCGGATCGAGCCGTCGTCCTGCAGCTCGCTGACCGGGAGCAGCCCTGGCAGAAGTTGAATCGGGTCGACCACGGTGCCGAGCTCCGTCATCGGCACGCCGAGACAGAGGTGGGCGGCGGCGGGGGCGAAAACGTCACGACCGTCGAAAGTCTGGCCCATCGGTGGGAGTTGATACTCCGGGTTGTCGAGGATGACCGCGCCGGTTGCGCCGCCGACCATGGCCACCGCTGGAGCGAGCAGCCCGTTGTCCGGACCGACCAGAAAGGCCTGACCGTCTGCAACCTCGATCACCACGGCCTTGCGGTCGGTGCCGACACCGGGATCGACCACGGCGAGGGCAATGCCGGGTGCCATATATTGCGCGGAGCGGGCCAAGGCCAACCCCCCGGCCCGAACGTCGTGAGGGGCGATCTCATGGCCGATGTCGATGACCCGTACCTCGGGGGCCAACGTGCGGATCACGGAATGCACAACGCCGACAAACTCGTCGCTGTGCCCGTAGTCGGACAGAAAAGAGATGGTGTTGAATCGCAGTTCGGAGTCGCTCATTTGAGGCTGAGGCTACTCGGCTTTGCCAAGCTCGACGGACCTGTCGGTGGCCGCCCTGACCGCGGCGGCATAGGCCGCTCGGATTCCATGATCTTCCAGCGCCGCCAGACCCGCCGCGGTTGTCCCTGCTGGCGTTGTCACCCCGGCTCGAAGCGAGACCGGCTCGTCACCGGTCTCGACCATCATCTTGCCCGCGCCGTAGATCGTCTGTTTTGCGAGCAGTGCGGCAACGTCTCGTGGCAGACCCATCGACACGCCGGCGTCGGTCATGGCCTCGGCCACGAGGAACAGATACGCCGGTCCCGAGCCGGAGAGTCCGGTGACCGCGTCGAGCAGCGGCTCGGCGACAACCACCACTTCACCAACCGACGCCAAGACCGTCGAGGCCCACGCCACATCTTCTTCGGTGGCTGTTGACCCGCCGCACAGCGCGCCCGCTCCCGCTCCGACAAGTGCGGGCGTGTTTGGCATCGCCCGGATCACCGACGTGGCCGATGGCAGCACCGCCTCCATGGAAGCAATGGTGATTCCTGCGGCAATGGACAGCACCCGCCGGGGCTCGGACAGTGAACTGCAGACCTGCTCCACCAGGTAGGGCTTCACCGCCAAGACGCTGTCTACCTGCGGCAGGGGCCGGTCGATGATGAGCACCGATGGAAAAACCTGAGCAAGTCGCTGGCGCTGCTCCTCGACAACCTCAACGACCGCAAGCTGTTCTGCCGGCGCCCACGACGCGTCGATCATGCCCTGCAGCAAGGCCTGACCCATCTTGCCGCCACCGATCATCTGCAGCTGAGTGTCGGAGCCCGATTTCGCCGTCATGGACCCGATCGTACCGCCACCGCTGCACCCGCCAGTTGACTGCTGATAGGGATTCTGATCCCGGCCAATCGACGGACGCACTGTGAGAGACTAAAACAACCCGTGAAGATGCTTGCCCCTCGACGTTAGAGGTGCAAGCAGTTAAGCTATACATTCTAACAGTCGAGACTGTTGGGCCAGGCGCGGCCAATTTTTGGCCGCGTTCTAGACGTTGACATCAAGGGGAGTTGTGCACAATGACGTTGTTCGAGTCACCGACGGATCACCGGGCCAACGCCCAGAGTCATGTGGTCCCACATTTCACCAAGGGAAAGGCCTGGCAGGACCAGCACCTCGGCGTGATCGAACGCGGTGAAGGCTGCTACGTCTACGACACCGACGGCAACCGCTACCTCGACGGGTTGGCCGGCCTCTTCTGCACCAACCTCGGCCACGGCCGCCAAGACCTTGCCGCCGCGGCCGCAAAGCAGATGGAGAAGCTTGGCTTCTACCCCACCTGGGGTTGGGCAAACCCACCGGCAATCGAAGCGGCATCGATGATCGCCGAGGTGGCGCCCGGTGACCTCAACGAGGTCTTCTTCGTCAGCTCAGGCTCCGAAGCGGTTGAGTCCGCCCTCAAGTTCGCCCGCAACTACCACGTGGCCCGCGGTGACGACGCCCGATACAAGGTCATCTCTCGAGAGTGGTCCTACCACGGCACCACCCTGGCCGCCCTTTCGGTGACCGGCGTGCCAAAGTTCCGTGACCCGTTCCTGCCCATGCTGTGGGACGGCACCCGCCACGTGCGCAACACCTACGGCGACACCAGCGACGTCTTGGCATCGGCCAAGGCCGTCGAGGACATGATCATCGCCGAGGGACCCGAGACCGTCGCCGCAGTCTTCGCTGAGCCCATCCAGAACGGCCGGGGCGGTCTGGTTCCCCCCGAGGGCTACTGGCAGGAACTTCGGCGGATTTGCGACAAGTACGGCGTGCTCCTCGTCGCCGACGAGGTCATCTGCGCGTTCGGTCGTTTCGGCCACTGGTTTACCAGCGAGCGGCTCGGCGTAGTGCCCGACATCGTGACCTTCGCAAAGGGCGTCACCAGCGCCTACCAGCCCCTCGGCGGCATGGTTGTCCGCAAGCCGCTCGTCCAGGAACTCTGGGACACCGACATGGGCATGTACATGCACGGCTCAACCTTCGGTGGACATCCGGTGGCCACCGCGGTCGCCGTCGCCACCATGACCGCCATGCGGGACGAGAAGATCCTGGACGGCGTGCTCGAGAATGAAACCGGGTTTCGGGAACGGATGGATGGCCTGCTCGAACGCCACGCCTGTGTAAAGGAAGTCCGCGGCCTCGGCTACTTCTACGCCCTCGAACTGATGCATGACCGCGACAGCGGCACCGACCTCTCAACCGAGCAGTCCGCTGGACTGCTCGGCGGTCACCTCGCCTCCTTCCTCCGGGAAGAGGGACTGCTGATCCGCCCCGATGATCGCGGCGCCACCATGCTGGTGGTTTCACCGCCCCTGGTTGCGGACAACGGGGTTCTCGATGACCTGACCGACCGCCTCGACCGGGTGCTCACCAAGACCGACAATTGGGTCCAGAACAACCGCTAGCTGCACCAACAAATCGCCGTGACTGAACAACAGGATGCACTTCTGACCCAGTGGCACGAGAGGGCCAAGTCCTCGCCACGACGAATCGTCCTTGCTGACGCCGGCGATCAACGGGCCGTTGACGCCGCGGCCACGCTGCAGACCGATGGCCTGGCCGATGCGGTGGTCATCGGCGATCCCGCTGACCACCTCTCACCGGCAATGGAGGAGCACGCAGCAGGCCTGGCCAAACCAGTGGACCTGACAGACCCGCTGGATCTTGCCGTGCTTATGGTGGCGGTCGGCGACGCCGATGGTTGCGTCGCAGGAGCCAGTCGACCGACCGCAGACGTGATCCGGGCCGGGCTTCGCATCCTGGGCACCGCCGGGACGGCGGCGGTCAGCAGCTGCTTCGTGCTGGTGCTGCCCGACGGTCAACCAATCGCCTACGGCGACTGCGGCGTCCTCCCCGACCCGGACTACCACCAGCTGGCCACCATCGCCATCTCCTCGGCCGCCACCTTCCAACAGCTCACCGACATCGAACCCCGGGTCGCCATGTTGTCGTTCAGCACCAAGGGCAGTGCACGACACCCCCGGGTCGACAAAGTGGTGACCGCCACCGAGTGGGCGCGGGTGCTTGCGCCGGACCTCAAACTTGACGGCGAGCTGCAATTCGACGCGGCCTGGGTCGATTCGATCGCCGCGTCGAAGGCGCCGGACTCACCGGTCGCCGGCACGGCGAACGTCTTCATCTTCCCCGACCTGGACAGCGGCAACATCGCGTACAAGATCACCGAGCGGATCGGCGGGGCCAGAGCCTTCGGGCCGCTGCTGCAAGGTTTGAACGGCGTGCTGCACGACCTGTCCAGGGGGTGTTCGGTCGAGGACATCGTCAACGTCTCGGTCATCGCCGCGCTCCAGGCGGAAGACGCCGACCCGACCTGAGCAGACCGGCCTGCTGAGACGGGCCTGTCGAGAACGACCTGTTGAGAACGACCTGTTGAGAACGACCT
>CAZSTV010000113.1:6443-9606 GCA_964609665.1 uncultured Acidimicrobiaceae bacterium
GAGAACGACCTGTTGAGAACGACCTGTTGAGAACGACCTAGCTGTCGTCGTCGATGATGGCGTACGCCTCGATCTCGACCTTCAGCTCCGGATCGATCAGCGCGGTGACCTCCACCAACGTGGCGGCGGGCTTGATGTCGGCGAAGACCGCATGGTGGGCCTTCGCCACCAGTTCCATATCTGAGATGTCGGTGAGGTACGTGATGGTGCGCACCACGTCGCCAACGCCGGCGCCCGCCTCGTTCAGCGCGTCGGCGATGATCTCAAGGACAGCGGTTGCCTGCTGATAGGCGTCGCAACCGGTGACGTTGGGTGGCTGGGCGGTAGTGCCTGCAACGTGGACTGTGTTGCCAACCCGCACCGCACGGCAGTAACCGAAGACATCCTCGTAGGGGCTTCCGGAGCTGATGTTCTGACGCATCGCATCACCCTAGTGGTTGAGGGCTCCGCCGTTTTTGGTTTGTCGACGCCGGAGTACAGCTTCGATCCGGGGACATGACGCCGCTGCGGACCGTCCTCCGCGTTGTGGCGTGCTGTGTCGTGTTGTGTCGTGCTGTGTCATGCTACGGCGATGGTCAACGGGCAGGGGGTAACGGCCACCCCTGGGACAGCACAATCGAGTGCGGACAAGACGCAGTCGATGCGCCGCCGAGTCGTCCTGGCCGTCGCTGCCCTCGTCGCCCTCGGACTGGGTGTCCTCGACCCGATCGGGTGGGATCAATACGGCCCGATCCGGTGGGCGTTGCTTCCAGCGCTCGGCTTCTGGGCCATCGCCGGTGGTCTACCGGACATGCGGTTCGATCGAAGCCCGATCAATCTGGCCTGGGCCGCACTATTGGGTTGGGGCGCAGTGGCATCGATATTTGCTGCCGATCCGCTACACGCCTGGATCGGCACACCGGACCGCCAGTTCGGGTGGCTCACCTGGCTCCTGTGCGGCGGACTGTTCCTGCTCATGCGATCAGCCGATGGCGGCGAGCGCCGAACGGTCGTGCAGGGGTTCGTCGTCGGATCGATTGCCATCGGTGCCCACATCGCCGTCACCGGCCTGTTCTGGGGTTTCGATCAGAGCTACTTTGCGCAGCGCATCGGAGCCCAGTTCGGGCAACCGGCATACCTCGGGGCCGCTGCGGCGCTCGCCCTGCCGATCTGCGTCGGGCTGGCCGCAGACCGCGGGGCGTCGGATCGGTGGCGGATCGCCGCTGCTGTTGCGGTGGCGAGCAGCGGTGTTGCCCTGCTGGCGTCGCGTTCACGGGCGGCGTGGCTGGGAGCGGCGATCGCCGGCGGGCTGTGGCTGCTGGTGAACGCTGTCGACCACTACCGGCGGCGGACTCGCCGTGACGCCGAGGAGACCGGTTCGGCTGCCGTCGGCTCGACGGTCACCGCGTCGGGGCTCGGCACCGGTGCGATACTGATGGTCGCAACGGTGGCGCTCATCGTTGGCATCCCCGGCCTGCGGCGGCGGCTAACCTCGGCCACCGGCGATGGCGGTGTCATCCAGGGTCGGACCGACGAGTGGCAGGTCGGGGCACGAGCGCTCGGGGAATCACCACTGTTCGGCTATGGCGCAGAGGGATACCGGACGGTGTTTGGCGCCAACGTCGATGCGGCATACATCCGAGATTGGGGGTTTGCCGTCATCACCGATCGTGCTCACAGCGGCGTGCTTGACGCCGGGCTGAGCTTCGGGGTTCCCGGGGCGCTCGCCTACGCCGTGTTGATCATTCTGGTCGTGGCAGGGGCCGTCGCCGCGCTGCGAACGGGCGACCCGCTGCGTGTGGGGTTGGCGGCCGGCGTAGTGGCGTACGCCGTCCAGCAACAGTTCCTGTTTCCGCTCAGCGAGGTTGACCCGATGTTCTGGGTTGCAGCAGGCCTGATCGCGGCCGACCCATCGGCCGCTCGCCTGCCCGCAACCGCGGAATCCATTCTGCGAGGACTCCTCGTCGGGGTGGCGGCGGTGGCAACGGTGGCGGGGGCACTCAACCTGGCGGCAAACGCCAGGCTGGACGGCGCCATCGAACATGATCGGGTTGCCGGGGTGACAGCGTGGCGACCTGACTCCATCCGCTACCACTTCATTGCGGCCAACGTGGCCGAGAACGCTGGCGACCTCAACCGGGCGCTCGGCCATCTTGAAGACGGGCTGGACCTCTCGCCCGCCGACCCGGCGTTCACCCACCACCGGGCTCGGGTCCTGTTGGAGATGGCGCGGGCCATGCCGGAGGGGCCAGATCGCGCTCAGGCTCTTGACCGGGCGCTGGAGGCGCTGACCGACGTGGCCGAGGACCAGCCGTTGCATGCCGGGGTACTGCAGCTGCTCGGCACCGCCCAGGCACTTGACGGCCAATTCAACCGTGCGGTGGAGACGATGGAGTTGGCGGTGAGTTTGGCTCCGGAAAACGAGTCAGCAGCGATGAACCTGCAGGAGGCGAAACGGCTGCGGGATGCCGCTCGGCCATGAATCAACAGCAACGGTCGCGGCGGAAAACTCAAAGCCCTGGTCAAGAGTTGAAAGAAAGTTGCAACTTTTGCGAACCTTCCGGGCCAGGAAGGCGTCTAACTAACGATGGTCGACCATGACAGCACCAGCGCTGCCCCGTTGCCGGGACAGGATGAGACAGCAGCGCCGCTGCTGGGAGCGCGTGTTCCCGAAGCTGTCTTCATTGCATCCTTCGCTGAGTTCTACAGCGTGCACCACGGAAAGATCGCCGCGTCACTGGCGCTGAACTTCGGCGACACCGAACTGGGGGCTGAAGCCGCGGACGAGGCAATGGCCAGGGCCTATGCCCAGTGGGGCGTGGTGTCCGGTCACAACAATCCCGCAGGCTGGGTCTACCGGGTCGGTCTCAACTGGGGCCGCTCATGGTTCCGGCGGGCAGGGCGACGTCTCCCCTGGCTTGACCGAACCACCAGCGAACTCCCCGAGACTGCCGACCCCGCGCTCCGCAAGGCGCTGCTCGGCCTGGATCAAAAACACCGGGAAGTCGTGGTCTGTCGATACTTCCTGGACTGGTCGACAAAGCAGACCGCGGCCGCTCTCGACCTGCCGCTCGGCACGGTGAAGAGCCGCCTCCACCAGGCGCTGAGTCAGCTGCGCCGAGAACTCGAACCGGCCGATGACATGCCATCAGCAACAGCGCCAACATCGGCAACAACGTCAACA
>CAZSTV010000113.1:9706-17813 GCA_964609665.1 uncultured Acidimicrobiaceae bacterium
ACCGGCCGATGACATGCCATCAGCAACAGCGCCAACATCGGCAACAACGTCAACATCGTCAACATCGTCAACATCGTCACCAGCATTCGCACCACCGGCCACGCCGACTACACCCGCTACCGCATCGACCACACCAGCCACCGCCTGGCGAGCGCCCACCGACGCCCGACAGATCGCACAAGACGGACACCAACAATGAGCATTGAGAAACGACTGACCGACCACATGAACGAGTTTGCCGAGATGGTCGACATCCCCGCCGGCAACGCTGAGCAGGTAACGCAGCGGGCGTCGAACGGCGGCCAACGGGCCATAACCACCGTCACCGCAGCTCTGGTGCTGTTGCTGGCCGGGGCGGGGTTTCTGTTCTTGGCGAACGGCAACCCCGACACCACCAGCCTTGCCGCAGGCGAAGAGAACGAGTCCGGAGAGACCGCCACCGATGGGGACGAAGCTGCGGACGCTGCGCCGCTGGAGCTTGACATCATCGATGTTTCATCGTCCGACGCACCGTCGTTCGGCAGGACCACCGAGTCCGATGGCGTGTACTACGTGTTGTCGACCGCTCCCGGCCCAATGGACCCGAACGTTGCGTTCAGCGAGGCGGAGGCAAACCACCTGTACCGGCCAAACACGTTCTACGTGTTGAACGAAGATCGGGAGTGGCAGGTCAGCACCGTGGATGACCGCTTCGTCTCCGACTTCGCTGTCGACAACGGTGTGCTCTACGCCCTGAGCACCGGCTCGATCACCAGCGATAGCGCCACCTTCGGCACCTCGTCCGATCGGGGAGCATCATGGAATTGGGAGCCGCTCGACGGGCTGCCGACTGCTGACGAAGTGGCGCTGTTCGTGACCGACGACGAGACCCTGATCTACGGATCGCGCTGGGACCGCACCGACTACGAGTGGGCCATAAACGTCGCCAGGGAGAACGGCGTCAACGTCAGCGACCGCACCGTTCAACAGCTCGATGAACGAGGCATCGTCTACTTCCCGGTCGACCCCACCGACGAGTGTCTGGTGTACGCCTCGCAGTTCGTTCAGGAACTCACCTCGATGCAGCGCTATTACGAACAAGCAGAGGCCGATGGCTCACTGCCCGAGGGGGAGATCGACAACATGTTGATGTACTTCCGGGACGAAACGACGTACCTTGGCTGCGGCTGGGACCTGCAAACCGTCGATGACGTCATGGCACTTGATGTACCGGCGCCGGTGTCGGTCAGCTGGGACGAGTTGGGCATCACCGTGCCAGAAGACTGGAAGAGCTGGCGTGGACTTTTCGCCATGAGCGACGGGGCGCTCGTTGAGAAGGAGCTGCCGTTCGGCTCCGACGGTCCTGGCTGGGCCACGGTTCGCGATGGCTCGCTCGACGTGTCGGTCTACACCCCCGGCGACCTCGCCGAGGTGGGCTATGACCTTGGAACCGAAGTGATCTGGAGCACCAGCGACGGCGACAACTGGACCAGCGTCGAGGCCGACTACAACGACGAGCGCTACTACCTCTACGACAACAGCTACGGGCCGCCCACCGCCGGTGGCCACCAGTACCGGATGTGGTACGACGAAGAGAAGCAGGCGGCGCAGGACGAGCTAATCCGGGCAGCCGATGCTGCGGTCGCAGCCGGCGAGCTGACCGAGGAGGAAGCGTACGGGGACCTTGCCTTCGATACACCGAGCATCCTGCAGCGATCCACCGGCGACGGCGAGTGGGAGACGGTCGACCCGGCTACCTACAGCAGCGGTCTGGATCTGGACAACCCAATGTTGCAAGACGTGAGGGCAAGTTCGCTCGGACTGGTCCTGGTGTTCTCCGACACCGACTGGGAGGCTGAGTTTCCTGACTCTGGTTCCGCCATCGCCTTTTCCAATGACGGCGAAAACTGGGAGACCCTCAACGTCGTCGGAAACGACAACTCCATCATCAGCGCCGAAGGCTCGGTACTGATACTCAGTCACGATTGGGTGATCCGGCCGGATGAGACGATGGGGCGCTCCGAGGCGTTTCTGGTTCAGGCTGCGGGGTAGCGATTACTCTGAGCGGGCTGTGACCGTTCAGACAACACCACCGAAGCGATCGTCGCTGGCAGTCGATGATGCCGAGATCAACATCGCCTGCTGGGGCGACGGTCCGGTCGAGATCATCATGTTGCACGACGGCCTGGGCTCCATCGATCAGTGGCGGCAGATCCCCGCCGCGGTGGCGGCCCGCACCGGCCGAGCCGTCCTGGCCTATGAGCGGCCGGGCCACGGCTCATCAACGCCGGTGCCCACCGGGCCGTGGCCCGCCGATTGGCTGCACCATGAAGCTGACCGTCTGCAACGGCTGCTCGCAGTGATTGAAACCAACGACGAGCTTGAGGTCCGCACGCCGCTGGTGGTCGGTCACTCCGACGGCGGTTCCATCGGGCTGTTGTACGCCGCGGCCGCCCGACCGGGCAACCAACCGATCCGCGGCCTTGTCACCCTGGCCGCCCACAGCTGGGTGGAACAGAGTTGCTATGACGCCATCGTCGACATGCGAAACAACACCGTGCCGATAGTGGCCGGGCTGGCTCGCAACCACCAGCATCCCGAGGCCATCTTTGAGGCCTGGAGTGGAGTGTGGGTGAGTGAGGATTTTCGGCCGTGGGACATCCGGCCGATGCTCGGCACCGTGTCCTGTCCGACGTTGATTGCCCAGGGGTACGGCGATGAGTACGCGTCGGACGCACACGCGTTGGACACCGCCGCCGCGATTGGAGCCAACGCCGAGTGTCTTCTACTGGACGACGTCGGCCACCTGCTGCATCATCAGGACCCGGAACTTGTGGTCGACGTCATCTGTACGTTCGATGCCGGCATCGAAGGGGATACATGAGCCAGCAGCTACACGAGCAGTTCAACGCCAGCCACTGGCTTGTCGACCGCCACGTCGAGGCCGGCAACGGCGGCCGGACTGCGATCATCTGCCAGGATCGTCACACCACCTATGCCGAGATCCAAACGGCGGTACATCGCTGCGCGGCGGCGCTGCGGAGCATTGGCGTGCGGCCCGAGGAACGGGTAGCGATGGCCATGCTCGACTCGGTGGAGTTCATTGCAACGTTCCTTGGCGCCATGCGAATTGGCGCTGTTCCCATGGCCATGAACCCGCTCCTACCGGGCCGTGATCTTGCGGTCATCACCAGGGACTCCCGGGCTCGGGTCGCGGTGGTGTCCGGCGCCCAAGCCGATCGCTGCGATGCGCTGGCGCAGGAAGCACCGGAGCTGGAAACGATCATCGTCACCGACGACGGCGCTGGTGCCGGCGCGGACGGGGCCGAAGCTGCCATCGTGAGCTGGTCGGACTTTTTGGGCGGTGGCGAAGGAACCAGCGACGAGGCCTACGACACCTGGTTCGAGTCTCCCGGCTTCTGGCTTTGCACCTCCGGTTCAACCGGACAGCCAAAGCTTGCCGCCCATCGCCACGGCGACATTCGGGTCACCTGCGAGACCTACGCCGATCAGGTGCTCGGCATCACCGAGCAAGACCGCTTCTTCTCCGTGGGTCCGATGTTCCACGCCTATGGCCTCGGCAACTCGTTGACGTTCCCGTTCTCGGTCGGCGCCACCACCATCCTGGAGCCGACAAGACCGCCGTCGCCACAACTGGTGGCCGACATTGTCACCGCCCACCGGCCGACGCTGTTCTTCTGCATCCCGACGTTCTACGCCGCGCTCAACGGCTCCGACCTCCCCGATGACACCTTTGCCTCTGTCCGCTACGGCGTCTCCGCGGCAGAGTCGCTCCCGGCAGAGACGTTCGAGCGCTTCGCCTCTCGTTTCGGGGTCACCATTCTGGACGGCATCGGGTCAACCGAGCTACTGCACATCTACCTGTCGAACTCCCCCGGCGCCATCCGGGGTGGAACAAGCGGCGTGCCGGTGCCGGGCTACGACGTCAAGATCGTCGATGAGAACGGCGTGACCCAACCCCCCGGCGAACCGGGCCAGCTGCTGGTCACCGGCGGGTCGATGACCACCGGCTACTGGTGCAGAACCGACATCAACAAGGCCACGTTCGACGGCCCATGGATGCGGACCGGGGACCTGTACAACGTGGACGCCGACGGGTTCCACATCTATATGGGTCGGGTTGACGACATGCTGCGGGTCGGCGGCGAGTGGGTGTCACCAGCCGAGGTTGAGGGTGTGCTGATCGGCCATGAGTCGGTGCTCGAAGCGGCGGTGGTCGGGGAAGTGGACGATGCATCGGTGCTTCGACCGATCGCTTACGTCATCGCCGCCGACGGCGCCGGGTCGGACGCAACGGCACTCGTCGACGCGTTGACCGAACACTGTCGAGACCATCTGGCCGGTTACAAGCGCCCGAAGCGCTATGAGCTTGTGACCGAACTGCCGAAGACCGCCACCGGCAAAATCCAGCGGTTCAAACTACGCCAGTAGCTCAGAGATCATCAGCGTCGAAGACGCCGATAATGATGTCGGCCACCAGGTCGCACTCTTCGAGCGACATCGACAGCGGTATCCGCATGTCGATCAGACCCAGCAGAATCATCTGGGTCTTGGCCAGCGACTGCTCCGGCGCATAGCGCCAGTGGTCGTAACGACTGGTAAACCCGACAGGTTGGTCATTGCCAAACCACTTGAGAAACACCCCGTGAGTGGCACAGCGATCCACCGCGGCCACAATCTGTTCGGGCGTCAGGTCACGGGCCGAGAACTGGATCGATGAGGCGACGTAGTCCTCGTCGTCAAGCCGTGGCGGAACGTCGATGTTGGTGGCGGCCACCAACCGGTCCGCCAGTTTGACGTAGCGTTCGTTCCACACCCGCTGGCGCTCGGCGAGCAAACCAACCTGTGGTCTGGCGAGCGCGGCGGCCATGGCCGACATCCGCATGGACCAGTTCGGCATGTTGGTCTTGTGCCGTTCAAACACCTCAGCGCCCGGTGCGGCCCCGTGCTGCTCGTAGAGCATGTAGCTGCCGGACAGCAGGACGGCTTTGGCCGCAATGTCGGCATCATCGGTGACCAGCAGGCCACCTTCGCCGGAATTGATGTGCTTGAACGTCTGCGATGAAAAGCAACCGACCTTGCCAAACGTGCCGGTCGGTCGGCCAGCCCACGACGCGCCCATCGTGTGGGCGCAGTCTTCGATGATGGTCACTCCCAAACCGTCGCAGACCTCGACGATGCGATCGAGGTCGGCGATGTGGCCCCGCATGTGGGAGAGCATCAGGAACCGGGACCCGGTGGACTGCGCCTTTGCGACGAGGTCATCAATGTCGATGAGGTAGTCCGGGGTGATTTCAACGAAGACCGGTTCTGCCCCGACGTGAGCAACCGCTCCAGGGACGGGTGCCAGCGTGAAGGCGTTCATGAGAACGGTGTCGCCGGGCGCAACACCCGAGGCCCGCAGCGCAACGGCGAGCGCGGCGCCACAGCTGTTGGTGGCAACGCAGTACGCCGTGCCGACCGAATCTGCGAACTCTCGTTCCAGCGCGGCAACGTCCAGTTCTTCGGCTCCTGCCTCGCCATATCGGAAGAGTCGGCCAGAGGCCATCAACTCGTTGGCCCTGGCAATGCCGGTGTCAGGGATGGGAGGCTGCGCGGTGAAGTCGATGTCGACCGTCGGCAGGCTCACGATGCGGCCCGAACGTCTGCACTTCGTGCGTGGCCTTCCATCCCCTCGTAGCGGGAGATGCGGGCTGCGAATGGAGCTTCCCGCTGCCCGGCCTCATCGGTAAGCCGTTGCCAGGTCAGCTGCTTGGTGAATCGCAGCGCGTTCAGCCCGCCGGAGTATCGGGCAGCCCGTCCGGTCGGCAGGATGTGGTTCGGTCCCGACGTCTTGTCACCAAAGGTGACGGTGGTCTGCCTGCCGAGGAACAGCGATCCGTAGTTGCGGAGACGGTCGAGCCACCACTCAAGGTCCTCCGCCATGACCTGTAGGTGTTCCGGAGCGTAGGTGTCACAGATCGCCGCGGCTTCTTCTCGGGAGTCCGCGAGGATGATCTCACCGTGGTCACGCCATGCCGCGGTCGCCGATGCTCTCGCCGGGTCTGGCAGCGCGTCTGCCACCGCGTCGATGACTTTGGCAACCTCGTTCGCCAGCGACTCGCTGGTGGTAACCAGCCACACCGGCGAGTCCGGTCCGTGCTCGGCCTGACCGATCAGGTCGGTGGCAACCGTCTGAGGATCGGCCGAGTCGTCCGCGGCAATCATCGACTCGGTCGGCCCGGCGATCACGTCAATCCCGACCCGGCCGAACAGCTGACGCTTCGCCTCCGCCACAAAGCTGTTGCCAGGCCCGACGATGACATCGGCCTCAAGGCCGGTGAACAGTCCGTAGGCCAGTGCGCCGATGGCCTGCACCCCGCCGAGGCCCAGGATGTGATCGGCGCCCGCCAGTTTGGCGGCGTGCAGGATTGCCGGATGGACCCCGCCGCGGTCCGGGCGAGCCGGTGACGCGACAACGATGTTTGACACGCCGGCCACCGATGCGGTGGTGACGCTCATCAGCGCCGAGGCAATGTGGGCGTAGCGCCCGGCGGGCACATAGCAGCCGGCGACGTCGACGGGGATGGTGCGCTGTCCGGTCACAAGCCCGGGCTCAATCTCAAGCTCGAAGTCGGTGATGGAACGCAACTGTGCTTCGGCAAACGCCCGGATATGGCGGTGAGCATGATCGATGTCATCGATCATCTGCTGATCAAGCTTGTTGGTGGCCTCCGCTATGACGTCATCGCCAATCAAGATGGATTCGCTCCAGCCATCGAATTCTAGGGCCAGGGC
Source organism: uncultured Acidimicrobiaceae bacterium (assembly GCA_964609665.1). Taxonomy (GTDB): domain Bacteria; phylum Actinomycetota; class Acidimicrobiia; order Acidimicrobiales; family SZUA-35; genus JAHELU01. Next base: position 16,484 of record CAZSTV010000113.1, read on the forward strand.
AGCGGCGGCGTCCTCCCGTTCGGACTCCAGCCGCTCGAGAAGATCCGTTACCCGCCTGCCAACTTCGGGGTCCCGCTCGTTGAGCGGTCGAGGTGCCTGCTTCAGGTGACGCATAGTTGCTCACTCCCCTTCAAAGTTAGAGATCTTCACTTGTGAGATACTACATCTAACACTATCTTGTGGGTATCTGTGGTTGCCCTGGCAACCTATGCATTCAGGGGGCAGGGCCGCGCAGCGCGCTGCGGTCAAACCCTCCGGCTGCATGAGGGCCGACGTTCATGGCGACGATTGCAGATAGTGTCCCATAGCAACACGGTGACATCGCGAGCGCCCCTGGGGCGTACCCGCTATAAACCGTGAGGCAAGCAACAAGTCCCGGGGAGGGATTCATGAAAGCAAAGTGGTGGCTAGCAGCAACATTCGCTCTCTTAGGCCTTGTAGCAAGTGCCTGTGGCGGCGGTGGCTCGGACCTTGAGGAACTGAACGTTGCGTACTTCCTCGAATGGCCGACGCCTAACCAGTTCGAACAGTCGAACGGAACCTATGACGAAGAGCTCGGCCTCGACGTCAACTGGGTCCCCTTCAACACCGGTGTTGAGATGTCGGCGGCCATGGCCTCCGGTGACATCGACATCGCATTCTCACAGGGCCTCGTGCCTTTCGTCGGCGCTGTGTCGGCCGGTCAGGATCTCAAGATCGTTGACATCGCCGTCTCCTACGCCGAGAACGACAACTGCGTCGCTCGCACCGACCTTGGTATCACCCGTGACAACGCAGCGGACCTGAACGGCATGACCGTCGCAGTCCCGCTCGGCACCGTGGCCCACTACAAGATGCTGAAGTCCATGCAGTACATGGGCGTCGACACCGACAGCTTCAACATCGTGAACCTTGACCCCGCTGAGGGCGCAGCAGCGCTCCAGGGCGGCGAAGTCGACCTGGCCTGTGGCTGGGGCGGCGGTCTCCAGCGCATGCTCGAAGCCGGCAACATCCTGATGACCGGTGGCGAGATGGAAGACGAGATCGGCCTCAAGGTCTTCGACGTGACCTCGGTTCGCACCGATTTCGCCGAGGAGAACGGCGACGTCCTCAAGGACTTCCTGCGGATCACCGCTGAAGCCAACGAGGCATGGGCAAGTGACCCCGATTCCCGCATCGAGGCCATCGCAACCGAGGCCGGCATGAGCGTTGAAGACGCTACCTCCAGCCTCTCAACCTTCAGCTTCCCGTCCGTCGAGGATCAGCTCGGCGACGCATGGCTCGGCGGCGATGTCCCCACCTTCATGAACGAGGTCGCTGACCTGTTCGTGGCAGAGGGCTCGCTCGAAGG
>CAZSTV010000114.1:0-15584 GCA_964609665.1 uncultured Acidimicrobiaceae bacterium
TTCCGCATGACGGAACTGTCGTCCACTACCAGGATTTTCATTACCTACCTCCGGCGACTTGAGCCTTCTCATCACGTTGAAAAGGCGTCTACTTCATATTCGGCCGGAACGGCCGGTTCTTGAACAAGCCGAGCCGGATCTCGGTGGCCCGATCGGTGGCTCAGCTACCGAGCGGTCGAATCTCAACCCTGAAGTGGCCGACGGCGTGATCGACGTCAACCCAGGTGCGAGGCTCTTCGTCGCTTGCCGAATCGAAGGTGGTGACCTCGGGCAGACCGAGACTCGATTCCTCCGACAGCAAGAACTTCATCGATCCGCCGACAAGGTTCGTGAACTCGCTCATGGCGTCATTCGCATCAATCTCGTTCGGCCCATCCTCGTCGACGAGTCCCCAACCCTCCGCCAGCTTGAAACCGGTGGCCTGGTCGGTGCGGACCGTCAGGTGCGCAGGGGTGCTGCACAGAATGTCGATGACGCCCTCGAGATGGGTCGAGGTGGCCGGAGCGTGAGCCGTCTGAATGATCGGCATTGCTTCGGCCAGGGCGTCGAGCAATTCGTACATCGATTCGGTGATGCTCTCTTCATCGACCGCCATTGCGGTGCTTAGATCATTGATGCTCACTTTGCTCCCTTGGGTACGAAAATGGTCGAGCCGCATTCCCTAACGGACTCGTATGCCGGGTCAATGCCGATGGTCGACTCGCTCGAGCCGAGCAGCAATGCACCGGTCGGCTTCAGCACGTCGGTGCGGATGCGGCGGAGAATGTCCTGTTTCACCTCGGTCGAGAAGTAGATCAGCACGTTGCGCATGAGCACGAGGTCGCACTGCGGCAACATCGACCACCTGTCGATGAGGTTCATCTGACGAACCTCGATGAGGTCGGTGACTTCCTTCTTGGCCACCCACGTCCGACCCTCCTGTTTGAAGTAGTCGACGGCGTATTTGGCCGGGAGGCCTCGATTGATCTCGAAGCGGCTGTAGATGCCGTCCTTGGTTCTGCGGACCATGGCCGCCGAGTAGTCGGTGGCGATGATCCGTGTGCGACCGGGCCTGGCGAGGCCAGGGAACTTGTCGTGGATCATCATGGCCAAACTCAGCGGCTCCTGGCCGCTAGAGCTCGCACCGTTCCAGATGGTGAGCGGACCACTTCCGCCAGTCCGATGAACCACCTCGGGGATGATCTTCTCGGCCATCACGTTGAACGGATGCTGGTCACGGAAGAACGACGTCTCGTTAGTGGTCATGGCATCGAGGACGTCGTCAACGATGACCCTGTTGCCCGCCCTGATCTTGCCCATCAGTTCGGAGAGATCTGCCAGATTGTGCTGGCGAGCCACCGGCGCAAGGCGGCTCTCGATCAAATATGCCTTGCCTTCGAGTTGCACGGCGATACGTGACTTCACCAGGTCGATGACCACCTGGATGTCAGCTGGCGAAAGTTCACCAGTGTCGCCCCCCGCCTCCGTGGCCTTCGCTGCTGCTGCGGGAATACTCATCGTGACACTCCAAGTGCTGCGGCCGGACGGCCAGCGCTTACGCTTCGGACCAGGGCTCCTGCCACTTCGTTCAGCGGCAGGCATTGCTCTGCGGCACCTGCCCGTTCAACCGCCCCTGGCATTCCCCAGACAACGCTGGTCGCTTCGTTCTGGGCGATGATGTGGACGCCGAGCTCAGCGAGCCGGCAGAACGCATCCGCCCCGTCGTCGCCCATCCCGGTCAACATGACCGCAACGAGCTGGTCTCCGTATATTTCCCGGACCGAGTCGGTCATGACGTCCACCGAGGGCCGACACGACTTGACCTTCGGGCCTTCGCTAAGAGTCACATAGACATGCCCACCCTTGCTCTTGAGGAGCATGTGCTTCCCGCCGGGAGCGATATGGCATGTCCCTGCGGTCACCTCCATGCCCTCCTCCGCTTCGACCACGGGAAACGCTGCGACCTTGTTGAGTCGATCGGCGAGTGCCTTGGTGAACGTCGGCGGCAAATGCTGGGTTAGGAGAATTGGAACGGGCAGCGGGTGGCGAATTGCGCCAACCACCTGTTCGAGCGCAGCGGGACCACCCGTCGAGCTGCCGATGACAACGGCATCGATGCGCTTGTTCGGCGATCGTTTGGGCCGGTTGATCTTTGGCCGGCCCGCTGCTTGAGCTGACGCTGCAGGGGCAGCTGCTGCCCCGCCGATGCGGGCACTACTCGCCGCTGCTGGCGAGGTGCCAACAAGGCCGCGGAGCTTGGTCATCAGTTCTTCTTTGACCTGTTCCACCGCGCTAAGCGAACTGCCGGTATTACTCGGCTTCATCGCGTAATCCGATGCGCCGTTGGCCAAGGCTTCCAAACTGGTCTGGGCGCCCTTCGCGGTCAGCGTGCTGAACATCACGATCGGGGTCTTCGGGTGGGCCTTGCGCAACTCGGTGAGTGCTTCCAGACCGCTCATTACGGGCATCTCAACATCGAGCACGATGACATCAGGCTTCAGCTTCGCCGCCTTTTCGATGCCGAGGGCACCGTTGGCTGCGGTGCCCGCGAGCTCGAAATCAGGATCGGCGGCGAGGATCTTGGACAGCAGTCCTCGGACAACCGCCGAGTCGTCTACTACCAGCACTCGCGCCGTCACGCGAAGCTCATTCCAGCAACTCCCATGAGCGAGAGACGCTCGTGGAGCATGTGGGTATCGACCGGCTTGAAGAGGTACTCATCGACACCTGCCAGCAGCGCCGAGGCCACCCGACGAGGGTCGGACTCAGAACTGATCATCAGGATCGGAACGCCCCGGTAGTCGTGAAGCTTTCGTAGCGCTCTGGCCAGCTCGACGCCATCCATCACCGGCATGTTCCAGTCGGCGACGACGGCGTCAGGTGGTGCGGCGGGGTCGAGCTTGTCGAGTGCGTCCTGCCCGTGATCGGCGGTGACAACCTCGAAGCCGAGCTGCTTCATCATGTTGCCGACCATCATTCTGGCGGCTCGTGAATCGTCGACAACCAACGCTCGTAACGTCGGTGCGGTTGAGGTCTCGTTGTTCGTCGTCTGGGGCATCATGATGCGACGTCCTCAGCATCGGAAGGGTGCAATTCGACCGCCTTTTGAATATCGAGAATCAGGAGCAGCTCATCTTCGAGCTTGTAGGCACCGAGAATCAGATCTCGGGCGATGCCGGTCATCGTTGCCGGCGGTGGTTCGTACGCCGACGAGTCGACGTCGATCACGTCGCCGATGCTGTCGACCAGAAGTGTCACCGGTTCCCCATCGCTGAGGATCACAAGGTGAATCGGTTCTTTGCCCGTGTCGGCAGGCTCAACCTCGAGCCGTCTGCAGAGATCGATCGCGGTGGCGATCTGGCCTCGGAGATTGATGAGACCCTCGATGGCGGGGTCCGCGTTCGGGACCATGGTCACGTCTGCGTGCTGGACCACCTCGCGAACGTCTCGCACATCGATGCCGAGATACAGCGGGCCAAGCCGGAAGGTACAGAGTTGGTCAACGGCATCTTGGGTCACGGTCATACTCCACTCCGAGCGATACTGAAGCCGTCCTCTTCAACAGGCTCTTCTTCGTAGGTCGGCAGCGGTTCGTAGGAGATCGGCAGAACCGATGAGACGACGGCTGCGGCGTCGATGACGTCGGTGACATGGTCTTGGATGACCACGCTTTCTGACTCGTCGCTGACGGTTTCGAAGACCTCGGCGTGAGACACGATGTCCACCACCTCGCGTACGGCGAGACCGACCGCCTTGCCACCGAACGAACAGACCACAACGTTGATGCGATCGGAGTCGCCAAACGCCGTGCCCTCGTAGCCGATGACCGGCGCAAGGTCGATGAGCGGCATGATCTTGTGGCGGTACTGCACCACGGGCCTGCCCTCGGACTGCTCTACCGACGACATGAGGAACTCTTCGAGCCGTTCGACCGCTGCGAGCGGAATGGCAACCCGCTGGTTTTCGGCCAGTCCAAGGAGGAGAAGCGTGCGGTCGTCGAGCACGTCGACGATGTTGTTGTCGGCGTCGTTCACTTCGCGGATCGCCTCGCTTCCTGGCGAGCCTGGCTGGAGCAGATCAGCGTTTCCTGCCAGGCCAAGGAGGTCCAGAATGAGGGCAATCTTGCCGTCGCCCATGATGGTGGCGCCGGAGAAGAGCCGGACGTCTTTCACCTGGCGGCCAAGGGGCTTGACCACGATTTCTTCGGTGTCTTCAATCGTGTCGACGATGAGGCCGAACTGATGGTCGTCGGCTTTGAGCACGACGATGTTGGTGATGTCACCCGATGCCGGCTCGGCGCCAAGCTGCTCGCGGAGATCGACGATCGGAAGAAGTCGGCCACGGAGGCGATACACCGGCGCTCCGTGGAGGTCCTCAATCTTGTCACTCAGACCATCGCCTTCGAGGCGGACCAACTCCAGCAGGCTGACCTGCGGGATGGCATACCGGTTGCCTGCGGCGGTGACCGTCAACGCAGGAATAATGGCCAGCGTAAGTGGAATCTTGATCTTGAAGGTGGTGCCCTGACCTGGGACGGTCTTGAGGTCGACCGTCCCGCCGATCTTCTCGACGTTGGTCTTCACAACGTCCATGCCGACACCGCGGCCGGAGACGTTGCTGACGGTACCGGCCGTTGAAAAGCCGGGCCGGAAGATCATCTGAACAATTTCGCTGTCACTGGTCTTCGCCGCCGCGTCTGCGGTCAGGAAACCCTTCTCGACGGCCTTCTTGCGAATCGGTTCCGGGCTGATACCGCGACCGTCATCGGAGATCTCAATGTTGACCTGGCCACCTTCGTGGCTGGCACGCAGTAGCAACAGGCCTTCCGGAGATTTGCCGATCGCCTTGCGATCGTCAGGGTCCTCGATGCCGTGGTCCACCGTGTTTCGCACGATGTGGGTCAGGGGGTCCTTGATCGCCTCGATGATGGTTCTGTCGAGTTCGGTGTCCTTGCCGACCATCTCAATCTTGACGCTCTTGCCGAGCTGGTTTGAAAGGTCACGGACAACCCGAGGCAGCTTGCCCCAGACGTTGTTGATTGGCTGCATGCGGGTCTTCATGACCCCTTCTTGCAGCTCACTGGTTATCAGGTTCAACCGCTGTGCTGGCGGGCCGAGACCGTCGTCCTGCTGTTCGCCTGCCAGCTGCACAATCTGGTTTCGAGACAGCACGAGCTCTCCCACCAGGTTCATCAGGCGGTCGAGAAGCGCTACGTCCACTCGAATGGTCGACTCCGAGGCTGCCGCTTTCGGAGCGGCTGCACTCTCGACATCGGCCGGGTTGGCCCTGCCTTCATCGACCAGGATCTTGCCAAGCTTGCGTTCATCACCGAGCTGTTGCTCCACCGCGGCAATTTCCACGTCGGTGCGATCGGCGGCACCGGCTTCGACAAGTCGATCACCGATGCGGTCGGGCGCAGGCGGGGCTGCTTCGGCCACAGGTTCGGCCGGGGCCGGGGCCTCTGTTGCTGGTGCTGGCGCCTCGGCCGGGGCCGCTGCTGGGGTCTCCGCTGGGGCCGGGGCTTCGGCAACGGGAGCGTCAGTGGATGCCGGCGGACCCATGTCCGGGGCGGCATCTTCGGGCGGCTGGAGCATGACCAGCCCACCGTCGTCTTCAAGGTCGGCCGGAGCAGGAGCCGGAGCTGGTGCCTCGGCTGCTGGTGCGCTGTCCGCCCCGGCGACAGCGACCTCTTCGGCCGGAGCGCTCAACGGGACTTCTGCGGCAGGACTTTCTACAGGCGCAGTTTCTGCCGGGGCTGGTGCTGCTCCCTCCGCCGGCGGTGCAGCCTCCTCGCTAGGAGCGGTTTCGGGTGCTCCGCTCTCACCGGCAGCCAGACGTCCGAGCCAGCCGATCAGCTGCTCATTGTCCGGTGTGCCCTCTTCTTCGGTCTGCTCAATCGTTGCCAGAATGTCCCGAATGGCATCAACGGTCGCCAACAGGGCGTCAGTGATCTCTTCGGTCATCTTCAGCTCGCCGTCACGCAGGAGGCTCAGCAGGTTTTCACCGGCGTGAGCAACCCGCTCCAGGTGGCCAAAGCCCAGGAACCCGCAGGTTCCCTTAATGGTATGAAGCGTCCGGAAGACCTCTTTGAGGGTGGCGATGTCGTCGGGCGTCTCTTCCAGAACAACGAAGTTCTGGTCGAGCTGGTCTAGGCCCTCATGACTCTCAACCAGAAACTCGCCGATTATCTCGTCCACGCTGATACTCCTTCGATCGTTGTGGGACGGACTAGCTGAACTGGCCGACGAGGACGCTTAGGTCGTCAGCCATGCGGGCCAGCTCCTGAGCTGACTCTTCGGTTTCGCTGGTCGACTTGCGAGTCGAGTCGGCTGCGGTGGCAACCTGCGTGATGCTCTGAGCGATGTCGCTGGTGCCGTGAGCAGCCTCTTCAACGTTGCGACCGATCTCGCTGGTGGTCACCGACTGCTCCTCAACCGCGCTGGCGATCGTGGTGGAGATCTCGTTGATCCGGTCGATGGTCTCACCGATCCGCTCGTTGGCCTCGACGGCGCCGCGGGCGTCGTCCTGGATGGCCTGGATCCTGGTGCTGATCTCTTCGGTGGCGGTTGCGGTCTGGTTCGCCAGTTCCTTCACCTCGTTGGCAACAACGGCGAAGCCCTTGCCTGCCTCACCGGCCCGGGCCGCTTCAATGGTGGCGTTCAGAGCAAGAAGGTTGGTCTGCTCTGCGATGGAGTTGATGACCTTGATCACGTTGCCGATCTCCTCGCTGGACTCACCGAGCTTTGCGATGGTTCCTGAGGTTTGACCGGCGATGTCGACCGCTTCACCCGCTACCGCTGAAGACTCGGTGGCGCTGACGGCGATTTCACGAATGCTGGCGTTCATCTGCTCGATGGCAGAAGCCACGGTGGCCACGCTGCTCGACACCTCGTCGGAGGTGGCGGATGCCGTCTCGGCCTGGCTGGAGGTGCGCTCAGCATCCTCGCCCACTGCGGAGCTGACCTGGGTGAGCTGCTGGGCGGCGCCGGCGACCTGGTCGGACGACGTGCGAAGCTGGCCGATTAGGTCCTGGAGGGACTCGACCATACCCTTGAAGGCAAGGCCAAGCTGACCGGGCAGATCTTGCTGGAGGGTCGGGTTCGACAGCTCACGAGAAGCGATGGCAGCGGCTTGTCCGCCGGCCAGGCTGAGCATCGAGATCATGCCGTCAAAGTGGTGGGAAAGCTCACCAAGTTCGTCGCTGCGATGCAGGTCGAGCGGCTCGATGTCGTAATGGCCGGAGGCGATGAGCTCGGCACGGTGGGCCATGGTTTTGACCGGCTCGGATGTCCGTCGTGCGAAGAGAAAGCCGAGGAATCCGATGACGGCAACCGAGAGCAGTGCGAGTGTCAGCACGGCGTTGCGGATGCCGGTCGCCGGCTCGATGGCCTCGGAGTAGTCCTCACGAACCAGGACTCCCCAGCCATAACCTTCGAAGCCCAGGGCGCCATCGCTGGCGGCATAACCGTTGACCTGCTGGATGCCGGTGGCCGGTGACGGCTCCTCGGTCCAGCCGCTGATGCCGCTCTGACCGGCGATCAGCTCGGCAGCCTCAAGCTGCTCGGTCGCCAGATTCGTGGAGAGCACCTCTCCGGCACTGAGGCTGTCGAGCACCAGGCCGTCAGCCCGCAGGAGCTGTGCCTCGATCGACTCGACTCCTGCTTCGGTCGTTTCGGCACGAAGATCGTTCATGATGTCGGTGACAACCCGCTCGAAGGATGCGTCGTTGTGCCAGATCGCCACCATTTCGCCGTTGGCGTCATAGATCGGGGCGGAGAACGGCAGGGTGAGAAGGTCCTCGCCGTAGATTTCCGCAACGATGCTGTTCTGCTCGGCGTCGGTGTAGTACGTGCCACCGTCAGGGGTGTCGCCGCCGGCGATAACCCGGAACCACTCCTGGTCCGAGACGTCACGGCCAACCAGGCCGCGGGTGTTGATGGCATTGCCAGATCCGTCAACGGTGTTGACGGCTTTGACCTCACCGTCGAGACCGACGATAAGCATGAGGTCGTAGATGCCGTAGGTCCGGGTGAGGAAGTCGGCAATGTCGGTCGCTTCGCCAAACGAACCGGTGGCAAGCGGATTGGCGGCAAACGCCTGGACGTCGCCGTAGCGCTCGAACAGGTTCCGGTCGACCGAGTCGGCAGCGTCGATGGCGGCCACCTCAAGTCGCTCTCCCGCTGCAACTGTCAGCGACTCCGTCGACTGTCGAACGGCGAACCAGCCGACGATCAGCAGAGGCACAATGCCCGCCGCCAGAAACGCCATGAGCAGCTTGGCGCTGAAGCTCTTAAACACTCCCGACAGACGTTCGGATAGTTCTACATCCGACGATTTCTTTGATGTGAGACTCTTCATTTTCTAACGACATTCCTTCTCTATGCCGGACGCATCCGCCGGGTAGCCCCGCCAGGACCGCAGCTAGTTCCGCGGACTCTGATGGTGCTGGCACAGGTAGAATCGGAGCCCGCTAGGGTTTCTTTAGAGCTAGGACCAGCCAATAGGCCGTCTGGACTGGATCGGGTCCTACGTCGTAGCCCGAGCGCTGCGGTGAACCTCGGACAGCTTTTTGGCGAGCGCCAACGCCATTGGCGCAGCGAAGCCAACCGGCGTCGCCGAGTCGATCGCCGATTGACCTCCGCCGCCGAGCACCGAGATGGACGACTCGTTCATGACGGTCAGGATGTTCGCCGCCGGGCTGAGCACATCGTCATCGCTTGTAAGCGCCAGGACGGAGCTGCGTTCGTCGGCCAGACCGTTGAGCGGCCACTTTTCCAAGCCTTCCGACCGGTCCAGAATGAACAGCCGACGCCCGTGTCCGCTGTCTCCGCTACTGGCGCCGACGCCGTTGGCGTGCGGTAGCTCGGTTACGAACTCAAGATCTGGACGGTCCGAGAGCAGCGCAATCTGCAGATCATCAGGGTGCGATGACGCAGCGAGCGACAGGAGGATGTGGCGGGCCACCGCCAACTGCAGATCTCGCTGCCCCACCATCATGGTCGGTGAGGTGAAGAGATCGATCGAGACCGGGACGGGGGCGGCGATCTCCACCCCGACGCCGCGGAGCGGAATGTCGGCCATGCCAACCACGGCGGTACCGAAGAGCGGGTGCGACTGGTCCCGGTCCCAGACCATGTCCCGGCCACCGCCGATCCGGTGACAGACCTCGTCGGGGCTGTAGTGAAAGCGACGCCGCTGGTGGATCAAGGGGTACGACTCGGTCCCGAGGCCACCGGGCTCAGGAATTGGCTGCCAGACCCACGGATCGACCGCGTCGAGGCGGATTTCCCGGATGGGACCGCCACGACGCTGCGGGGGCCGGGGCCGGGCCACGACGAAGCGGGCGGAGCCAGCATTGATAACCCTGCCACCGAGAGTCGTCGGTTCAACCACCGGCTGGTTGTCCACCTTCACCGGGTTCTCACCCGGTCCGATCGTTGCGGTGAGGTTCCCGTTGAGGCTGAGGGTGAACCCAACGCTGTCGGGGTCGCCGTCGTCGAGGCGACCGGGGCCCTGCTGCACCGGGCCGAAGTCGTAGCTACCGGGACGCAGCTCCATGCAGCCGCCGGCGCTGATGCCGGCGACCTGGCGAAGCTCCATCCGGTCGGCAGGAATGTCATCACAGTCGATGATCGGTCCCGCCTCAGGCAGGATGTCATCCATTGCCCCTCCGAGTTTTTCGGCAAGGGCTGCAGCTGGTCGAAGCGAATCAGTCATGGTCCACAAACGGCCAAACGGCCCAGGACTTGAGTCTTTCGGCCTACTTGTGCGCTGACGGCGTCAAATGTGGCGCAGACCAGCCAAAAGATTGGGCAGCCGACGGCGCAACGCCACCTCGACGTCGACCGGAACAGTCCCCGACCCGGCGATCAAGATCGGGTTGAGCGTAAGCATGGCCAGGTCATCGAGCCTGGTTGCGGCCTGACTCATACGGTCGACCATCATGGCCAGAGCGGCTCGCGCGTCATGATCATCGGCGGCTATGAGCCCTGGCGCAACGACTGCGTCCAGCAATTCCGATACGAGCGTCTCATCAAGAGGCAGGAAACGGCGAGCGAACGGTGGTCCTGGTTCCGATGCGGACCCACCGCGACCAATCGACACCATTGACCCGAAGGACGGATCGATCCTCAGGTCGAGGCGGACCAACGCAGTGGACACCACCATCTGCTGGACGATCGCCACACTCATCGCATCGCCGAGACGCTCCACCATCCTGCGATAGGTGTCGAGGAGATCCGCTGCATCGTGCAGGTCAATCGCCGCACCGCCGGACTCGCCGATCGAGCGTGTGGTCACCTTCGCTGCTTTCAGCACCACGGGAAAGTCGAGCTGTTCTGCCGCCGCTCGCAGCTCCGCTTCACTGGAGACGATGCGGTACGGGGCGATCGGTATACCCAGATCGGCCAGGAACGGCTGCAGCTCTTCGCTGGCTGGCGTCAGGCGGTAGCTGTCATCGGTGGACAGCAGCGCCTCTGCTCGAACCACCACCGGGTCCGGGTCTTGCTGGACGACCTGGCCGATCGGGACCGATGCTGACCTCGCCTCACTCCAGCAGCCATAGGCAGCGTGTCGACCGAGTACCTGGGCAGCCTCTTCCGGGAAGGTGAAGGTTGGCAGGCCATCGACAGCGATTGCCTCCCGGTCGACCAGACCAATGGCCGCCATGGGCTTGTCGATGGAGCGGTTCAGCCGATCCAGCAGCGAGGTGAGCTTTTGGGCGGTCAAGAAGGCCGTCGGCGCAAGTGCCAAGACCATCAGGTCAACCTCGTCGGAGAAGGCCGCAGCGACCGCCATCCGCTCATAGTCATCGGGGTCGCCTGACGGCATCAGCGCCACCGTGTCCAGATCTCCGATGAGTACAGAGTCATCGGTCCCGGTATCGGCAACGCTGGACGGGACGACCACCTCAAGCCCCTGACGGCGGCATGCGGTGGTGGCAAGGCGACCAAGCGACGCTGCGTTGCTGACGATCACCACCCGGTTGCCCTTGGCCATCGGTTGGGTTGCCGCCAGCTGCGCCTGCTCTGCAAGCTGCGACACCTCGTCAACCACGATGACGCCGGCTTGGAGGAGCAGATCGGTCAGATCCTGGGACGAGGGGCGAATGGTGATGATCGGCTTGTGATGGGACAGCCTGGTCGCCACCGACGAGAAGTTGCCAAGGTTGCCAAAGTTCTCCACGTACGCGACGACCACATCGGTAGCCTGATCCTCGCCCCAATAGTCCAGTAGGTCGTTGACCGACACATCCGAGCGGTTGCCAATACCAACAAAGGACGACACCCCGACCCCGGCGACCCGCAACTGCTCAAGGACGGCCGCACCGAGCGGACCGGACTCCGACACCAACGCAACCCGGCCGGCGATGACAGGGATCCGATGGAACACTGCACCCAGACCGACCTCGGGACTGGTGTTGATCAACCCGAACGCGTTCGGCCCGATCAGCCGCATCCCGTTTGCCCGCGCAAGCTCGACAAGGCGGCGTTCTCGATCGCCTCCTTCGTTGCTCAGCTCCGAGAACCCGGTGGTGATGATCAAGAGCCCCTGGACCCCAGCGGCGGCGCACTCGGCAACGACCCCTTCCACCAACTCCGCACGCACGGCGACGACTGCCAGGTCGATGGATGACTCATCAGGAGTCTCCGACGTCGCCTGGAGCGCGACCGTGGCCTCGGCGATGGAGGGGAATGACGTCATCCCTGCAATCGTCTCCGCTGACGGGTTGACCGGGAAGATGCGCTCGGCCGCTGACAGGCCGTTGCTCTCGGCCCCTCGCTTCAGGTTTTCGATCAACTCGTGGCCGACCGAGCCGGCCTGTCGGCTGGCCCCGATCACCGCAACGCTCGTTGGTTCGACTATGCGTGCCACCGACCTTGCGGTTGCCAGCCGCTGCCGATCGGCGATGGCCATGGAAGTCTCGGCTGTGACCTCAATGCTAAGCTCAACTTCGATGTGGCCGTCGGTAAACCTGGTCGACACGTCAAAGCCTGCACTGCGGAAGACAGCGAGCATCCGGTAGTTCTCGGGCAGAACGGTGGCATTGAAACCGGTCAGCCCCCGGTCTCTGGCCGCTGCCGCCAGAAACTCCAACATCAGCGTCGCCAGACCTTTTCCGTGGTGGCCGTCGTCAACAAAGAACGCCACCTCGGCCGTATTGCGGTCCTGCCACTTCTCGTAGCGGGCCACGGCCACCAACTCCTGGCCGAGCACGGCAACGAACGCCATCCGATCCCGGTAATCAACCTGGGTGAAATAGTCGAGCTCTCGGTCGCTCAGCTCCGGCCGGTACCGAAAGAACCTGAAGTAGATGCTCTCCTGAGACTGCCTGCCGTGAAATGCCTCGAGTGCATCACGGTCTGATGCCTTGATCGGTCGGAGCTCAACGGTCGACCCGTCCTTCAAGACCGCATGGGTCTCCCATTGGGACGGGTAGTCGGAGGGGACGGCCACGCCTTGATCGTAGATCGGGTGGGGACCGATTGTGGTACCTGGGTCAACCGCCGAGCTGGTTTAGGAACGATCCCGCGATTGGGGCCGCCGTTGCCCCGCCAAACTCGCCACCTTCAACAAAGACGGCGAACGCCACATCGCCCTGAAATCCCACGAACCAGGCGTGAGCTCGGGGTGGGCTCTCGTTGCCGAACTCGGCAGTACCGGTCTTGCCTGAGACGGGCCCACCCGCAACGTTAGACACCGCGCGACCGGTGCCGTTGGTCACCACGGCCCGCAGCATGCGGCGCAGGTTGTCCGCCAGAGCCGGGTCGAGCGGTTGTTCAGGGGCGGCGACAGCATCTGGCTCCATGATCAGCACTGGCGGGCGGTACGTGCCCCCGGCCGCGGTGGCAGCCATCACAGCGGCACTGAGCGGGCTGAACAGCACCTGCGACTGCCCAAACGCTGTTGCCGCTCGGTCAACCGGACCGCCAGGTGTTGGCACGTTGCCAGAGAATGCGGCGGTCCCGAGCGTGTACTGCTGGCCGATGCCAAACTTCGCGGCCGTGTTTGGGAAGTCAGACGGCTCCAAAATGTTGCCGATGTTGATAAAAGCGGTGTTACAGGACAGCACGTAGTTCCGCTGCAGCGGCACCGTTCCGAGGACTTCGCCCTCGGCGTTGGTGAAATCACGCCCGTTGACGTTGAGGGTGAGCGGGCAGTCGATCGGGTCGCTCGGCGCGAGGCCACGCTCCATTGCCCCGTACGCGGTGATGGTCTTGAAGATGGAACCGGGGGCGTACTGGCCGGTCATCGCAAGGTTGCTGACCGCCGCTCCCGGCCCGTTGGCGACGGCGAGAATGTGGCCGGTCGACACCTCGATCGCCACCAGCGAACTCGGGAGCTCGGTCTGGGCGAGCGCGTTTTCCGCTGCGTTTTGGAAACGCTGGTCGATGGTCAGGTTGAGGGGTGTACCGGCGACCGGGGCGGAAAGGAATACCACGTCTGGGTTGGCCGACACGTCGGTCTGGGTCCCGTCGCCGTCGTCGGTGTTCGGATCATCACCATTTTGATCACTACTATTCGGGTCGCCGGGGGCCGTGGTGGTCGTCGTGGATGATGGAGTGGTGGCGGGGAATCGACGATCGACCCGGATCTGAAATCCGGGAAGCCCGGCGAGGCGCTCGTTGTATTCGCGCTGCAGACCGGACCGGCCCGAGATGTCTCCGGGGATAAAGACTTCGGGTGACTCCTCAAGAATTTCCGCCGTCACCTCGGCCGACCGACCGAGCAGCGCCCGACCAAACTGGTCGTTCGGAGGGAGCGGGTAGGTGCCGGGCTCCAACACCACCCCGGGGATCGATGCAAGCTGCCCCTGGATCTGCTGGAGCTCCTCGGAGCGCCTGGTAACGATAGGCACGATGGAATCGCTTGGCGACGGAGCGATCGTGGCCTGGATATCGCCCGGGTCCATCCCAAGCAGCTGACCGAGGCGCTGGCTCAAACCGGCGATGTCATCGGAGCGACGGGGAAGCACTCCGACGTTGATGACGTCGCGGTTGCCAACAAGCTCAAACCCGTCGCGACCGAAGATGGGAGCTCGGGGAGCGGTGACCCGTTCACGTACCAAACTGTCGCCAGGGTCGAGGGTGAGTTCAATGATGGCGGGCTCCCAGTCCACCAACCACTGCGTGCCGACCAGCAACAGGTCGACCTTGCCAACGGTGGTGAATTCCACGCCGTCGTCCAGGGTCCAGGCAACTTCCAGCGGAGCGGTGGCATTCGCCGCGTCCACGAGTGACACCGGACCTGGCAACGCTTCGATGGTAAAGCCCTCCAACTGTCCGGTGATGGACGCGAAGTCGGCCGCCGCTTCTGCCGGCTCGTTGAACGCAAAGGTCAAGCCGTCGAAGCGACCCTGGACCAGGTGGCCGAGAAAGTCGTCGAGCACCAACTCGGCAGCCTGTTGGGGGTCGAGTGCCGGCAGGTCATCGATCGCCTCGCCCTCATCGGCCTGTTCGACGGGGGCCGAGCTCAAACCGGGCTCCGGGCTGAGGAGCCGGTAGGCGAGGAACCCACCAAGGCCCAGAACCACGATGGCACCGACCGCTGGGGCGAGAAGCCGCAGTGCTCCCCAGTCCGCATATACGGTTTCTTCTTCGGTCATCGCCCGCAGTCCCCCTTTCCCAGAGCGCATTGTAGAGACTGGAATGGTGCTGTTGTAGCCGGGCCGAAGCCGTTCGAATTTGTCTCTCTTTCCTTCGCCGTTCCGTCATGAAATCGAAACCTTGGTATAGGGTGCAGAGGGTGAGTGGACCAGGCGACGGCGGCCGTGCGGTGCTGGGCGTCAACGACGAACCGAGCCCCCTCCATGGCGGCGTCGGGGCCGAAGCCAGCAGATCACGTCGGCCGCTCATCATCTCCGTGCTCGCTGCCGCCGCGGCGATCGTGATTGCGGCGGTGACGGTTGCCGCCCTCATCTCAAGGTTCTCGGGCGGTGATGCGGACACCGAGGCGGCGGACGGCTTGGGCAGCGCCATCGCTGCGACCGACACCGAGCCCACAACGGGGCTGGCTGACCAAGGCGATGCGGCCACCGCCGACGGCGCCAACTCCATCGGCGCCGGTCAGGGCGACAATCCGGATCTGTTCGTGCAGGGCAACCAGGATGCGGCCGACGACGATCCCGCCAACGATCCCGACGGTGGGGCCACAACGTCAGCGACCGCTGCCACCTCAACTACCGACGCACAGGACTCGACCTCTCCGTCCGAGGCGACCGACGATGTGCCGACCGGCGGCGACCTCGCAACGTCAACGACGGCCGACGCCACCACCACCGTCGTCGATTCGACCGGGACCGCCACCACGCCAAACGATCAAACCACCGATCCCGCTGAGACAACCGATCCCGGTGAGACAACGCAGCCGCCAACGACGCTCCAGACCACCACCGAAGCGCCGACAACGACGGCGGCCGATGCCACCACAACCGCCGGAAGCCAGGGCGGAAGTACCTGTGCCAGCAACGGTGAATTTGAACGGGTCTTCCGAGACGACTTCAACGGCTCTTCGGTCGGCGGCGACTGGACCCTCTACAACAGTCCCGGCAACTCCGGTTTCGGGCTCCGCCGACCGTCGGCCATCACCGTGTCCGACGGCAAGCT
>CAZSTV010000114.1:15594-17813 GCA_964609665.1 uncultured Acidimicrobiaceae bacterium
GCGGCATGGCGCTGGGCCTCGACCTGCAGTACGGCAAGTACGTGTTCCGGGTCCGGACCGACAACGACCCCAGCCAGGCGGTGAGCGGCGTTGTTCTGACATGGCCCCAGGCCGGAAACAATCACCTCAACGGTGAGAACAACATGTACGAGACCCTGACCAAGACTCAGAGCCGGAATCCGTTCTACTCCTTCATTCACAAGCCGTTCGGCAATGCGACAACCCAGGAGTTCTACCGCCACGACGCCGACGGCGCCCAGTTCCAGGTGATGTCGATGGAGTGGACCCCGGACCGCATCACGATCACTCGCGAGGGTCCCGGTTCCCGCTCGTCTGACAGCTGGACCGTGAACGAGACAGGGGCTGATCTCATCCCCGACGTACCCCATCACCTCGCTATCCAGCTCGACGGGTGGAAGGACTCCATCGGCGGCACCGTTCGCATGGAAGTGGACTACGTCGAGGTCTACAAGTACTGCGGCTAATCGCCGATGTCGGTTAGAGTCCCCGGTATCAGACAGGCAATCCACAAGGCGATGGCACCATGACCGACTCGGCTGCTCCCCTCCCCCGAGCTTCACTGTTTCCGGAGGACCTTGCGCCAATCCAGCTGTATCGATCGACGGTGACGCTGCAGGGAGCGATCGACCGGTGCGTCGACGCCGGGTGGAAGATTGTTGAGCTGGACGCCGCTCGGTGGTCAGACGACGGAGCGCTGCACGATGACCTTGCGGAGTCCCTGGCCTTTCCGGAGTGGTATGGGCGGAACCTCGACGCGCTGCTCGACGCGCTCCGAGGCGTTCCAACCTCCAGCGAACCAGGGCTTGCCTCGGCCCCCGGGCTTGCCATCGTCGTCCACCGGTTTGACCGGTTCGCCTCTGTGGAACCCCGGCGCGCGAACACCGTCGCCGAGATCCTGACCGAGGGTGCGCACCACGCGTTGCGCTACGGCTGGCCGGTCTCGGTCCTGCTCCAGAGCGAGGACGGCACGTTGGCTCTGGCCCCGGCGACGGCCACCCCCGTTCCGTGGAACCGGGCAGAACGTCACCCCTCAGACCGGGTTTGAAGACAACTCGAGGTTTTCCTCGAATCCTGGGAACCATTTGGCCATTGGCGACGTCTAGTCATGTGTAGGTGGTCGTCACCTAGAAAATTCTCTTGTATCCCGTAGGGCATCATGTAAGACTTCACCTTCAATGATACGAGTGACCGAAAGGAGCGCATTCATGAGTCAAATACTTGACGGCAACAAGTGGAGCAACGTGACATATCACGTATGTAACGTTGAACCCCACAGCCGGACCCAGGACCAGGTGCGCAAAACCTTCGGCCGCCAGCCGATCATGCCAGGCGCTCCGGACTCGATGCGTACCGCACCAGCGGACCTCGAGACCGTCCGAACGCAGTAAGTTCCGGCAACCGCCCCGACGCACCCTAGGCGTCTGAGATCGACGTTTCACCACGTCAGGCGGTATGTGACCCACCCCTCACACCGCTACCGGATGTGAGCGGCGCCACCAACACAGCGTCCACCGGCTGACCCTTCAGCTAACGGATCACCCTCACGGCAACTTCGCCGTACGACTCCCCCACCCAACGCGCACAAGCATGCGCTCACCACACAGCGCAGCTCGACCTTCCCTGCCCATTTAGCAGTTACACGGACGCTATCGCCCGTTGTATTTGTGCTGCCCGAAAACACACCTCTCGAAAGGGGGATCGCAATGACTGACTACCAAAGCGAAGAATATGCCCGGATAATCGACTGTGGCGACGGGGTCCCCACGCTCAGCTTCCGCAAGACCGGTGACACCGGCGAAGTTGCGCTGGATCGCATCAGCGACAGGGGCGCCGGCGCCATCGGCACCATCGACGGCGCTGGCAACGCTGCCGGCGCAACCGGCGTCGAGGACACCGCACCGACGATCAGCGCTTGGAACGCTGCGATATTGGCCACGATCATCGGCCAGATCGCCATCGGGCTTGCGGTCATCCTGGGTGCCAATCCCATCGTCGGCGGTGCAGCTGCGCTGGCCATGATGCTGACGGGTATCGGTCTGGCGGTTGGCGCCATGATCGGTGCAAGCAAGTAGCCACAGCAGCGACAGCTCATCACAACAAAGATCGGTCCGCGCCCGCGCCCCCCCCCCGCGCGGGCCCAGCGGTGGCCCCCCCCCCCCCGCCCGCGGCACCCGCGGCCCCCCCCCCACCCCCAGGGG
>CAZSTV010000115.1:0-17801 GCA_964609665.1 uncultured Acidimicrobiaceae bacterium
CACGACCTCTCGATTATGAGTCGAGCACTCTTACCAACTGAGCTACGTCGCCCCGTACAAGGCCATTTCTAGCTTCATCAGGTTACCGGTCTCGTCTCGCACTCGCACTCGGATTACGGCACTCGGATCAGGGCACTCGGTTCAGGGCCCGGCACCGGTCGCCGCCGGGCCTGATCGGCCCAGCGGCGCCAGAGACAACCCCCAGGGGTCACCACAGTTAGCTGCTGTAGCGGAGCCAGAGCCTGGCCCAGGGCCCACCGTGATCGGAATACCACAGCCCGGAGGGCGTCTTGCGCTGATCCCAGTCACCAACAACCGTTGTCAGCGCGGTCGAGCGGGTCAGGTGAGCTTCGGAGATGAAGATGTGATCAATCCGCTCGGTCAGCTGGTTTGCCACGTTGGTCAGACCCTCGGACTGACAGCAGGTGTAACCGGGCTCGTCGTTGTAGGGGTAGCGGATGGTCCAGGTGTCCAGGTACCCCGCGGCGTCGATGGTGTTGTAGGCAGTCGTGCCAGGGGCGGCATTGAAGTCTCCAACCAGCATGACCGGCAGGGTCTCATCGGCCAGGTCCGCCATGAGTTCCTCGGCCTGGACGTCCTGACAGATGACCGGACCGGTGCTGCTCAGACAGGGCGCACCCGCAACCTCCAAGTGGGTGTTGACGAAGCGATAGTCCTGCCCGTTGATGTGTGCATCAACCGCGTTGTAGCCACGGGTGAATTCAAGCGTCGCCTCGCCCAGCGGAACGCTGAACTGAGCCCCAAAGTGTTTTGACGTCGGGTTCGACACCGTGGTGGTTGAGGTCCGGTACAAGATGACGTCACTGTCGACCACCCGTCCGAAAACGCCGGGACGTACCGGGAGCGTCACGTCGGCGTTCACGCTGACGGAACCAACGGCATACGACTCGCCCTGGTTGGCCAGCTCGGCAAGGAGAATGTCGAGGTAGTCAAGGTTGAGGCTGGTGTTTCCGGCCTCGTCAAAGACGGTCAGCGCCCACACTTCCTGCAGGCCGATCACGTCCGGGTTGAACGCGTCGATGGCCTCGGCAATCTCCACCGCTCGGGCCGGATAGTCGGTCTCCTGCACGGTCTGCAGTAACGCCGCAGGCGGTTCGCCGGCAAGTAATCGAGCGAGGTCCACACCGAGATACAGGTTCTGCGACATCACCTCCGCGGGCGGTTGATAGTTGTAGTTGTTGGCCCGCTGTTGGGCCTGTGCAGGCACCGCGGCCATAACCACGGCCGCGCAGAAAACGCCAAAAAGCCACTTCATGAAATTCCCACCTTCCGCTAAGAGCTCAACGACGGAAAAGAATGAGCCCCGCAGTGGCCGAACCTAGCACAGTGACAAAACGCCGCCAGCGGAACTCCCCAGCGATATGACCGGTCGAACTTACTGCCCGAGTCGCTCGATGGCCTGCTCTCGCAATATCGGCTTCAGGACCTTGTTCGACGCGTTGAGTGGAAGGTCGTCGACAAGCCACACGTAGCGGGGAACCTTGTAATTCGCCATGTGCTCACGACACCATTCGATGACCGCGGCCGGGTCCGGCGTGCCCTGTGGGCTCGGCACAACAAACGCCGCCCCGACTTCACCCATCCGCTCGTCGGGGACGCCGATGACGGCTGCAATGCCGATCTCCGGGTGCTCCACCATCATCCGCTCGATCTCGGCCGGGTAGGCATTGAAGCCACCCATGATGAACATGTCCTTCTTGCGGTCGGTGATGTCGATGTAGCCATCGGCGTTCATCACCGCCACGTCTCCGGTGTGCAGCCAGCCGTCGGCATCGATGGCCTCGGCGGTCTGCTCTGGTGCATCCAGATATCCGGGGGTGACCTGGTAGCCCCGGACCAGCAACTCACCCTCGGAGCCGGTGGGGACATCGTTGCCGTCATCGTCGACCACCCGAAGCTCCCCGCCGGGGATGGCCTTGCCAGACGTGGTTGCCGTGACCTCCGGCGGGTCGTCCGGCATGGTGTAGGCGGCTATACCCGACGTCTCGGTCATGCCGTAAGCGGTGATGATGATCTCGAAGCCAAGCCGTTCCCGCATCGCCACAATCATCTCCACCGGGATGGACGCCGCTCCGGTCACACAGGCCCGCAGCGACGAGAGGTCGTACTGCTCCAGGTTCGGGTGGTTGAGCAAACCCTGGAACAGGGCCGGCGGGCCGGGGAACACCGCCACGCCCTCCCGTTGGATGGTGGCCATCACCTCTTCTGGCTCGTAGACCGCAACCGGTAGGTTCAGCGCGCCGAAAAGCAGGCACACGATGATCCCGGAGTTGTAGCCAAAGGCATGGAAGTACGGGTTGACCAGCAGGTAGGGGTCACCGGCCTGGACCGTCAGCGCCCGGCCGTAGGAATGGAAGGCTCGGATGACGGCGCCGCCGCGCACCATCACTCCCTTCGGGTTGCCGGTGGTCCCGGAGGTGAACATGATCAGCCCAACGTCGTCCGGCCCGACGGCATCGGAGCGGCGGTCGATCTCGGCTTGCAGCGCGTCCGCCCCTTGGCCTTCTCCCCCATCGTCGCCCCTGGCCATGAACTCGTCGAAGGTTATGGTTGCGGCGGGCGCCCCGGCGGTCGGCTCCGGGGCGGGGCCGACAAGGTCGACCATCGTGGCAAGGTCCGGCAGTTCCTGGTCGTTGAGTGAGCCGCTGTAGTCGGTGTCCAGGAAGCCGTTGACGACGAAGACCATCTTGACCTTTGCCGTCCGAAGCACGTAGGCCGCCTCGCCCCCTTTGAACCGGGTATTGATGGGGACGAGGATCGCACCCGCTCGCGAGACCGCCAGGCCCGCGACCACCCATTGCCAACAGTTCGGTGCCCAGACCGCCACCGAGTCGCCGGGCCGGACCCCGGAGGCCACCATGGCCCGCGCCGCGCGGTCAATGCGTTGGCCCAGTTCGGCGTAGGTCAGCGTTGCGCCGCCATCTTTGATGGCGGCGAGTGACCCGTGGTGCGAGGTTGACCAGCGGACCAGGGCAGGGATCGACGTGGCGTGTGGGTCCATCTCGGCGAAGCTAGTTGATCAGGTCGCTCGTTGTCGCAACGACGCCTGCCGCTATCAGCGCCTTCGCTTGCCCGGCTTCGCGTGAATCATCCCCTCGGCATGAGCATCGACCCATGCCCCGACCGACGCGAAGACCGGTTCAAGATCTCGGCCTTTCTCGGTAATCCCGTACCGCACCTCGCCATTGGTCTCGCTGCGGACGATGATGCCCTCCCCCTCGAGCTCGGTGAGGCGAGTGTCGAGCAGCCTGTCGGACAGGCCGGGGATTGCGGAGCGAATCTCACCGAACCGAAGTTCGTGACGACCCAACGCCTTCAAAATTGAACCGGTCCAGCGGCGGCCGATCAGTTCGATGGCGTGTTGAAACAGCGGACAGTAATCGCCCGGACAACCCGGATCGGCCGTGGAGCCGTGGGTGTCGATGTCGCTGTCTTGGGAGGAAACGTCCGCCACAGAACAAGATTGTAGGGCCTCCTGTTCTGTGGCGACATAGCGGGAACTACGCCGTAGCCAGTTGACGGATCTGCTCCTCGGCCTTTTGTACCTTCTCGCTGTCCATCAGCAGACCACCGGCATCGATCAGTGTGATGTCGGTGAAGCCAAGGAAACCGAGGAACGTACGGATGTGGGGAGTTGCGAAGTCCATCTCGCTGCCGAGCGGTACGCCGCCCGACGCCGAGACGATGTACGCCGACTTGTTGGTGACCAGACCCTCTGGACCCTCCGGGGTGTACTGGAAGGTTCGCCCGGCCCGTGCGGCCAGGTCCATCCAGGCTTTCACGCCACTGGGGACACCAAAGTTGTAGACCGGTGCGCTAATGACCAGGATGTCAGCGCCTTCGAGCTCAGCGATGACGTCATCGCCGAGGGCCCCAAGTTCAGCCTGGGCCGGCGAGCGGTCGGCGGCCGGGGTGCCGTTGGCGGCAAAGCGATCTGCGGTGAGGGACGGCAGTGTCGAGAGGTCTCGTCGAGTCACCGAGGCCTCGGCGCCAAGTGTCTCGACCAGCAGGCTGCTGAGTCGATTGGTGACCGACGCGTCGCCGCTTACCGAGGAATCAAGTTGAAGAATGTTCGTCATCGCTGGGGAGTCCGTTCAAGGAGAGGGATATGTTCTGTCCGGCTTACTTATCATTAGTAAGCACAAACTGAAGAGTACACATCCAACCCCGCGAACACTAATAAAAGATTAGTGCCACTTGTCACGCTGGGAAGCCCGACTGGAAGCTGGCCCTCTACTGGAAACCCGCCTTGCGGCCGCCGTAGGTTGCCCACTGCCCCGTGCCGCTGGTGACCCCGCCATCGACCGGCAGCGCGACACCGGTGATGAACGACGAGGCAGGCGAAGCGAGGAATGCGATGGCCGCGGCCACCTCAGTCGGCTCGCCAAAGCGGCCGAGCGGAACCCGGGCAGCCATGGAATCGCCGATGGCGTGACCGCGAGTCGACTCGGTCATGGCGGTCTTGATTGGGCCGGGACAGATTGCATTGACCCTGATGCCAAGGTGAGCAACATCAAGCGACGCGGCCCGGGCCATGTTGACCACCGCACCCTTCGAGGTGTTGTAGGCAAACAGGCCGCTGTCTCCTCGTAGCCCGGAAACCGAGCCGGTGATGACAACCGAGCCGCCTTCGCCCATTTCCGCCACCGACGCCTTGAGGCCGAGGGCCACGGCTCGGACGTTGACGTCCATCATCCGGTCGAACTCTTCCATCGACGACCGGGCCACATCGCCCTGCCCGACGATGCCGGCGTTGAGCACCACGGCATCAAGGCGACCAAACGCCTCGATGGCAGTGGCCACCATGGCATCGTTCGTTGCCTGCTCGGTCACGCTGCCCGGCACCTTGATCACCGCCGAGGTTGACTCGGACTCGTCAAGCCACGCCAGCGTTTCCTCCGACAGGTCGACCGCTATCACCTGCGCGCCCTGTCGCACCAGTTCATTGACCGTCGCTCGACCGATACCGGCGCCTGCACCGGTGACGATGACCACCCGGTCTCTATTGTCGATCGGGTTGCCGGTCATGCTGTTGGTCATGTCGCATCCCCTTCGACGACGCCGCTGTCTGGACCATCGGGCTTGGTGGAGAGCAGATAGTGGTTGGTTCGATCCGGTGGAATCCCGGTGGTGGTGATGTCGACGAAGCCAACGTCGGTCAGCATTTCCCTGGCCAGCTGCTCACCCCAGGCCGTGCCAAGACCGGCGCCGCCGTATGCCAACGAGACGGTCATGCAGTGCATGGTGGAGATGGTGTACATCATGGGCGCACCGGGATTCTCAAGGTTCTCGTGCAGATGGCTCGACGCTTTCGGCTCAACGCAGAGGTAGGTGCCGCCCGGTCGCAGCGCGGCAAAGATGCCCTGCAACATCTTGTCGGGGTGGGCCTGATCATGGACGGCATCGAAGCTGGTGACGAGGTCAAACCGTGCCGGTTCGTCGAGGGCTGCAGCGTCCCTGCGCACAAACTCGATGTTGGTCGATCCGTTCGCCTCCGCCTCGGTCCGTGCTCGTTCGAGTGCCTCGTCGGCAATGTCGTAGCCGGTGAAGCGAGAGTTCGGGTAGTGGGCGGCCAGCACGTTCAGCGCCCGCCCACTGCCGCAGCCAACGTCGGCAACGTCCAACCCCTCGCTCAGCCGACGGTCCCCGTCGGGGAACAGCGGTACCACCATGGGAATCATGGCGTTCAGCATCCGCTGGCCACTGGACTCCGCCATCAGCGTTTGGAACTTCGGGTACCGGTCATAGGGCACGCCGCCCCCATCACGGAAGGCGTCAACCACCTCATCTTCCACCTGACCGAGCAATGAGATGTACTGGCACGGTGTGGTGAGGTTCAGCGACCCCGCCGCTCGGGTCAGCAGACCGGCATGCTCTACGGGCAGGTGGAAGCTGTTGTTGTCGACGTCGTGGTCGACGATGCCTCCCGCTGTCATCGCCGACAGCCATTCCCGAACGTAGCGCTCCTCAAGACCGGCGGCGGCGGCGATCTCCTCCGACGATGCAGGCGGGAGCGCCGACATCGAGTCAAACAGTCCGGTCTTGTGCCCGATCGAACACATCAACGCCATTGCGCCGCCGTTGATGATCCCGGTCATCGTCTGCATGAACTGTTTGCCTCGCTCGGCATCGAACGTCTGCTCGTCTTCATTTTTTGTGCGTTCCGGCATTGCCGAACGCTAGTGGGGCCAACAGGGAGCGACCAAGATGCCAACCGATGCGACCGCAGCTGGCAATGTCGTGGCCATGTTGCGTCGACCCAAAAGGCGTGTGACCATCGGACCGATGGCACAACGGATCGAGACAGCGCTGACTCATCGGATCACGATTCGCGAGATCACAGCGTGAGCGAGGACCGCCCATCCGTCCGTCGGCCGACAACCTCCAGTGATGGCAGCAGCGGCGCTTCGGATCAACGGTTCGAGACCGTGATCAGAGGCGGCCATGTGGTCGGGCCGGGACTGGACGGCATCTTCGACATCGGCATATCCAACGGCCGCATCGCCCAGGTCAGCGCGGCGGGCGACCGAACAGCAGCGAGCGACCAAACAGCACTCAGCGGCGAGACCGAGATCGATGCGACCGGACGCTATGTGTTGCCCGGCGGGATCGACGCCCACGTCCACCTCACGCCCCCGGGCACCGAGCCTGGCTCCTGGCGGTGGGTCGATGACTTTGAGGTCGGCACCAGAGCGGCGGCCGCGGGCGGCATCACGTGCGTCGGCAACATGTCGTTTCCCCGCAAGGGCGAACAGATGGCAGACGGCCTGGAGCGAGACGTTGCCGATGCGAACGCCAACGCCATCGTCGACCACTTTCAACACCCGGTCTTGCTCGACCCGGACGACGACGGCATTGCCCAGATTGAAGCGCTGGCGGCCGCCGGACATCCCTCGGTCAAGATCTTCCTCTCCTTCCGACGTTTCGACCGCAACGTCGACGGGTATCTCAGCGCCATGTCGGCCGCGGCGGCCGCCGGCTCGGTGGTGCTGGTCCACTGCGAGGACCCCGCCATCATGAACTGCTGCGGCCGGGAGCTTGCCGAAGGGGGCCACGACGAACCAAAGCACTACCCGAAGAGCCGCCCGGTTGAAGCCGAGCGGATTGCCACCGAACGCGCCGTTGGTTACTGCGCAACCAGCGGAGCCGCCACCTACGTTGTCCACCTGTCGAGCAAAGCGGCACTTGAGGCATGTCGAACCGGCCGGGCACGGGACCTGCCGCTCTACGTCGAAACCCGACCCATTTATCTGCACCTCAACGAAGACCGTTTCGCCGATGCTGACGGCGCAAAGTACGCAGGCGCTCCCCCGCTCCGGACCGATGATGACCGTGATGCTCTGTGGGCCGGAATCAACGATGGCTCAGTCTCGACGGTGTGCACCGACCATGCGCCGTGGACCCTCGAACAGAAACTCGATCCCGAGTTGACGGCGTCGACGTTGCGGCACGGCATGGCAGAACTGGAAACCATGCTCCCCGTGCTCTGGAGTGAAGGCGTTCATACTGGACGCATTTCGATTGCCCGCTTCGTCGAGGTCACCTCCACCCAGGCGGCAAAGCTGTTCGGCCTCTACCCGCAGAAGGGAACGATCGCCCCCGGCTCCGATGCCGACCTCATCATTTGGGACCCGAACGCAGTCCGCACGGTCGACGGCGCAACCATGCACTCCAACGCCGGATACTCCCCCTACGACGGGTGGCAGGTCACGGGTTGGCCGGAGGTGACGATGAGCCGTGGGGAGATCGTCGCTAGAGGGACCGATGTGAGCGGCACACCGGGCCGCGGCAAACAGGCCGACCGGTCACGCTTCACCAGACCCTAGATCTATTCGGGATCGATGACCCCGGCGGCGACGAGCAGCTGCCGTGACCGCGAGATGGTCTCGTCGTAGTCCACCTCGACCGCAGACACCAGCTTGCCAACCTCGACGTCGTCGCGGAACGCGACAGGGCCCGGTTGCACGTCATTGGCGATATGGCTTGCAAGGCTCACGATGGTCGCTGGCTCGGCTCGGTCGTAGCCGGGCCGGTGATGGGCGCCCACCGCTTCGGTGATGACCGACGGCAGCCCCCACATTTCCAGGAGCACCTGACCGACCTCGGCGTGGTCAACGCCGAGCATCTCCAGTTCAGCGTCCTCGACGGTCACGTGACGGCTGATCAGTGCGAGCTGGTCCCGGTCCAGGGAGTCGTTCAAGACCACACGGCCAATGTCGTGGAGCAGCGTGCTGGTGACAACGTCGGGGCCAACGGCGCCCCGCAACTGCCGGAAGAGCACCTCGGCCACATACGAGGCGATGACCGAGTGACGCCACAGCGCCCCGGCAGGGAGCCGGTAGGCCTGCAGCGCCCGAACCGCTTGCGGCCCAATGGTCTTATTGCACGACAGCGCAAGCACTCGGGCCAGGCCAAGGCGAACCAACGCCGCCTCGATGGTGGTGATCTCGGCCGCCGATGCGGAGGCGGCCGAGTTTGCCTCGGAGAGTAGCGAGGTCACCAGGCCGGGGTCCTCGCGCAGGACCGCAACAACATCGTCGATATCGCTGTCATCGTTGGCGACAACAGCTGCCAGTTTGACCACGCTGCTCGGGAGTGGCGGAAGAGTCTCCGCCACGGTCAAGATACTGTCGTGGATTTCCAGCACGCCGTCCGGCATCGCAGTTCTCCAGGGGGCCTTGGTGCAATCGAGCAACGATCGTCGCTCTTCATCACATCGGCCACCCCACGGAGGGCTTGAGAGCCAAATACCGTACTTCAAATCCAATTCATTTAGTTTAGAAAGTCGTAAAAACCTGACCGTTATACGGCCCCGGACCTAGGCCGGGAGCGGATCGACCCCTGTGGTCAGGCCGGGGTGGTGAGCGCAAGAAAGTGGGACACAGAAATGGGCCAAAGAAATAGGACGGGAAAGGGGTTGACTCTCAGCCTGGTTGAGGCCCGAGGGTGAGCACATGGGAACGGAGATGAACATCGGAGACTTTGCGGCCCGGACCGAACTGTCGGTCAGCGCCGTACGTTTCTACGCCGATCGAGGGCTGCTGCCACCGGTCAGGGTGGACGCTGTCTCCGGCTACCGGCTGTACGCCGAAGACCAAGTGGAGACCGGGAAACTGATCCGGGATCTACGCCGCATGAACATGTCCCTTGTCGACATCGGCAAGGTCTTGGCGGCGGACGGTCCAGAACAGCACGCGCTGGTGCAACAACATCTCACGACCCTGGAAGCGGAGCTTCGTCACATCTCCGCCGTCGCACAACGCCTCGGCGCAGCTACGGCGGCAACCGCTTCGGTCCCCATCAAACCAACCCCAAACGTCACGGAGACACCCATGCCAAACATCACTGCCCACTCAACCGACCTTGCCGCAGCACTGGAACAGGTGCTGCCCGCCGCAGGCACCGACCCCCACCGCCCACACCTGATGACCGTCTTGATCGAGGCGGCTGAGGGCTCGATCAGAGTGGTCGCCACCGACAGCCACCGTTGCGCGGTCCGAGACCTTGTTCCGCTCAGCGCCGGAGACGACTTCTCGGCTGTGGTTTCGGCCGCCACCATGGTGGACTGGCAGACCGCGCTCACACCTCCGGCAACCGTAACCATTCAGCGCCAGCGAGGACGGCTGACTATGAGCGGCGACGGCGTGGACCTGGACACCTCGGCCATCGACATGACGTTTCCGCCATACGAAGCGCTGCTGTCTGCAGCGTCGCCGTCCGCAACGGTGGTGGCTGCAAAGGCCGAACTGCTTTCGGCGCTCGCACGCTTTGACGGCGAGGACCCGGTGCACCTGAGAGCCGAAGGCGAGACGTTGACTGTCACCGCCGCCGGTCGCGAGGAACGGGTCGCTGCAACCTGTGATCAAGCGACCGACGTTGCGGTCAATCCACGCTTTGCCGAAGATGCGGTGCGCCACGCTGTCGGCGCCGAGGTGATCATCGAAATCGACGGGACAACGAAGCCCCTGGTGTTTCGCTCCGCCGACGACGGCACCTACACCTCGCTGCTCATGGCGGTGAACCTTATTCCCGGCGATGAGGAGGACTAAGCGCTACGATCGGGGCAATGTCGGCAACCGTAGACGCAGTGCACACCAGCGATTCCCACACCTTTTCCAAGCAACAGCGTCCCGCGATCGAGCTCATCGCGGGGTGTGGGGTGGTGGGCGATGCCCACCAGGGCGCCACCGTCCGGCATCGCTCTCGGGTGGCGGCGGACCCCACTCAGCCCAACCTGCGACAGGTGCATCTGATCCACCGGGAGTTGCTGGACGACGTTGGTGCCAAAGGCTTCGAGGTGGCGCCGGGCCAACTCGGGGAGAACATCACCACCCGCGGTATTGATCTGCTGGCCCTGCCGGTGGGTTCGGTCTTGCGGGTCGGCGAAACGGCGCTACTCGCCATCACCGGCCTGCGAAATCCCTGCGGGCAGATCGAAGGTTTCTCCGCCGGGCTGCTTAGCGAACTGCGGCCACGACGAGAAGACGGGACGGTCGATCGCCTCGGCGGAGTCATGGCGGTGGTCGTCCTTGGCGGCTCGGTTGCTCCGGGAGACCCGATCGAGGTGGCCCTGCCACCGGCGCCGCATCGACCACTGGAGCGCGTGTAGCGCAGTCGCAGGCGCTCGCAATCTCTCGGGCCTCCGCCGCCAGCGGGCCGGGACCTATTGGTCAGACCCAAACGCCGCTGGCGTTGTCGGTGCAGCCGAGGGCCCGGTAGGTGGCGTCCACCAGCGACTGTCCCCGGTCGTTGAGCAGGATGCCCGAACCCATCTTGGTCATCACGTAGCCGAACGAAACGTTGTGGGCCGGGTCGGCAAAGCCGATGCTGCCACCGGCGCCAACATGGCCAAAGGCGGCGTCGGACAAGATGGCGCTGTCGCGTCGACCTTTCGGTTCGGCCCGGTTGTCCATGGACTTCATGAATCCGAGGGAGAACCGGGTTGGCGAGAGGAGCGTGGCATCGTCGCCGTCCACCGAAACCCCGGACATGGCGGCCATCGCCGCGTCGGAGAACAGGTCACCACCACCGGCGGCAGCGGGGACATAGGTTCTGGCCAAACCTCGACTGCTGGCGACACCCCCAGCACTACCGATCTCCGCCCGGCGGACCTCCGCATCGTTCGGTGAGAAGCCACCGGTATTCATCAGCGCCGCTCGAGCAAGCGAGTCTGGGTCATCGACAAGCGTCTTGGTGAAGTCGCTCATGTTCTCGGGGTCAGCCCTGGTGCCGATGACATCAGCCACCGGACCGTCGTGGCCGTTGGGGAGACCAATCCAGAAGTCCGCGTTGAGCGGACCGGCGATCTCCTCGGCGAAGTATGTGCCGAGCGACCGCCCGGACGCTCGTCGGACCAGCTCCCCGACCGTCCACCCGAAGGTCAGCATGTGGTAGCCGTGCTGGGTGCCGGGGGTCCACCACGGCGCCTCGGCCGCCACCGCAGCGGCCATAGCGTCCCAGTCCAGACAGAGTCCCTTTGGCAGCCGTTCCCGAATGGCCGGCACGCCAACCGAGTGGTCCAACATCATGGCGACCGTGGCGTGTTCTTTGCCGTTGGTCGCAAACTCGGGCCAGTAGTCACCGACCGGCGCTTCCAGGTCCAACGCTCCACGGTCGGCCAGCAGGTGGGCACAAAGCGCGGTGGCGCCCTTGGTGCAGGAGTGCACGACCGTTCCGGTGTCGGCCTCCCACGGGGTACCGTCTCGGTCTGCAACGCCGCCCCACAGGTCGACAACCGGAACGCCGTCGACGATGACGTGCACGCTTGCGCCAACCTCGTCTCGTTCGGCGAAGTTCCGTTCGAACTCGGTTCGCACCCCGGCGAAGCGATCGTCACAGGTTCCAGAGATTGCCACCGTCGTATCCACCTAGGCGATGATGGCCGACCCGAAATCTATTTGCCAAACGAACGGTCGGGGGTGTCATCGGCGCGGTCCAACGTTCGCAGCAGGTCTGGTTTCGACGCCAACACCACGGCGATGACCAACAGCACCGCGCCGAACGCGACCACCGTTGCCTGCGGCCCCCACAGGTCGGCCAGGATGCCCTGAAGCAGCGAGCCGACGGGAAACGCCAGGGTGAACCCCATCACCCGGGCCGACATGACCCGGCCCCGCATGTCGTCGGCGACGATTAGCTGGATGGCGGTGTTGGTGGTGGCAATCACCGCCAGGAAACCGGCGCCGACCACCAGGAGCGAGAGCAGACCGAGTGGCCAGTTGGGTGACGCTCCAAACCCGATGACCGCTAGGGCGTAGACCAGTAGGCCCCATCGCACGACGCTTGAACGCGAAACGAGGTTGTCCCAGCTGGAGAGCATGGGCGCAACGATCACGGCACCGATGCCGACCGCGGCTGCAAGCACGCCGAGTACGCGAGGCCCGGCCCCGTACACCTGGTCGGTGAAGACGACGGTGAACTGGGTCACCGGGTTGCCGAAGAAGGCCACCAGCATGGCGCAGACCATGCCGAGCATCACACCGGTCCGGCCCCGGATGTAGGTGAGGGCCGAACCGAACCCTGCGATCACGCCTTCGGACGACGCTCGTCGAGTGGTCACCTCGATCGGTGTGATCACCATCAGCATGGCGATCACGGCCAGGAACGACAGACCGTTCAGGAAGAACGCCCACGCCGGTCCGGCGGTGGCCAGCAGCAAGCCGGCCAGGGCGGGGCCGATGGCCCGGGCCGCGTTGAACTGCGTTGAGTTCAAGGTGATTGCCGACGCCAGGTCTTCCTTGGGCACGAGCGACGGGACAAACGCCTGCCAGCTTGGAATCATCAGTCCGCTGAATATCCCGGTCAGCGCGGTGATTCCCAGCACCAACCACGGGCTCCGCCACCCGATAGCCCAGGTTGCCCACAGCGCCATCGCGGCCAGCGCCATAAGCGTCTGAGTCACGATCAGCACCATTCTTCGGTCCATCCGGTCAGCGATCGAACCGCCGACCGGTCCGAGCACGAACGCTGGAATGAACTGAGCGAAGCCGGCAAGCCCGACCCACACCGAACGCTCGGTCAGCTCAAAAAGTACGAACGGCACCGCAAGGTTCTGCAGCCAGTTGCCGGAGTTGGATGCCAACGCTCCGAGGAAGAACAGCCGGAACTGCCGGTACTTGAATGCCCGCATCCCGTGGCGAAAGCCGCCCGGCGCGGATGCCGCCGGCCCGGTACCGCTCGGCCCACCCAGGTTGCGAAACGGGGTGGGTTCGTTTTTGGGCGAGTTGATGCAACGCACGATATCAACCGTGTCGTGCTCATTGCCCGGGGATATCAGGGCCGGAATCGAGCCTGCAACTCTTCCTCCCACCGGTCGGGCGAGACTGGCGTTTCCGTGGTCTCCTCCCCGCTGATGAACTTGAGGCGATCCTTCAGCAACGTCACTCGCTCCGGCCCGCCGTCGATCAACTTCGTTGCAAACGGCTTGGTTGACCAGTGCAGTGTTTTGTCTTCCTGCAGCCTGGTCGACGCCTCGTCAAAGTCCGACATCGTGTGAGCGACCCGCCGGAAACGGTACTGCGGGGCCGGGACGTCATCTTCAAGCCTGGTCAGCGTTAAACCCTGGGCGCTATCGAAGAACTGAAACCGACCGATACCGCCATCTTGAGGGTTGCGGTCGTTCAGCAGCAGCGGTCTGGTGAAGCTCTCCCCAAACCCAACATCGACGAGGTATGGCTGGTCGAGCACCACTTCAAGACAGATGTGGTCGACCACCTGGTTCGGCCCGTCAAGCAAGACCGCCGCACCCAGGCGATGCACGGTGAACCCGAGGAACTCCAGCAGCACGGCGAAGGCCCCGTTCAACTCGAAACACCAACCGCCATGTCCCCGTTCGACGATCTTCGGGATGGACCAGTCGGTCCCGGTGCTGACCCGCTCCCCCCTCCAAACGCTGAGATTCTCAAACGGTACGGTGCTCATGTGAGCCGCCTGAAGCGCCCGAAGCGTCTCAAGGTCAACCGTGACCGGGCCGTCGAAACCGATTCGGTCCAGGTACTCCTGCATCACGCCAGGGTAGACCGGTCGGCCAGCCCGGGGTTCGAAACAACCGTGCGAGGTGCGCGAGACTACGACGGATGAAGTTTGCACCCACAGAGTTGACCGCGGACGAGCGACAGCTCCAAGCCGACGTACGAGCGTTTCTGGCAGAAGAGCTGCCGCCAGGATCCTACGATCGGGCCCTTGGCATGGGTGCCGGCAAGGACCCCGAGTTCTCGAAGAAGCTGGCCGCAAAGGGCTGGGTCGGGATGGCGCTGCCAAAGGAGTACGGCGGCCATGACCGCACCGCGGTGGACCGGTTCATCGTGGTGGAAGAGCTGTTGAGTCACGGCGCTCCCGTTGGTTACCACTGGGTTGCAGACCGCCAGACCGGTTCCATCATCAACCGGTTCGGAACCGAAGAGCAGCGTGAGCGTTTCCTGCCACCGATCTGTCGGGGCGAGCTCGGGTTCTCCATCGGCATGAGCGAGCCGGACAGCGGCAGCGACCTTGCGTCGGTCTCGTCACGGGCCACCAGGGCCGACGGCGGCTGGTTGCTGAACGGGACCAAGGTCTGGACCTCCGGCGCCCACGAGAACGACTGGTTCGTCGTGCTCTGTCGGACGGCACCGCTTGAGGACGGCAACAAACACCAGGGGTTGAGTCAGCTCCTCGTCGACCTCACCTCTCCCGGTCTGGAGATCAACGGCATCCCGTTCCTCGACGGCAGCCCCGGCTTCAACGAGGTGGTCATGAACGACGTCTTCGTTCCCGATGTCAATGTGCTCGGTGAGCTCGGCATGGGCTGGGCTCAAAACACCTCCGAACTTGCCTATGAGAGGGGCGGCCCGGATCGCTGGCTTTCCACCTTTGGCATCGTTGAAGAATTCCTCCGCCTCCACGAAGGGACACCGCTTGGCGAACGGGCCACCGAGATGCTCGGGTGGGCGACCGCCCGGTGGTGGGGGTTGCGCAACATGTCGCTGTCGGTGGCACGGCTGATCGACGAGGGACAGGCGCCGTCGGTCGAATCATCGCTGGTGAAGGAAATGGGTACCCGCTTTGAACAGGACGTGTTGCAAAAGGTGCTCGAACTGGTCGACCTTGAGCCATCGCCGGAGGCCGCAACGCTGTTCGAGCGCATGGTCGCCGCCGCAGTCCTGACCGGCCCGTCGTTCACCATCCGTGGAGGCACCATCGAAATACTCCGGTCGGTCGCGTCGAAGGGACTGCGGGCATGACAAACGAACGGTTCGTGGTTGACGAGTTGCTGGTGGACTCAGCCGAAAACCTCTTTGCGTCGACCTGCGGGTTTGACGCCGTGCAGGCCGCTGAAGAAGCGGGCTGGGCCGATGATGTGTGGAACGCGGTGGCCGAGGCCGGCTTCGCATGGATCGGGGTTGACGACGCCGTCGGCGGCTCGGGCGGTTCGCTGCTGGACGCCGCCGAGGTGCTGCGCATCGCCGGGGCAAACGCCGCGCCAATTCCTCTGGCCGAGACGGGCATTCTCGGCGGGTGGTTGCTCGGCACGGCAGGTATTGCGCTGCCGGACGGCCCGGTAACGGTCGTGCCCGGGTTCAGCCAGGACACGCTGTCCGCCGTTGCGACCGGGGACACCATTGAGCTGTCGGGGACAGCGCACCGAGTGCCATGGGCCTCTCGCTCAGACCTGATCGTTGCCATCGTCTCCACTGCTGGCGGTAGTGAAGATGGCGACAGCCAATATGTTGTGGCCGTCGAGCCCTCGGCGGTACAGATCGATCCGTCGGTCAACGTTGCGGGCGAACCTCGGGACACCGTCGTGTTCGATGGGGTGACCGTCGCCGCAGAACGGTCCGCTGCCGTCACCGACCCGACCCTGGCCGAGCAGTTTCGGCTCCGAGGTACGTTGAGCCGAGTGATGTTGATGGCCGGAGCGCTGGAAGCGATGAGCGCACTGACCGTCGCCTACACCGAAGAGCGAACCCAGTTCGGTAAGCCGATCGGACGGTTCCAGGCGGTGCAACAGCACCTGGTGTGGGGCGCCCAGGACGCGGCCATCGCCAAGATGGCGGCGAAGGTCGCGGCAGGACACGCGACCACCGGGGTGGTGGACGCCACGTTCCAGATCACCTCGGCCAGAACCATCGCCGATGAGTGCGCCTCAACCGCGACCCGCTGGGCCCACCAGGCCCACGGCGCAATGGGGATGACCCAGGAGTATGCGCTGCATCATCTGTCTCGACGGCTGTGGGCGTGGCGACATGAGTTCGCCTCACCGGGCGAGTGGGCCGGGTCGGTTGGACGAGCTGCCGAGGCCGCAGGGGCCGACGGGCTCTACCCGCTGATCGCCTCGTAGAGACCGGCCGGGGTTTCCAACTCCGCCACGACATCGAACAGACCCTCATAGACGGCCTGGATCACCGGGCGACCGGAGCTTGCCGTGCGGTGGGCAAGCTGGATTTGTCTGCTCAGCGGCTCGGCAAGTGGCACGGTCCGGATGCCGTCCGGCACGTGGACCAGGCCGAGCACCGGAACAAGCGCAACCCCAAGCCCGGCCGCGACCAGACGCAGCGTGGTGGGATAATCATCGAGTTGGTGGACCACGTTTGGTTGGAAGCCTGCGTTGTGGCACGCCATCATCACGCAGCGACCGCAGCTGAGGTTGGTCGGTGAGGCAACGAAAGGTCGATCAGCCAAGTCGGTAAGCGCAATCGGGCCGATGATCGGGTCATCTTCGGCGACCACCACGAAGAAACGATCTTCGAGAATGGTGGTGCGTTCAATCCCTTTCCGTGGCGCGGCGGGAGCGTGGGAGTAATCGATGGCAAATGCCAAATCCATGCCGCCGGCCGCCACCGCGTCGATGGCGACGTCTGGCTCAACCTGTTCGGTCCGGAGGGTCAAACCGGGATGGCGAACGGCCAGCTTGGCAAGCAGCGGCACGAGAAGCGTTGATGCCACCGACTCGTACACGGCGAGCGACAACTCACCGACAACCTCGTTGTTGACCTGCTCCACCGCCACCTTCGCCGCTTCGAAACCGGCGAGGAGATCATTGGCGTGATCGACGAGGACCCGCCCCGCATCAGTCAGGCGAACGTTGCGACCCACCCGCTCCAAAATGGCGACACCGGTGGTCTTCTCGAGCCCGGTCAGCTGCTGGGAGACCGCCGAGGGGGTGTAGCCGAGCGAGGCCGCTGCGGCCGCAATCGTGCCCTGACTCGCCACTTCCCGCAGCAGACGCATGTGTTGCACGGTCATGTCCATTGTTCAATTCTACTACCGGTTAGAAGATAGAATCCATCGCTTTTCCTAAACACTCTCAGGGCGCACACTGATCACATGTTCGATATTCACTGCCCCGTCTGCGACCGTCGCTACCTGATGAGCGAGTCCTCCATCCAACACCTGCACAACACCGAAGACGGCCCGGTGGCCCACCTCAGCTGCTACGCCGGGCACCAACTGGTCCGCTATTTCCGGGCCGATGTCAGCCGCACCGAACCTGCCCCAGTGCTCGGGAACGCTGCCGTCGCCCTCGTCGATGCCGCCAAGACGGCTGCCTAGACGTAGGACCGCTTGGCCACTTCTTCCAGCATGACCTCGGTGGCGCCGCCGCCGATCGGCAAGATCCGAGCGTCGCGATACATCCGCTCGATCGCCGACTCTCGCATGTACCCCATCCCGCCGTGGAACTGCACACAGTCGTACATGACCTCGTTGACAATTTCGCAGCCCCACGCCTTGGCGCCCGACATTTCCTTCACGTTGTCAACGCCCTGATCGCCAAGCCATGCGGCGTGATACATCGACGCCCGGGC
>CAZSTV010000116.1:0-17670 GCA_964609665.1 uncultured Acidimicrobiaceae bacterium
GTACAACCTGGCGTGAGCCATCGCCTTTGCGACCTCGCCGGAGAGATGCCGCTGCTGTTCCGCCGCATCGGCGTTGTCGCGGATGAGCGGTTCAATCTCACGAACCCGATCTCCGACATCGGCCATCGACATAACACAGCTCCCTGCACCTGCACTTTAGACAACATTCTCACCACGGTCGAAGCTGCGGAGCTTCTCCGGCGCCGGGATCGGTGAGGGTAAGGTGAAGGGTGTTCTTCGACAGACGGAGGATCAGATGACTGACCACCATGAGTCGTTCAAGCGGGCCGAGCAGGCCTTGCTGGAGTCCGAAGCGGTCCGGGCCGAATCCCACCTTGTCGATCTGGCTGGCCTCGGCGGCACGGCGAGAGTGTTGATTGCGGGCGAGGGCCCGCCGGTTCTTTTTGTTCCGGGGGTGATGTCTGGCGGGGCGATATTTGCCGGGCTCGTTGGCCGACTACCCGACTATCGCTGCATCATGCTCGATCGGCCTGGGACCGGCCTCAGTCCCGTGATGGCGGCACAGTCGACCGACCTCGCAGCCCAGGAACACCTCGCCGATCTGCTCTTGGCTGAGGTGCTCGACGGGTTGCAGGTTGAGCGCGCCCATGTGGTCTGCACGTCGCTCGGGGGCTGGACGACCTTCCGCAGCGCGGCCTCTCATCCCGACCGGTTTATCAGCATCAACGCACTCGCGTACCAGATCGGCGCCCGCATCAGTGACGCACCGTTTTTCATGCGGTTGGCTGCGCCCAAGAACATGATGCCAAGAAGACTGCGAGTCTCGCGGGGAATGGTTCGAGCAATGCTCAGACCCGGGGGCATGAGATCGGCAATAGATAGTGGCGGGTTCAGCGACCAGCTGTTGGACTACGTCGTTGCTCTCGTAAGGCACACTGAGACGTTCCGCAACGAAGGGCTGTACAACCCCCGCCCCATAGGGCTTGCCGGTCCGGTCGACACGGTTGTGCACCGGCCCGAACTGCTGGCGAAGGTGACCGCCCCGGTCCATCTCTTTTGGGGCGCAGATGATGTCTTCGGCGGCGAGGCTTCGGCACGTGAGTTCGCTGAGCTGCTACCTCACGCCGATTTGCAAATGGTGCCCGGCGCAGGTCACGCCCCGTGGCTCGACGAACCGGAGCTCGCAGCCGCCGCTGTCCGCCAACATCTCACCGGACACCCGCTGTAACCGCCGCAGCTGGGACCAGGCTCAAGTCGCGGGTTAGAGCTGGGCGAGCCAACGATCGCCGTCGGCGTGAGACGCCAGGACCACCACAGTTGCATGGTCCCACTCGCCGGTCTCCGCCGCCTGGTGAAATCTGTGGCGGTACTTCTCGTGGTGCACCCAGGCCCACCGGATCACGTTGCGCTCGGGGTCCCAGCTGGTGAAGTTGCTCAGCGGTTCCCGGTTGCCGTTCCAAAGCTCTTCTCGCCGGATCGCTCGGCGAACCGTCCGAGCGGCGACCTGGCACAGCACCCGAAACCGAGGTAGGTCGAACACGACGATCGTGTCGGCGGCGGCCCGAACCAGGTCACCGCCGTGGGACTCGTAGTTGCCATCGCACACCCAACTCGGTCGCTGAATCTCTTCGGCCACCTGAGCCTGCATCACCGAACGGTCCTGTTGGGTCCAACCTGGCAGATGATGGAGCGCGTCCAGCTCTATGTGGTGCGCGCCGGTCTGGCGGGCGACTCTGCGGGCCAGCGTTGTCTTGCCGCTACCGGAGCTTCCGACGATCGCAACTCTCACGCTCCGAGTATCACACGCCGGCCATGGAGCCGCTCGCTATGCGGTGGCTGTCTCGCCCGTCGCCTGGAATGCTTCGGAGGGGAAAGGCAGCGGGGAAACGGTGGCCGCAACGGGTCGACCGTCCGGTAGCCACACATCCAACAGGGTGCCCGGGTCCCAGTGCGACCGGTCGACCATGGCCAGTGCGATACCACTGCCGATGTCGGGCGAGATGGCAGCGGAAGTGACACACCCGACCGCACGGTCCTTGGTCCAGACCGTCCACCGCTCGATGCACGGCGGCAGGTCGAGCGACTTGATTTGAAGGCCGACGATTCGCCGCTCCGGTCCGGTGGCCGCAACCGTTTCAAGCGCCTCTCGGCCAAGGAACTCGATTGGCCGGTCGAGGTTGATGAACGGATCGAAGTTGCACTCGAACGGGTTGTTCTCGCGCGTCATGTCTGCGCCGTAGGACAACAGCCCGGCCTCGATGCGTTCGATGGTGTTGGGGCAGCCCGCCCGGACGCTGAGGTCCGCCCCAGCTTCGGCCAGTTCGTCCCAGAGTGTCAGGCCCAGCGTCGGCGCGTCGAGGTAAATCTCGAACCCACCCTGTTTGCTCCAGCCGGTGCGAGCCACGATGAGGGGGTGGCCGTGGAAGTCCAGTTCGGCGAAGCGGAAGAACTTGATGTCATGCACCGCGGGGCCGAAGACACGAGCCATCAGTTCGTCCGCCTTCGGGCCCTGGACCGCAAGCGGCGACACGTCAGGCTCGGTCACCGTGACGTCGAATGGCCTGGCCAGCCCGGACACCCAAAGCCCGATATCAGCGTCAGCGATGGAGAGCCAGAACCGATCCTCGGCCAGCTTGAGCACGACGGGGTCGTTGACCACGCCGCCGGCCTCGTCCACCAGCGGCGCGTACATGCAGCGCCCGATGGTGGCCTTCGAAATGTCGCGAGGGGTAAGCAGCTGCACCAGTTCCGCGGCGTCAGGTCCAGACACCTCAACCTGACGTTGGCAGCTCACATCCCACAGCTGAACGTGCTGCTTGAGATGCCGGTAGTCGGCGGCGACCGACTCGAACATGAGCGGCAACAGCGTGTGGTTGTAGACGGTGTAGGCCTTCGCTCCCGCCTCGTTCACCCGCTGAGTAAAGGGGGTCTGACGAATGCGGTTGTTCAGCATGAGGCTTTGGGTCATCGACATCATTGTCCGCTCCAAACTCTGCTCTTTGTATCGGCGAACCGACCGTCGAGCGTTAGCACAGTTGGTGCAGCATAAGACCGTCGAAACATATAGGGAAGTGAAATGTTCCTATGCCAGTATAACTATTGCTTATAGCTCGGAAACCGGGCCAGAAGCCTGCTGGCGGGGTCCTTTACGGCTCTTCGGCCAGGTACGGGACGAGCGCGGTGCGAAGGATCCCCAGGAAGGCTTCCACCTCTGGCGCCAGCTCCGGAAGGGCTTCGTAGGCAATGGCCAGTTCGTATTGGATGGCGGGCTCGAAACGGCGAGCGACCACACCGTCGCCAATATCGATGCCGTTGAATGCATCAACAATTGCCAGCCCCGCGCCCTCTCGGACAAGACCGCGACACGTGGCGAAGTAGTAGCCATTGACCAGGGTGGTGAACTCATGGCCGGCGGCTGCGAACGCTTCTCGGAGTTGGATATTCACCGCGTGATGTTCCTGCACGCCGACCAGCTGCTCATCGACAAGATCATCCGGAGTCACCACCTGGCGATCGGCCAGGGGATGGTCGACGGGCATGAGGCAAACGCAGGACTGTGTGAATTCCTCGTAGGTGACTCCCGGAAAGTGCAGTGGTAACTCCACCAGCCCGATGTCGGTTTCCCGATTGCTGACCCAGGTGACCACGTCCTTGCTGACCTGGGTGTGAAGCTCAACCGTCACGCCGGGGTAGGTCCGCACGAATTCCGCTATCACCGAGGGGAGGAACATGATCGATGGCGCCCCCTCCGCAGCGATGCGAACCCGACCGACGTGCCCCTCCCGCAACTCGCGAGCCGTGCTGGCGATGCGGTCGAGGCCGAGCATGCCACGCTCCACCTCGACGTAGAGCGCTTCGCCCTCGGCCGTTGGCGTAAGCCTGCCTGTGGTCCGATCAAACAGGCCCAGCCCCGACGCCTTCTCGAACTTTGTCAACGCCGCACTAACCGCCGGTTGGGTGCACTGCAGCCGGTGTGCCGCCGCGGTCACCGACCCCGTCTCCATCACCGCCTTGAACACCTCGAGCTGGCGTACCGTCAGGTCCATGATGCGGAGCCTACTGAATGCGACAGATCGCTAGGCGGGCGACAGCGGGATTGAGAGTGGGCCCCGCAGGGTGATCGACGGTTTCCAAATCACGTTGTCATGGTCGACCGAGTAGTCGCCGAGTAGATCCAACAGCCTCGTCAGGCCCTTCTGCAGTTCCATCCGGGCCAGGTTTGCCCCAAGGCAGTAGTGAATGCCGTGGCCGAACGAGAGCGGTGAGGGGTCAGGGCGATCCAGCTTGAGCGTGTCGGGGTCGTCGAAGCGGCGAGGGTCACGGTTGGCCATCGCCAGCATGACCACGATGTTCGAGCCCGCGGGAATGGTGGTGCCGTTGACCTCGATATCGGTTGCAGCGGCGCGCGGGTCGGACTTGACCGAGGTATCGAACCGCATGAGTTCTTCGATGGCGTTGGGCCAGGCGTCTCGATGGTTGCGAATCCAGGTCCGCTGCTCGGGGAACTTGTCAAGCGCCAGCAGCGCGTTTCCAAACATGCCGGCCGTCGTCTCGTGTCCGGCGAACAGGATTAGTCCGAACACCGCAACGAGCTCCTGCTCGGTCAGGCGGTCGCCATCGTCCTCGGCCAGCGCCAGCCCGGTGACCAGGTCGTCCTTCGGGTCACTTCTTCGCTCGTTGGCGAGGCCGACCACGTAGTTGTGGAACTCATCCAGCGTCGCATTCATCGTCGGTGCATCGAAGCCCCGGAACGGATCGAGTAACTGCGTGATCACGTCCGCCATGTCTCGCACCCACTGCCACCGTTCGCCGGGTACGCCAAGCAGTTCGGCAATGACATGAACGGGGAAGGGTGCGTTGAAACCTTCAACGATGTCGAGCTGACTGTGGTCGCTGAAGTCCAGGTCGTCGAGGAGGTCATCGATGATCTTGTCCATACGTTCATCGAGCCGAGCAACCTGCCGCGGTGTGAAGGCCCGATTGACGAGGCACGACACACCGTCCTCGCTTGTGAAACAGTTCACAAACCTACACTCGCGCCGTCTCGTGGCTTCGTCAAGGAACTTTCTGAGTCGTCTCAGTTCTTTCGACCATGAGGCGTGCCCACTTATTGGGCTGTAGCGGTTGCCGCGGGACTCGATGCGGCCTCGCTGCGTTCCGCTCCGTCCGGTTCGGGGTCGAGCGGCAGGCTGACTACGAACTTGGTGCCGATGCCAACCTCAGACACCACATCGATCGAGCCGCCGTGCCCGTTGATCACTTCCCACGCCATCGAGAGACCTTGACCGGTTCCCTTCCCGACATCCTTGGTGGTGAAGAACTGGTTGAAGATGCGGTCCTGGACCTCGGCCGTCATGCCTGCACCGTCGTCCTCGATGGTGATCTGGATACACGGCTCGCCGCTGTCGGCTGCGTCGGCCTGCGCGGTGGAGATGATGATGTTCCCCCGACCGTCGGGGCCGTGAGCCTCTGACACCGCCTCGGCCGCATTGACGATCATGCTCAGGATCGCCTGATTCAACTGACCCTCACTGCAGGTGACGTGGGGGAGTCCGGGGTCGAGCTTCAGCCGAAGGTCGGCCACGTAGGTCCATTCGTTGCGGGACACCGCCGCCGTCGACTCGATCATCCGGTTGAGGTCACGTTTGCCGATGGTGCCACCGGTGTGGGAGAAGTCCTTCATCGCCCGGACAATCTTGGTCACCCGGTCCAGCCCTTCGCGAGATTGCGCCAGAGCGCTCGGCACCTCTTCCCGCAAAAAGTCCAGGTCCATCGCGGCGATTGTGGCGTCCAGGTTGCCAGCGTCGCCGTTCGTCGCCATCTCGACCAAGCGGTCGACGCCCTGGAGTACGTCATCGAACGCCTGGGTCAGGAACTCGGTGTTGTCGGACACGTACTGCACCGGCGTGTTGATCTCATGGGCGACACCTGCGGCCATCTGCCCGATGGACTCCATCCGGTTTGCAGTCGACAGCGCCCGTTCCATCTCCCGAGATTCGGTCACGTCTTCGTTGAACGTGACACCGCCGATGATCGAGCCGCCAAGGTGAATGGCCGAGGTCGAATATCGGAAGGTACGAAGACCGGCACGCGTCGGTACGGTGAACTCTTCGTCACACGTTCCGCCAGTGGCAATCGCCTCCTGCTCCAACCGTTCGATCTCCATCCACGTTGTACGGCCGGCCGTTTGCACCACATCGGAGACTCGCTTGCCGATGAGGTCAGGCACGTTGAACGCCTCAAGCCACTCCTTCAACGTCCGGTTGACGCCAATCACCACCGAGTCCCGGTCCTTCCAGGCCAGCGACGCAGGCACGCAGTCAACGATGGCCTGCAGGTAAGCCCGTTCCTGTGCAACCGTCTGCAGTAGCGCGCTCTCTTCTCGGCGAACCTTGCGGATCAGCAGAACCGCACCGACGCCGAACAAAGCAATCAGCACAACGGTGATGCGCAGCAACGTCGTTCGACGCTCGCCTGCGGCCACCAAATCATCGAGACGATCGGCGTTCGCTCTGTCGAAGATTGCCTGGACGTTGTCGAGACTCTGTTGATACTCACGGTTTCGGGCGCTGAGCACGCTGATCTGACGGCTCTCGGCGAGAGCGTCATCGGCTCCGATCAACAGAACGACCTGTTCGGCCTGCTCGCTCAACTCGATGATCGAATCCCGGAGCGTCACAATCGCCAAGTCCCC
Organism: uncultured Acidimicrobiaceae bacterium; assembly: GCA_964609665.1. GTDB lineage: Bacteria > Actinomycetota > Acidimicrobiia > Acidimicrobiales > SZUA-35 > JAHELU01. Next base: position 6,656 of record CAZSTV010000116.1, read on the forward strand.
ATCCGCGGAGCGGTTTGGGTACAGCGCGTCGAAGTCGGTGCGGACATCTTCGATGATGTCGTTGGTGTCAGCGGCCAGATTGTTTCTATTCAGGGCGAACGGGACCTGCCGGTCGGTTGCCTCTTGGGTGTCGACCACCAGGTCGTCGATTGACCGGGTGAGTCCCATGAGTCGCTGTTCCGCCTCGGTCTGGATCCGTTCGTCGACCGCCACCTGTTCGGTGCTGCGGATGGCCAACAGGCCTACCACAATCACTGCGGAGGTAACGAGGAACCACACGCCAAGCATCGCCCACATCAAATGATGGGTCCGCAGGCTCCCACTGCGCGACGGGGTCGCGCCGCCCTCGGGGGTCCATGGGGGCTCCAGCGGTGGCGCGTTTACCTCGTCGGCGACGTGGTCCAATTGCACACTTATCCGATCGGCTGCCCGACCGAAACCGTTATAGGTTCGTCAACACCCGCGGAAAGTGCAAAGTTTCGAATTCGCTCAAGCAGTGACTCTGAAAGCACCATTCCGGCGCTCGCCAGCATCACATCGCTGCGGGTGAACACGTCCTGACGAAGCGTCATGCCAACCATGAGCTGTCGCAGGTTCTTGTTCTCCACCCTGGCAGGTCCGCCAATCGGCAGGGTCCGCAGCGCAACAATCAGTTCCCTGTCAAAGGTCCCCAGCGCTTCGACGTGGCTGGTGATCTCGGCCAGGCTCCGTTCCTGTATTAGCTCGTCCGCAACGGTGACGGCCAGGTGCAGAATCTGTACGTGTTGCTCAAGCTTCGCCGGGGGTTCCTGCGCACCGGCTTGGGCTCGGATAATCCCTGAAACGCCTTCCAGGCGAGGGATGCGACCGAGCAACCGTGCGGTCACGTCCGGATGGCGTGCCAACATGGCCGCTTCTTCGTTGCTCAACTCCTTGCCGAGCGTCGCTCGTTCAAGCACATCGGTTGGTACCGCGGCGAAGCCGATGCCGCTGAGCATTGCCGACAACCGCAGCTGCCAGTCAGTTGTCATCCCGACTGCCGCGGCCAGGTGTTTCACCACGGTGACCACATATGACGTGCGTCTACTGGCCGCCGGGCTGACCAGCGTGACCACCTCGGTCAGTGCGGCCACCGCGCCAGAGAGGGTGCTTTGTAGCAGCTCCCGCTCTGCGTTGATGAGCCGGTACTGCCGCAGTGCCTTGTCCAGAGCGGCGGTTAGTATCTCTTTCTCGACCGGCTTGACCAGGAACCGGAAGATGTTGCCGTTGTTCACCGCCGCAACGGTCGAGTCCAGGTTTGCTTGACCGCTGAGGATCATCTGCACCGCGTCCGGTTGGGCGATGTGTGCTTTCGCCAGAAACTCCTCACCGCTCATCTCCGGCATTCGCATGTCGGAGACCACAACCGCATATTCGTTGTCCTGAATCAACGCCAGGCCTTCCGCCCCACCGACGGCGGTATCAAACTCGTAGTCTTTGCGCAGGACGCGCTTGAAGCCGCTGAGGACGTTCGGCTCGTCGTCGACGAAGAGAATACGTTGGCTCATCCCACGCCCTCCGTGACCTTGGTTTGCTGCACGCCGGCCCGGAGTTCAGCGGCAACTTCCTGCAACTGCGGCTCCAGCGGGTCGTCCTCGTCTGAGAAGCTAACCCGGCCGCTCCTGGCGGCTTCGATGGCGACGCGCAGCGCCCAGGCCACCGGCTCCTCAGCATTGGCGTACGGCTCGGCTTGAGAGGTGATGGCGCTGACAATGCCCGGTGAGAACCCCCAGAAACCGAGGAGATAGCCTCCGACGGCGAACCGGTCAGCGCCGATCGCCAGCCGCTCATTCGTGACGTCCTCGCTGGCAAGTACTGCGGTCAGGTCGGCCTTGTCCACTCCCGGCAGAACGCTCAGCACAAGCACACCTACCTGGTGGAGCATGCCCGCCAGGTAGGCCTCGGCGGCCTCGCTCGCTGTGCCGCCTTCCATTCGAAAAACGGTGCGGGCGAGCGCAGCGACGCCCTGGCTTCGAGAAGCAACCTCGTCAACATCCACCACGCCGCCTCCGGCCCCGCTGAAGAGCGAATGGCCGGCGACGATGGCACGGACCACGTCGACGCCAAGAAAGCCGATCGCCTGGGCGACAGACTCGACCTGGCGACTCAGCCCGAAGAAGGCAGAGTTGATCAATCGAAGAAGCTCAGCGGTGAGCGCAACATCCTTTGACACGATCCGGCCGAGCGCCTCGTTGCTTGAGTTGTCTCGGTCCATCGCGTCGACCAGTTCGTCGTAGACGTCGCCGAGGGCGGGAAGCTGTTCAAGCTGGCCGATCAGATCTCTGATCGCCTCCGGCTCGACCGATTCCATGCAACCCCGAATCTCTTCGATGGTGTTGCGCAGTTCATCGAGGTCGCACGGCTTGCTCAGGAACTGGTGGGCAACCCTGGTGGAACGAAAGACCGCCTCTTCCTCCGCATAGCCGGACAGAATGATCCGAGCGGTCGACGGGCTAATGGTCCGAACCTTGCCGAGAAGCTCGGCCCCATCCATTCCCGGCATTCGCATATCGGAGACAACAACGTCGACGTGGCGTTCGTTCATGAAAGCGAGCGCCTCATCACCGCCCTCCACGAAGTGCATGTCCCATGTGCCGCGCATGTTGCGGGTGGCCCGACGGGTCCCCTGCAAGATGTTTGGCTCGTCATCTACAAATAGGACGGTTAGCAACGCAGTCTCCTTGCGGTCATTAACGCTTGTAGTCCTCTTCGACGCCGAAGCGATTGGAGCGAGGAAAGTACAGTTTTTTAGCTCGGCTACTGACACTCAAGTCCCGATTCGGCGTACCGAAGAACGACATAGGAAGCGTGCCGAACCTCATCAACCTGTACTGATTTGAAACAAATGGATACTGTCAAAAGTGAGCTAGAAAGTTCAAACGTGTCCTCGCCATCGGCTGTGGCGGACGGGCTCAACTTTGAAACTGCGATCCACCGGTCGCTCCTGATGCTCGGCGCCGGAACGGTGTCCCTCGACGAGCACGGGGTGGTGGTGGCGCTGCCGCTGCGCCACGCCGACTCCAACGGCATCGGTAGCGCGATGGTCGGTGCCGACTACCTCGACGACGTACTGCGCCGCACCGGCCTTGATCGACGCGGTGTCGAACAGTACGGACACGAGGCCGATGCCGCAGAGGTGGACGTAGGAGAGACCGTCTCTCGAGCGCTCGTCGGACGAATTCGCAACGTGATCGTTAACGGCGGATCGATTGATATTCCCGCCGACCCGGCGAATCCCACCTCGCACGGAGTCACGCTTCACGTCAGTCGCCACCAGCCAGACCACGAAGGCGGAGGGGCGACTGTGGTGGAGGTTGCCCATGGGACCTGGGGCTCCGTCACAGAACATCGACCTGACCCCGAGCACCAGGAAGCGGTGCTGCGAGCACTGCTCTCGACCATTCCCTACCGAATCTGGTGGAAGGACACCGAGTCCAACTACCTCGGCTGCAACAGGATCTTTGCCGACAAGGCCGGTGTCGGTTCGCCGCTAGACATCGTTGGTAAGAACGACTTTGAGCTTCCGTGGGGTGCGACCGGCGGCGAGGTCATGCGGGCTGACGACCGAGAGGTCATGGCCAGCGGTCCGAAGCTTGAGTTCCGAGAGACCGTCGTCCAAGCCGAAAGCACCATCGAGGTCAGCACCAGCAAGGTGCCACTCATCGATGACCGCGGGGAACTCATCGGTGTCCTCGGCATGTTCTGCGACATCACCGAGCAAGTCACAACCCAGCGAGCGCTTGCAGACGAGCGGTCCCTGCTTGGTCAAATTGTCGAGAGCCTTCCCTTCGAAGTTGCGTTGAAAGGAAGAGACCACCGATTTGTCGGTTGCAACAGCGCCTTCGCTGTCAGGGCCGGCTTTGCATCGCCGGAAGAAGTCATTGGGTTGCGAGCCACCGAACTTACCGGCGACCGGGCGTCTGTTGCGTTCCAAGAGCAGGACGAAGACCTGATGGCCGCAGGCGAACAACTGCTCCACCAGCAGCTCATCGTTACCGATGATGACGGGCAACCCCAGCAGGCGGAGCTTAGCAGGGTGCCCGTCCGCGGTGCGGACGGATCGGTGTCCGGGCTTCTGATCCTCCTTGTCGACACCTCTGAACGGAGTCGGCTGGAAGCGCAGCTGGCCGATGCCTCAAAGATGGAAGCGATTGGCCAGCTCGCGTCGGGCGTCGCCCACGAGATCAACACGCCGATCCAGTTCGTCGGCGACAACATTGCCTTCATCGGTTCAACGTTTCAGCAGCTGCTCCCCGTGCTAGCCCAAGCCGAAGCTCTTGCGAAGGCGGTAGCTACCGGAGAGGCCGCCCACGAGAGTGCGGCGGCGTTGCTCACGGCGATCGAAGAGGCAGATCTTGAGTTTGCGCTAGAAGAGGTTCCCGGCGCCATCGAGCAATCGGTGGAGGGAATCGACCGGGTTACCAAGATCATTCGAGGCCTCAAGGAGTTTGCACACCCCGGCGGCGACGAACCGGAACCGTCCGACGTTAACCACGCCATCCAGTCCACGGTTGCGGTTGCAGCGAATGAGTGGAAGTACGTCGCAGACGTGCAATTCGACCTTGCGCCGGACCTGCCTCCCGTCAGTTGCATGCCAGCGAAGTTGGCCCAGGCGTTGCTGGTCATCATCGTCAACGCGGCGCAAGCCATCGGCGAGGCCAACGACGGAGGAAGCTCCGGACGAGGCAAGATCGAACTGTCGACGAGGGTTGTCGGAGATGCCTGCGAGATCCGCATCGCCGATGACGGTCCGGGGATGAGCAAGGAAGTCCGGGATCGAATTTTCGAACCGTTCTTCACCACCAAGGGCGTCGGCGTGGGATCCGGACAGGGCCTACCGATCGCGCAGCGGATCATCATCACCGACCACAACGGAACACTCGATGTGCTGTCAGAGGTTGGCGACGGAACAACGTTTGTCATCCAAATCCCAATACAAGCAGAGCCGCAGCGATGATCGATCGACTGGCTAAGTACATACCTTCATCGTCGGACCTGGAAGATGACGAGTTTCGTGCCCGCCACCAGATCATTCTGATTGGCTACGCCGTGGCGGCGACCGTTGCGTTCGTCGTTGGCCTCGGGTTCAGCATTCGTGACGGCGACGCCACCGTCTCACACGTTGGCGTTGAGCTGATGCTCTTGGTGGCCCCGGCGGTGGCAATGGCCGTCTTCACGTCCCGGATAGGCAAACAGCTGCTGGCCTGCACGGGGATTCTCATCGCCAGTGGGCTGCTTGTACATGGCACCAACGGATTGATCGAAGCCCACTTCTCGTTCTTTGTCATGCTGCCGCTGATTGCGCTTTACACGGACTGGCGGCCGTTTGCCTACTCGACCCTGTACGTCGCAGTGACCCATGGTGTGCTCGGCACGATCACTCCCGAGACGATGTACAACCACGAAGCCGCCGTGAACTCGCCGTATGTCTGGGGCATGATCCACGCTGCCTTCATCCTGGCGTTGTGTGCGGTGATGCTGGTCCATTGGAACTTCTCGGACCGCAAGCGGCTGGAACTGCGGGCCGCCATGAACGATCTGAACCACACCCAGGATGAACTTGTCGAAGCGCGAAAGTTGGAGTCCATCGGATCGCTGTATGATTGGGTGTCAAACGAGATCTACACGCCGATTCAATTCGTCGGCGACAACCTCGAGTTCATTTCCGAGACCGCAACGGACCTCGACCGGTTCATCTCCGCGTGGCTTCGATACCAAGCCAAGGTCGGAACGGGCGAGCCTGCAGCCGAGGCTCTTGAAGAGTTGGTGCAGGTCTCCGGTGAAGTGGACCTGGAGTTTGCCCTTGAAGAGATGCCGGGAGCGGTCACCCAAAGCCTCGAAGGCGTCCGCCGAGTGGCGGACATCGTCCGGGCGATGAAGGGGTTTTCCCACCCCAAGAATGAGATCGTGGCCTCCGACCTGAACGCGTTGATCAGCGACACCACCGTGGTGTCGCGCAGCGAGTGGAAGTACACGGCCGAACTCAGCCTTGACCTCGCAGATGGCCTGCCGCTGACCCCGGTGCCACCGGGATCGTTCAATCAGGCGCTGCTCAACTTGATCATCAACGCGGCCCACGCCATCGAGGATGGTGGCGACGGCTCCGAGGGCGGACCGCTCGGGACGATCACCGTCACCTCTCGTTTGGCAGGCGACGACATGGTGTCGGTCGCCGTGTCCGACACGGGTTGTGGCATACCTGAAGAGATCCGGGCCCAGGTCTTCGAGCAGTTCTTCACCACCAAGGAAGTGGGGCGGGGGACCGGTCAGGGGCTCGCCATTGCGCAATCGCTGGTGGTCGGCCTCGGCGGTCGAATCGAGGTTGTCAGCGCGGTTGGGGCCGGGACCACCTTTACCATCTTCCTGCCGATCGAACAGACCCAAGACGCTGGTGCAGCCAACCAGGCGCAGCCGGATGCCCTCCTTCACGCTGGTTGAGCCGGCACAAGAGGTTGAGTCGTTGGCTACACCGGAGCGGGAGTGGGCCCGAAGCGCTTGCGCAGAGCGAGCGCAGGCTGTTCGACGATGAGATATGACAGGTAGGACAGCGCCAGCGATATCGCGCCGGTGACGACCATGGCCACGATGATCGGCAGGTCGGGGAAGTGGTTCTTGAACGTGAGCACCACGATGTGGTGCAGCAGGTAGAACGAGTAACTCAACACGCCCACGAACCGTACCCAACCGATGTTCAGCGGCTTGAAGCACCACAGCGTGGGCTGTTGTATTGCGAGGTAGAAGATCGGGGCCAACGCGATCGACTGCACGGTGTAGCGGATGGTCTCGCGGTAGAACGGGTCTCGGTACAGCATCGACGCGCCGATCACCGCAACGGCGGCCACGGTGACCTGGCTTGCGACTCGGGGGCTGGGTCGGGGGCCTTTGTCCAGCATCGGATTCAGGTAGAGCCCGAGTATGCAGCCGAAGAGGATTGCGTCGACTCTGGTGTCGGTCGCCAGGTATGTCCGGTCGATCGACACGTCGAAGATGGCGACAAGTACCATCCGCCAGGCCAGGATGACCCCACACGTTCCTAGGAGGGCGAGGGCGCGGCCGGTCGGGCCGAGCCGGCGGAACATGAAGATCAGGCCGATCGGGAAGACCAGGTAGAAGTGTTCCTCGATGGCGAGCGACCACATGATTCCGGTGCCGAGGGGGATGTCTGCCCCGAAGCCGATGAGCTGGGCGTAGTTGGAAAGATGTAGTGCCTGGAGGGTGACGGCCGGGACGGTGATGTCTCCGAGCGTGAAGTCCAGCAGCGATGCGAGCACGCCAACGGTCAGCGCAACGTACATCGGGGGCAGGATTCGCCACGCTCGACGCCAGTAGAACTGTTTCAGGCTGATGGATCCGTCGGCCTCGTACTCACGTCGGAGCAGCGTTGTGATCAGGTAGCCGCTCAGGAAGAAGAAGATGGTGACGCCAAACCCGCCCGGCACCTGGTCAAGACCGGCGTGGGCCACAAACACGATCAGGATGGAGACGGCACGCAGGCCGTCGAGCGACGGGATATAGAAGCGCTGAGAGCCGATGTCCCGAGGATATCGGTGGCGTCGGTGACCAAACTCGCTCGGCCCCGCCGGTGACTCTACGGTGGGCGCATGGAACAACTCGAAGGCAAGACAGCGGTGGTAACCGGAGCGGCGAGCGGCATGGGCAAGGCGTTTGCGCTGCGCTTCGCTCGGGCCGGGATGAACGTGGTGCTGTCCGACATCGAAGAACCGGTCCTCGACGAGGCCGTCGCCGAGGTGCAGGCCGTTGCTTCCGAGCACGGAACGGCGGCCATGGGGGTCATCACCAACGTTGCCGAAGAGAAGGCGGTTAACGAACTGGCCGAGCGCTCGATCGAACGTTTCGGCAAGGTCAACGTGGTGTGCAACAACGCAGGCGTCGCCGGTTCCGGACTTGTCGAGGGGCCTGGCAAGGTTTCCATCCCGGACTGGAAGTGGGTGATCGACGTAAACATGTGGGGCGTGATCTACGGCCACCAGGCCTTCCTGCCCCACCTGATGGAGCACGGCGACGGACACATCGTCAACACCTCATCGATGGCGGGGCACTTTCCCGGTCACAGCGCCTACACGGCATCGAAGTGGGCGGTCGTTGGCATCAGCGAAGGCCTGTTCGTCCAGCTCAAGGCGACGGGCTCGACTGTTGGCATCTCCTGTCTTTGCCCCGGCTGGGTCAACACCAAAATCGCCGACTCGGACCGCAACCGTCCGGAGTGGGCCGCCCCCGACGCGCTGGAAGAGCCGTCGGAACAGGCGGAGGCTCGGTTCGCCATGATTCGCGAGGAACTGGCGTCGGGCCGCAGCCCCGAAGAGGTTGCCGAACAGGTGCACGACGCGGTCCTGAACGATTCGTTCTGGATCTTCACCGACATGGGCATGGTCGCCATGCTCGAGGGGCGCTACAAGGCGATCCTCGAAAACACCAATCCCGACTGGGACTCCCGACTGCTCGGCACGGACGAGTAGCAGCGATGTCTTCGGTGTTCGAAGCCGACGGTTGGGATGCCCGACTACGGGTGGGGCTGCTCGTGCCAGACGGCGACGTTGGACCAGAGTCCGAGTGGTCGGCGATGACCCCTCGCAGCATTGCGGTGAACGCCAGCCGGTTCCGGTTCCCGGTTGGGGCGGTGGCTGCCGCTGCTGACCGCATTGACGTGAGCCCGGTCGAGTTTGTCGCAGCGCCCGGCCCGCTCGACGACGCTGTGGCGCTCATGAACGCTCCCTCCATCGACATCTTCTCCCTGGCGTTCACCTCGACGAGTTATGTGGGTGACGATGAGCAACTGGTGGCTCGTCTCTCGGAGGTGGCAGGTGGGAAGCCGGTGGTGACCACCGGTCAGGCCCTGCTCGCTGCCGTCGCACACTTTCAGGCCGAACGGGTACTGCTGGTGGATCCACCGTGGTTCCCACCCGAGCTGACCGCCATGGGGCGACGGTGGTTGGAGGCAAACGGGGTGTCGGTGGTGCGGGCCGAGGCGGCCGGTTTGCCGTCTGGCCAGGGCAATATTCATCCCGGAGCCCTGCACCGCTGGTTGTGTACAGCGGTGGCACCGGCAACAGGCTCTACAGCGGACGGGATCGACCTTGTGCTGATCGGCGGGAACGGCTTCCGGGCCGTCGGGGCACTGCGGGCGGCTGAGGCTGATACCGGTGTGCCGATGGTGTCGGCAAACACTGCGCTGCTGTGGCACACGCTAACGACCGCCGGTCGACCAACGGGCATGGTGCGGCGCTACGGGCGGATCTTCGGCCACGGCGGAGCTGGCACCGGGGACCGTCACCGGCCCTAGGGAAGCCCCGCCCCCGGCACGTCGACCTCGACCACCTCAACCCGGCCGTTGCGGGTGGTGGCGGCCTTCGGCCCCGAGCCGATGTTGGTGATCACAAACAGGGTTCGCCGATCCTGCCCGCCGAGCATGCACGCAAAGGCGTTGCGGCCCTCACCGCAGCTGATTCGATCCGTGATCTCGCCGCCTTCGAGCACCCGCAGCACCTGGCCGTTGCGGGGGTCGGCAACCCAGACCGCTCCCTCAGCGTCGAGGCAGATGCCGTCGGGGATGTTGGACTCCAGGTCCGCCCAGACCCGCCGGTTGGACAGCGTGCCTGTCTCGATGTTGCGGTCGAACGCGGTCAGCCGGTTGCCCATGGATTCACCGATGATCAAGGTGGCACCGTCCGGAGTGATGATGGTGCCGTTCGGGAACGCCATGTCGGTTGCCCCGACCGAGACATCGCCGTTCGGCTCGACCACCATCACGGTGGTGTCGGTCGCTTTCTCGCCGAGTTCGAAGTTGAAACCAAAGTTGCCCACGTAGGACCGGCCGACGTCATCGACCACCATGTCGTTGCACGGGCTGGAGACCTGAGCCGAGAGGTCCGCATGGACCGACGTGGTATTGCCATCCCAACGGAGCAGACGGCGGTCGAGCATCGAGACGATGAGCAGGTCGCCGTTCGGAAGCCACCCAAGGCCCGACGGTTGCTGAGGCACTTCAACCATCACTTCGGAGGTGCCATCAGCGGTCACGGTCATGACCTGGTGCCGATAGAAATCGGAGAACCAGAGACGATCGTCGCGCCACCGTGGCCCTTCGCCAAAGGCCAACCCGTCCAACACCGTTGTCAACGTCATGGACCGATTCTGGCCGCGTGGCGGCTCCGGCGCCATCGCAACCGGCGCCCCGTCACCGGCGCCCGGCTTGGCCGGTGACTAGATGACGGGAACCGAGACCGAGGTAGTCGGACCTTCCGTCGTCGGCACGGTCGTGCTAGGCACTGTCGTACCTAGGGCAGTGGTGGCGGGGGCGGTGGTATCTGGGGCGTCGGTAGCCGGAGCCGTGGTGGCTGGTGTTGTTGTCTCAGGTGTCGTGGTGTCCGGGGCTGTCGTTGCCGGAGCTGTGGTCGGTGCCTGAGTCGTGGCCGGAGCTGTGGTCGGTGCCTCGGTGATAGGGGGCGCAGCCGTCGTGGTGGTCGAAGGAAGGGTGGTCGGCGCCGCGGTCGTTGGGGCCGCGGTCGTAGGTGGGGCGGTTGTCGGGGCCACAGTCGTCGAGGGCCTGGCCGTTGTCGGGGCCGACGTGGTGGCGCTGGTGGTTGCGCGTGTGGTCGGTGGCCGGGTGGTCGCCTGCCTGGTCGTGACCGGCCGAGAGGTGGTTGTCGTCATCTCCACTGTCGGAGCCGCAGATGTTGGAGCCGCGGTCGTCGGAGCGACGGTGGGGTCGAGTGTGGTCAGCGGCGGCAGAGTCGGTGGGGTAGCGGTGATGATGGGGTCGAGCGTTGGTGGGGCCGCAGGCGGGGTGTTGGTTTCGACGACAATCGTGGTCGGGGCGGGCAGCGTCGTCGTCGTCTCATCAGTCTGTTCCGAGGGGTTGGCCGCGGACGGCGGTGGTGGTGTCGTGCGTTCTGGCGCCGGGGCCGTCGAGCCGGGGGTGGTGGTGCGGGCTGGGGTACGAGCGGGCGAATCGCTTGTCGGTTCGGCGACTGGGCCGG
>CAZSTV010000117.1:0-5718 GCA_964609665.1 uncultured Acidimicrobiaceae bacterium
AGGCCGCGTTGGAAAAGGCGGCGGAGGCTCGCCGTATTCGCTCCGACGTCAAGAACCGACTCAAGATGGGATCGATCACCCTGCCCGAACTTCTCGATCGGGCGGATGAAGACATCATCGTCGCCAAGATCAAGGTTCTGGCGGTGCTCGAATCGCTTCCCGGGGTTGGCAAAGTGACGGCCCGCAGAACGATGGAGGAGTTGTCGATCGCAGAATCGCGGCGCCTCTCCGGTCTCGGGCCACAGCAACGTAAATCTCTGCTGGAGGCATTCTCCTGAGCCATTCACCGTTATTGATCGTCATTTCCGGGCCGGGAGGCGTCGGCAAGAGCACGGTCGTCGATATTCTTATCGAGCGCTACCCCGAGCTCTGGTTGAGCCGGTCGTGGACCACTCGTGAGCGGCGGCCGTCCGAAGCCGAGGACGCCTATATCTTCGTGACCGAAGAGCAGTTCCAGGAACGGGTCAACAACGGTGGGTTTTTGGAGTACGCCGAGTTCATCGGCCACTACTACGGCACCCCGGCGCTGGAGCCGACCGGTGGTCGAGACGTCATCTTGGAGATCGACGTCCAGGGGGCCCGCCAGGTGGTCAGCCAGGAGCCCGATGCGCTGCTGATCTTTCTGCAGGCGCCAGACGCCGAGGAGCAGGAAGCCAGGCTGCGTCGCCGGGGCGATCCAGAGCACAAGGTCAACCAGCGGCTCAACAAGGCCGCTGAAGAGGCTGATGCCGGGCTAGAACTGGGCGCGCTGGTGATCACCAACCATGACGTCGACGAGACCGTCGAAGTGATGTGGGCCGCCATCGAAAAAGCCCGAGCGGCCCGAGGCCGGAACGGCCTGTAGAAGTAGCAGCCGGAACGGCCTCTAGATGTAAGAGCCGGAACGGCCGGGAACGCTCACAGACTCAGTGATTTGGCCGTTAGAGGAACTGCGAGACGCCCTATCGCCGAGTTCTGGCTCCGGCGCCGTATACTTTGAAACTCGGAGGTAAGCCACCATGGCCGACGCATACGACACAATGATGAGCCCGCAGGTCGAAGGCCTGCTCGCAAAGACAGACTCCAAGTTTGGTCTCTGCACACTTGCCAGCACCAGGGCCCGTCAGATCAACGCGTACTTCGGCCAGCTTGGCGAGGGTCTCGGCGCAATGGTGCCGCCTCAGGTCACCTCGGTGGCTCGCAAGCCTCTGTCGATCGCCTTTGAAGAGATCGCAGCTGACAAGATCGTGCCGATCCGGCCCGATCCTGAAGCAGCGGACTCAAGCGACGCCTAACCAGCGAGCACTACAGAATGCTCCAGGGTCGCAGGATCGTTCTCGGTGTGTCCGGGGGCATCGCTGCGTACAAGGCCATAGAAGTTTGTCGGCGCCTGGTCGATCTCGGCGCTCACGTCACACCGATTCTCACTGACGCGGCCCACAACATGGTCGGGCCGACCACCTTTACCGCGTTGGCGTCCGAGCCCGTCAAGACAAGCCTCTGGCACGACTCGGACCCCATCCCACACACCCGGATGGGGCAGACCGCGGACTGCATCGTGGTGTGTCCGGCGACCGCCAGAATCATCTCCGATCTCCGCACCGGTCGCTCGGCCGACCTTCTCTCGGCAACCCTCGTCGCAACGGCGGCCCCGGTCGTTGTTTGCCCGGCGATGCACACCGAGATGTGGGAACACCCGGCGGTGCAGGACAACATTGCCACCCTTGAAGAGCGTGGCGTTGTCATCGTTGCGCCCGAAGAGGGTCGACTGGCCGGGGGCGATATTGGCAAAGGTCGTCTCGCTGCCCCGGAGACCGTTGTCGACGCCGTGCTTGGAGTGTTCGCCCAAGGTCCGCTGAGCAACCGCTCCGTATTGGTCACCGCAGGCGGCACCCGCGAAGCGCTGGACCCGGTGCGTTACCTCGGTAACCGGTCAAGCGGCAAGCAGGGCCACGCATTGGCGGAAGTGGCAGCGTCGCTCGGTGCCTCGGTGACCTTGGTAACCACGTCAAACCTTGCCTCTTCACCTCGAATACAACGGGTCGATGTTGAGACCGCGGCCGAAATGCACGATGCCGTCGTGGCGGTCTCTGACACCACTGATGTGATTGTGATGGCCGCTGCCGTTGCTGACTTCCGGCCGGTAGGTGTCTCTACTCATAAGATCAAGAAGGTAGATGGCCCACCAACCGTCGGTCTCGAACGAACCGTGGATATTCTGGCCACGTTAGGCAAACAGAAGCCATCAGGACAGGTTCTGGTCGGGTTCGCTGCCGAGACAGAAAACTTGAGAGAAAACGCGCTGGGCAAGTTGGAGAGTAAGGGCGCGGACCTGCTCGTCGCCAATGATGTTTCAGCCCCAGGAGTGGGGTTCGCCCACGACACGAATGCGGTGACGATTTTCGGATCCGATGGATCGGTGCGAGACGTCGCATTGAACGACAAGACTGCGATCGCCAACGCTGTTCTGGAAGCAGCGATCGAACGATTGCCCACTAGGGAAAGCAACGGATAGTGAACAACAATTTCACCTTTACCTCAGAATCGGTTACCGAGGGTCACCCGGACAAGATGGCGGACCAGATCTCCGATGCCATCCTCGACGCGATTCTTGATCAGGATCCGCAGAGCCGTGTGGCCTGCGAGACCATGGTTACCACTGGCCTGGCAATCGTCGCCGGAGAGATTTCCACCACCGCTTACGTCGACATCCCGTCGGTCGTTCGCAAGACCATCGTCAAGATCGGCTACGACACCGAGACCTACGGGTTTGACGGCAAGACCTGTGGCGTGATGGTTGCCATCGATGAGCAGTCCGCTGACATCGCCCAGGGCGTCGACAAGTCAGAAGAGGTGCGTAGCGGCTCCGCCAGCGGCGACACCTACGACGAGCAGGGCGCTGGCGACCAGGGCATGATGTTCGGTTACGCCTGTAACGAGACCGACGTCTTGATGCAGCTGCCCATTCAACTCGCTCACCGCATGGCTGAGCGCCACGCCGAGGTTCGCCGGGCCGGCACCATTCCGTACCTCCGGCCGGACGCCAAGACCCAGGTCACCTTCGACTACGTCGATGGCAAGCCGGTACGGCTCAAGACCGTTCTGGTCTCCACCCAGCACGATGACGGCATCGACCGGGACTCCATGATCCGCCCCGACCTCATCGAGCACGTCATCCGCCCGGTCGTTCCCGAGCAGTTCGCAAACGATGACTATGAGGTGCTGGTCAACCCGACCGGCCGCTTCGTAATCGGTGGCCCCGTCGGTGACGCCGGGCTGACCGGTCGCAAGATCATCGTCGACACCTACGGTGGCGCAGCTCGTCACGGTGGTGGCGCATTCTCCGGCAAGGACCCGTCAAAGGTCGACCGGTCCGCCGCCTACGCGACCCGCTGGGTTGCCAAGAACCTGGTAGCGGCCGGCGCAGCCGATCGCTGTGAGGTGCAGGTCGCCTACGCCATCGGCGTTGCCCATCCCGTCTCGATCATGGTCGAGACCTTCGGCACCGAGAACGCCCCGGTCGAAAAGATCGAAGACGCCGTCCGGGCCGTGTTTGACCTTCGTCCCGGCGCCATCCTGGACGAGCTCGACCTTCGTCGCCCGATCTACGGCACGACTGCCGCCTACGGCCACTTCGGCCGCCCGGCCGGTGACTCGTTCACCTGGGAGAAGACAGACCGGGCAGACGCCTTGCGTTCGGAACTGGGCCTCTAGTCCGATCGAACGAACTGTTGATGGCGCCGCCCCACCGGGGCGGCGTTGTCGCGTCACGGCTCAGTTGCGCCCCCTCAGAGCGCAAATCCGGTAGGTTCTGACCATGTCGGAACCGGCTCGCCTCTTCGATCCTGACGAGGGACGAGAGCAGCCAAAGCCGATGGCACTTGCATCGGGGGAGCGCGTGATCCGGGTTCTGCCAGAGGTGTCCGGCATGGCCAAGGAGTTCGATTACCTCGCGCCGGCGTCGCTGGCGGGGCAGGTACAGATCGGTTCGCTGGTGCGGGTTGACCTTCACGGTCGGCGGGTCGCCGGGTGGGTTACCGCCGTCGACCTTGCCCCACAGTCCGGAATGTCGTTGCGGTCCATTTCCAAGGTGTCCTCGGTCGGTCCACCGGCCGACATCCTCGCTCTCGGGCGCTGGGCCGCCAGGCGTTGGGCGGGGCGGCTGACCCCAATTCTCAAGACGGCGTCGCCACCGACCATGGTTCGCTCCTTTCCAAAGCAGCGTCCGGCGACCCCTCCACCATCGCCTGCTGCGGTACCGGCTCGCTCAACCGCGTTGGCTGACCCGACTGATCGGGCTTTGGTTGACCAGGCGTTCGCCGCGCCGGGAACGACGGTCGTGCGGGTCGGCCCTGCCGCTGACCAGTTCGACTTCGTCGTCGCAGCCGCCACCCAGGGCAACAGCTTGGTCCTCGTGCCGTCGGTCGGCCAGGCCCGATGGTTGAGCGGGCGGCTGAAGCGACTCGGCCATCGGGTGCACCTGCAGCCAAGCGGCTGGGCATCAGGGGTCACCGGTGGTTTGGTTATCGGGTCCAGATCCGCGGCCTGGGCACCCACCGCACCGTTGGATGCCGTGCTGGTTTTGGACGAGCATGACGAGTCGTTCCAGGAGGAACGGGTGCCGACCTGGCATGCTCGAGATGTTGCCATCGAGCGGGCGTCCAGGGCCGGGGCACCGTGTGTGCTGGTGAGCCCGGCGCCGTCGCTCGCTGCGCTGCACCAGGCCGATCAGGTTTTGACCGTTTCACGGTCTGAGGAACGCCAGGGGTGGCCGGCGATTGAAGTGATCGACCGACGGGAGGAAGAACCGGGTCGTTCCGGACTGTTCTCCGCCCGAGTGGCCGAAGTGCTGCGCGACGCCGACCACGGCGTTGCCATCCTCAACCGCAAAGGCCGGGCCCAGATGCTGGCGTGCGGGTCCTGCGGCGAACTGATCCGGACCGAGGACGGCGAGTTCCTCATGATTGAGGTTGACGGCCAGCTCGTCTCGCCCCGTACCGGAGAGACACGGCCACTTGTCTGCGCCGCATGCACCGGCACAACGCTGAAGCGGATCAGGCTTGGTGTGACCCGAGCGGCCGAGGAGCTGACGGCGCTGGTGGGGCGACCGGTCTCGGAGGTGTCCTCAGATGCAGGCAGGGGAGCGAAAGGCACCGACCGTCAGGAAAAGCCGGGTGGCGGTCGGGGTGGAAGACAGCGCGAGCACCAGGCCGAGCGGCCAGGGTTGATACTTGGGACCGAGGCGGCATTGCACACCGCCACCGAGGCCGATGTGGTGGTCTTCTTGGACTTTGACCAGGAGTTGCACGCACCCCGGTATCGGGCCGCCGAGCAGGCAATGTGGTTGCTGGTCCGGGCCGCCAGAATGGTCGGCGGGCGCCGGGCCGCGTCGCGAGTACTCGTTCAGACCCGGTCACCGGAACACCGGGCGCTGCAGGCCGCAATGCGAGCCGATCCAGGCCGCATGGTCGATGAGGAGCGGGCGCTGCGGGCGACGCTTGGGTTCCCGCCACACGGTGCGATCGCCGAGATCAGCGGGGCCGCGGCCGATGAGTATGCCGTCGAGTTGGGAGCCGCCGCTGCTGCGACGGTGCCGCCGGCGATGGTGATGGGGCCGCGAGCCGATGGCCGCTACCTACTTCGAGCCGACGACGCTGAGCAGCTTGCGGCCCTGCTCGAAACGGTGCCGAGACCGAAGGGCCGTATGCGAATTGCGGTCGACCCGCCCCGGATCTAGCG